>JBJOLT010000055.1:0-16619 GCA_046045415.1 Chloroflexota bacterium | reverse complement strand
GACCGCGTACCCTCACCGACATGCCGGAGCGATCCGCGTCGCCGCTTCGCCTCACCCCGTCGGCCGCGGGACGCCCGTGGGGCGGTGGCCGGTTCGGGACCGCGGACGGCCTCCCCGTCGGCGAGCTCTGGGTGAGCGGCGACGAGTCGCGCCTCCCGGACGGCCGGACCCTCGCCGCCGCCGGGCTCGCCGCGTCGGTCCCTCTCGTGAAGCTCCTCGACGTCGACGCGCTCCTCTCCGTCCAGGTCCACCCCGATGACGCGCTCGCCCGCGCGCTCCACGGGCCCGGCGCGATCGGCAAGCACGAGATGTGGGTCGTCCTCGAGGCTCGCGACGGGGCCTACCTCTACCTCGGCCTTGCGCCGGGTTCGTCGGGCGAGGAGCTCTTCACCGGCGACGCGCGCCGGGTCACCGCGGCCCTCGTGGAGCGGCGCCCGAGCCCCCGGGCGACATTCGACGTCCCCCCCGGCGCGGTCCACGCCCCGGGCCCGGGACTCCTCCTCTACGAGATCCAGCAGCGGAGCGACCTCACGTACCGCGCGTTCGACTGGGGGCGGCCCCGTCCGCTCCATCACGAGGAGGCGAGCCGCGCGCTCCGGCCGACGCTCGACCCGGCGGTCGGGACCCTGCCGGCGCGATCGGTCACCTCGACGGACGGCGTCCTCACCCGGGTGAGCGATCCCGGGGCGCCCTTCGCGCTCGATCACATCCTCGTCACGGCCGGCTCGTCGCCGGTCGCGGTCGATCCCGGTCGGGCCGCGATCCTCAGCGTCACCGTCGGCTCCCTCCGGCTCGACGGGATCGAGGCACCGGCCGGCTCCCACTGGTATCTGCCGCACGGCGCGCACGAGATCGCCGGCGAGGGCGAGGCGCTGCTCGCCCACGGTTGAGCGAGGGCGTCCTCGCCCACTCACCCGGCGTGCGCTATCATCCCGACGCCCTGTGAAACGGGCGCTCTTCGGTCGGGGCGTGGCGCAGTTTGGCAGCGCGCATCGTTCGGGACGATGAGGTCGGAGGTTCAAATCCTCTCGCCCCGACCAAACCTACCTCATCGTGGAGCGACGCTCCGATGGGTCAGTTACCACTAGGCCGTCGTCGTTGCCGCGGGCGCTCCCCGTGGCCAGAGGGTGCATGGGATCGTGTGGCCGGGCTCGAGCCTGCCGCATGCGGCCTCGCCCTCCAACCAGAGGGTCTGGAGCAAATGACCGAGACGTCCCGCTCGCGCTCTCAGCGCGCGATCGATGCGGTCGGCCAGGCCCCGCCGCGACCGCGCCGCCACGAAGACGCCGTGGTGGCCATCGGCGGTTCGGGGCGCTAGCGCCCCGCAGGGTGGCGGACCGTCGCCAGGAGGACGGCGAGCGCGGTCTGCGCGAGGGCGCCGGGGGCGAGCGCCGGCGCGGGCCCCACCTGGCCGGTGGCGGCGAGCCAGAGCTGCTCGATGAAGGGCCGCGCGTCCCAGCCGTCCTTGAACTTGCGGTCGAGCGGCGCGGCCTCCAGGTTCGCGTTCACGTGGATGAGGACGCCGACCACACCCACGGCCACGGCCACGGTGGCGAGGACCCTCGCGATCGAGAGCGCGCGGGACGAGCGGGTCCGGGCCAGCGCGACGAAGGCGACGAGCAGGAGCGCGATCCCGAGCCACGCGGCCAGCTGGAGGGCGCCGTCCCAGTGCTCGAGGAAGGCGAGCTCGAGGCCGGTCCCCAGGATCCCTACCCCGGCGAGGCCGATGAGGCCTCGCCGGAGGAGGTCCGCCGCGTCGCCGGAGACGACGCGGGAGATCATGGGACGAGGACCGAGAGGATCGCGTCCAGGGTCTCCTGGGTCGGGTTGTACTTCGCGAGTTCCTCGGTGAGGGTCTCCTCGAGCGCCTCGGCGTCGGCATACGGCCGGTACTCGACGATCTCCTCCGCCCACTCGTCGGCATCTTCGACGCCGGCGCCCTCGAGCGCCGCGACGATCTCCTCCTCGGAGGCGTTGTTCGCGGAGACCTTGCCCGCGGGCACGCTCGCGGCTGGGCTCGCCGTGTCGCCGCCGGAGGTCGAGCCGCCGGAGCAGGCGGCGAGCGAGAGGACGAGGATGCCGCCGATCGCGGCGCGTGCGATGCGAGAGTCCACTTGAACCTTTCCTGGCGACCGGGGACGCGGACTCGCCATAGTGGGACGCCGCTGAGCGCGGCGAGCTGTGATGTTCGGGCCGCGCGGAGAGTACCAGAGAGGCGGTGGTGGTTTCCTCGAGTCAGCCCGGCTGCACGCACGTCCGCCCGCCCGTCGCCCGCCGCCGGGCAGCCGTCCGCCTTGTGGCCCTACCCTTCCCGCCATGCCTACCGAGTTGATCCAGACGACGCCAGAGTTCTCCCGGCACGAGCCGCCGGACCGGACCGTCCTCGAGGACATGCCGATCTCGCTCTACCCCGGGCGAAGATCGGGGCGATCGGCCCGAACGGAGCCGGGACGTGCAGCCTCCTGCGGTCATGGCGTCGCGCCCCGGAGCACGCTGTCACGGGACCGGAGGGTGAGGCTGACGAGGTAGATACGGCGGCCCTGGGCCTCTCGCCCCGACCAACCCTACCTCGTCAGGTATCCGTCCCCCGACCGACACTCCATCGGGTGCAGTTGTTGTATTCCTCCAACTTCTGCTATTGTAGTAATACAACGCCCGAACGGGCTGGGCCACAGCCGACGGGGCTGGGCCACAGCCGAACGGGCTGGGCCACAGCCGACGGGGCTGGGCCACAGCCGAACTGGCTGGATAGCAAGGAGAGGAAGAGATGGACGCATCTTGGGCGCCCTTCGCGGTGGTGGCGGCGATCGTGCTCGTCAGCTTCGTGGCGAACACAGCCGTCGGGCCGAGGTTCGCCGACCGGCTCAACAGCATGGCGATCGAGCTGGACACGCCGTGGCGGCGGCCACGACTCCTCGCAGGGAAGAGCCTCGTGGTGCTCTGGTTCCTCGCCGCGGCGCTCTACGTCGCGTCGCTTCCCGGGACGCTCGTCGTGGATGCGTCCCCGATCGGATCGTGGTCGCTCCCCGCGCTGCTCGCGGCGGCGGCGATGACGCTCGCCGCGGTGACGTACAAGCGATCGCTCGCCCAGCGGCCGCACGAGGAGCTCGACGAGCGCGAGCGAAGGGTTCGTGACGTGGTCTTCCTCTCCTCGTACCGCATCGTCGTGTGGATCCTCGGCGCGCTCATCGTGGCGTACCTGCTCCTCGTCCTCCAGGGAGTGCCGATCGAGTGGCGGAACGTCCCGCTCGACACCCTGCTCGGGGTGAGCGTGACGGCCGCCGTCTTCCTCTCGGTGCTCCCGAGTCTCGTCCACGCCTGGCGGGATCCCTCCCCGGACGAGGTCTCCGAGGAGGCCGAGGAGGCCCTCGCCGTCCTGCGCCGGGAGGTCGGCAAGGCGCTCGGCACCGGGCCATCGTCGTCACGGTGAGCCGGGTGGGGCGCGCATGACCGGTCGGAAGCCCGCGGACGAGGCGCCGATCCCGAACCGCATCGCCGAGCTCCGGCAGCAGGCCGGGCTCAGCCGGGTGGCGCTCGCGGAGCGCGTCGGGGTGAACCCGCAGACGATCGGCTACCTCGAGCGGGGCGAGTACAACCCGTCGCTGGCGCTCGCGTTCCGGCTCGCCGATCTCTTCGGCCTGCCGGTGGAGCGGATCTTCATCCGCGAGGGCGACCGGGCGGACGACCACCGATGAGCGGGCTCGTCGAGCTCCTCCGGATCCCGGACCTCCGGGTGCTCCTCATCGCGCGGTTCGTCTCCATGCTGGGATCCGCCGCGACCGTCCTCGCGCTCCAGCTGCTCGTGCTCGACCTGACCGGTTCCACCGCGGCGCTCGGGCTCACGGCGGTCCTCGCCGCCCTGCCGTCCGTGGCGATCGGGCTGGTCGCCGGCGGCGTCGCGGATCGGGTGAACCGGCGCCAGGTGATGATCGCGGCCGACGTCGTCCGCGCGCTGCTCGTGATGCTCATCATCCCGGCATCCCGCCTCGGTGAGGCCGCCTTCCCGGCGATCGCGCTCCTGACGCTCCTCCAGGGGGTCGCCGGGGCGTTCTTCAGTCCCGCCAACCTGGCCGTGATCGCCCGCGTCGTCCCCGAGGACCGCCGCGTCGACATCGGGTCGCTGCAGCAGACGGTGATGATCGTCACCCAGGTGCTCGGCGTCTCGTTCGCCGGGATCGTGCTCGGCCTGAGCGGGAACCGCGACCTCCTCTTCGCGATCGACTCGCTCAGCTTCCTCGCAGCGGGAGCGCTCCTCCTCCTCATCCCTCGGGGGATCGGCCGGCCTGAGGCGAGCGAGCACGAGCTCGCCGACCGCAAGGGGCTCGCGCTGCGGGAGGGCCTCGCGGCGGTGCGCGCGTCCCGGATGCTCACGGCGATCACGATCGGGCCGGCGATCGTCATGCTCGGCGTCGGGTCGATCAACGTGCTGTTCGTGCCGTTCGTGTATCAGGAGCTGGGGGCGCCGCTCGTGCTCGCCGGCGCGATCGAGGGGTCGATGCTCGTCGCGATGCTCCTCGGCTCGGCGGTCGCTCCGGCGCTCGTCGCGCGGATCTCGGCGGGACGGACGCTCTGGGCGGCGCTCGTCGCGTGCGGCGGCCTGCTCCTGCTCTGGGGCGGGGTGGCCGAGCTGTGGCAGCTCGTCGCCCTCCTGTTCGCACTCGGCCTCGCGCAGGCGCCGATCAGCATCGTCGCGTCGAAGATCTTCATGGACGAGGCCGCGGGTCCGGTCCGCGGACGCGTCGCCGCGGTCTTCGGCGGCGTGACCGAGGGCGCCGGCCTCCTGTCGATGGCGGGCGCCGGCGCCGCCGCCGCGCTCCTCGGCATGCGCGGGACCTTCGTCGCCGCCGGGGCGCTCTGCGTCGCGGGCGGGGTCGTGACGGCGCTGCTCGTCCGCGGGGCGGCGAGCACGGGGACGGCCGCTCCCGCCGTCGCCCGCCGCGCGGAGGACGCACAGGAGACAGCGTGACCCGCCCGGGTCCGGCCGGCGCTTCGGTCAGCCCCGGGCGGCGCCCCTCCGTCCCCTGAGGACGAGGACGACCGCGACGACGACGAGGACCGCACCGACGCCGGCCCAGAACGGATCGTTCGTCATCACGCTCCCGCCGATCAGCCCGACGCCCTGGCCGAGCCAGACGCCGCCGACGACGGCGAGGATGAAGGGGAGGACGAGGCGGGACGGGGACACGGCTCCTCCTGTCGACTTCGACCGGTCGCCGGGACGGCGAGCGTCATCGCGGTCGGCGGCGCCACCGCTGACGCCGCGACGTTCCCACGCTAGCACGGGCGCCGGTCGCCCCGGCACCGGTCGCCCCGGCGCCGGTCTCCCCCGGGGCGCTCCGCCGCCGCCTCGGATAGGATCGTCCCGAAGCCGAACCCCCGCGAGACTCCACGAGGTCCATGCGCACGCCGTCCCGGATCGCGATCTCCCTCGCGATCCTCGCCTCCCTCGCATCGCCGTCGGCCCTCGCGAAGCCGTCCGACGCCACCCCGGATCCCGCTGCCATGGATTCCGCCGCCATGGCTCGGCCGGAGGGACCGGTCGAGCCCGTCGCGCTCCCGCCGCACGCCCCCGACGCGCTCCTCGTCGCCTTTCGGCCCGGCGCTCGCGCCGAGGAACGGTTCGACGCGCGGCGAGCCGCCGGTGCGATCGCCGCCGTGCCGATCTCGCCGACGAACCGTGACGTCGAGCGCTGGACGCTCCCGCCGGGGACGACCCCCACCGCGGCGATGCGACGGCTCGCGGGGAATCCGGCCGTCCGCCTCAGCGAGCTCGACTGGGTCGTGACCCGGGCGGAGGTCTCGAACGACCCGCTCTACCTCGACGGGTCGCTCTGGGGGATGCACGGCGACGAGATCACCGCGGGCTCCAACCCGTACGGCACCGGCGCGGACGAGGCGTGGGCCCTCGGCCACACCGGGTCCCGCCGCATCCACGTCGGCGTGATCGACGAGGGGATCCAGTGGAGCCACGAGGACCTCAGCGCGAACACCTGGGTCAGCCCCACGGAGATCGCCGGCAACGCGAAGGACGACGACCGCAACGGCTACGTCGACGACGTCCGCGGCTGGGACTTCTACAACGGTGACGCGAGCGTCTTCGACGGCGACCTGACGCTGGGGTGGGACGCGCACGGCACCCACGTCGCCGGGACGATCGGCGCGGTCGGCGGGAACGGGATCGGGGTCGCCGGGGTGAACTGGCAGGTCACGATGATCCCCGCGAAGTTCATGGGCTCATCGAACGGTTTCGTCAGCGGCGCGATCGCGGCGACCGACTACCTCGTCGACCTGAAGACCCGCCACCGGATCGACCTCGTCGCGATCAACAACTCCTGGACGAGCACCTCGTTCAGCCAGATCCTCCTCGACTCGATCGACCGCGCCGGCGACCAGGGGATCCTCTACGTCGCCGCCGCGGGGAACCTCGGGACGAGCAACGACATCGCGCCCGCCTACCCCGCCTCCTACGAGTGCACGAAGGGCGGGACGCGCGGCTGGGACTGCGTCGTCGCGGTCGCGGCGACGGACCGCGACGGTGCGCGCCCCTCCTGGTCCCACTACGGCGTCCGGAGCGTCGACCTCGGCGCCCCCGGCTCGCTCGTCCAGTCCACCTACCCGTACCCGTCCCCGGGCGCCTACACGTCGATGACCGGCTCGAGCATGGCCGCGCCGCACGTCACCGGCGGCGTCGCGCTCTGCGCGTCGATCAACCCGGCGATGACCGCGCGGCAGCGGAAGGAGGCGATCCTCGCGACCGGGACGCCCACCCCCTCGCTCGACGGGATGACCGCGACCGGCGTCCGGCTCGACATCGGCAGGCTCGTCCGCGCCTGCCTGCCCGCCGCCGCCGCGCCGACCGGGGCCCCGGCCGATCCGACGACCGGGAGCGCGACGTACACGACGCTCCGTCTCGCGTGGTCGGACGGGGTCGTCGGCGAGACCGTCTACGAGGTCCAGTCGGCCGTCGCGACGAACGGGGTCTGCGGCACGTACCGGACCGCCGCGATCCTGCCGGCCGACACGACGAGCGCGACGATCCGCGACCTCACGGCCGGGACCGCCTACTGCCTCAGGGTCCGCGGGATGAACAACTTCGGGACCGGTGCGGCCTCCCCGTGGTCCGCCGCCACGACCGGCCGGACCGTCCCGCCGCCGCCGCCCTACCGCTGCGGGGCCACCCCGATCCGCTGGATCGATCCGTCGGGCGGGACCGCCCTCTCGCTCTCCGGCAACGGCTTCGCCGCGGTCCCGCTCCCGGAGGGCTTCGGGTTCACGACGTACGGCACGCCATGGAGCGTGGCGACGGTGAGCGCGAACGGGTTCCTCCGCCCGGGGGCGACCGACGGCTCGTACTCGGTCAACGCGGCGATCCCCAGCCTGTACGAGCCGAACGGCCTCGTCGCGCCCGCGTGGGACGAATGGGATCCGATCGGCGGCGCGGTCTCGTACCGGACGGTCGGCAGCTCGCCGAACCGGCGCTTCGTCGTCACCTGGGAGGATCTGCTCAACGGCGACCCGTACACGGGCCCCTCCCGGGTCACCTTCCAGGCGATCCTCCACGAGGGGAGCGACGCGGTCCGGTTCCAGTACCTCGACATGTCGACCGGCTCGTTGGTGCACGACTTCGGCTTCATGGCGACCGCCGGGATCGAGAGCGTCGACGGCCTCTGGGGGACCCAGATCTCGCACAATGCCCGATCCCTGACGGACGGGACCGCATACCGCTGCTCGGCCGCGCCGAGCGGTCCGGCGCCGACCGTGACGACGACCTCGCTCTCGACCGGCACCGCCGGCGTCGCGTATCTCGCCTCCCTCGCCGCGACCGGCGGCGCCGCCCCGTACGCCTGGTCGCTCGCCTCCGGCTCGCTGCCGCGCGGACTCTCGCTCTCCACCGACGGGACGATCTCGGGGACCTCGGCCTCCACCGGCACCTTCTCGTTCTCCGTCCGGGTCTGGGGCGACGACGCCAGCACCTCGACCCGCGCCCTCTCGCTGACGCTCCAGGCCCCGCCGTCGATCACGACGAGCTCCCTCGCGACCGGCACGGCCGGCGTCGCGTACGGCACCGTCACGCTCGCCGCCGCCGGAGGCCAGTCGCCCTACACGTGGGCCCTCGGGGGCGGGAGCCTCCCGACGTCGCTCGCCCTCGGGGCGGGTGGCGTCCTCTCGGGAGCGCCGACGCAGTCCGGCGGCTTCACCCCGACGTTCCGAGTCACCGACTCGCTCGGCCGGACGGCGACGCGCTCGATCCCGTTGACGGTCAACTTCGGCAAGCTCTCGCCGCCGAACGGCGGCAAGCTCTCGAGCGGGACGACCTCGGCGACGCTCACGTGGGCCACCCACTTCGTCTCTGGGAGCCCCGCCGCCAAGTACCGCTACTGCGTCGCCGGCTCGGCCTCGGCGTGCACGACCTGGACCGAGGTGACGGGGACCTCGGCGGCGGTCGCGGTGGCGGGCGGCCAGACCTGGTACTGGCAGGCGCAGGCATGGAGCGGGAGCGCGTGGGTCCCCGCGAACGCGGGGAACGTCTGGCGGTTCAGCGTCACGCGCTAGCGAGCCGGCGCCCCCCGGCCGGCGAGGGCCCGGCCGGCGATCAGCCCCGGGCCGCCGACGGCACAGCGGTCGCAGCCACCGCGACGGGAGGCTAGACCGACCGTCCGGCGCCGCGGCGGCCGCGGGTCACTCACTCGGCAGGGACGATGTTGTGGTTGACCCGGAGGAGGTTCTCCGGGTCGTAGCGGCGCTTCACCTCGACGAGCCGCGCGTACTTCTCCGGCCCGTAGATCGCCGCGGTCGTGTCGCGCGCACCCGCCTCCGAGTGGCCGAGGAAGTTGAGGTACTGGCGCTCCATCGCGAGCGGCCGAAGGCGGTCGGAGGTCCCCTTGACCCAGGCGATGCGCGCCGGGTCGTCGGCGGCGTCCGCCCAGAAGCCGTAGATGTTCAGCCAGAGCGCGGCACTCCGGTCGGGGAACGCCGTCGCCTCCTCCGGCACGCGCCCGAACGCCCCGCCCATGAGGTGGAGATCCGCGGCGGTCCCGACCCACGCCTGTGCGCCGAGGGTCTCGACGAGCGCATCGAGGACGGCGTCGTCGGTCCGTGCGAACCAGGCGTTCCGCCAGTAGGCGCGGACCCCGGGGGGCATAGCGGAGTCGAACGCCGACTGGAAGTCGACCCAGCGGACCGGATCGGTCATCCGGACGTCGGGCGGGCAGGCCGCGACGAGCCGCTCCACCGCCGCGAGCCCCGCGGCCCGATCCGCGCCCGCCCACGCGAAGCCCGCGAGCATCAGGACGCGGTCACCGAGCGCCCAGTCCGCGGGCGGGACCATGAAGGTGACGATCGGCGTCAGCTCGTCCGGGAGGTCGCGCCCCCAGTCGCGCCACGCCCGGAGCGCCTCGCCCCAGCGCGGTCGCTCGTAGACGAGCGTCCCGGCGAGCACCTCGGGACCGTGCGGGTGGGCGCGGAACGTGAACGCGGTGACCACGCCGAAGTTGCCGCCGCCGCCGCGGATCGCCCAGAAGAGGTCGGGGTGCGTCGTCGGGTCGGTCCGGACCCGCTTGCCGTCCGGGAGGACGACCTCGGCCGAGACGAGGTTGTCGATCGTCAGGCCGTGTGTCCGCGTCTGCCAGCCCACCCCGCCGCCGAGCGTGTACCCGGCGATCCCGGTCCCCGAGACCACCCCGATCGGGACGGCGAGCCCGTACGGCTCCGTCGCGAGGTCGACGTCGCGGAGCGTCGCCCCCGCCTCGACGCGGACGAGCCGGGCCGCCCCGTCGACCGTCACGGCCCGGAGGCCACCCATGTCGAGCACGATCCCGCCGTCGACCGACCCGAGCCCGGCCACGTTGTGGCCGCCACCACGGATCGCGAGCGGGAGCCCGCTCGTCCGTGCCGCCCGCAGGACCGGCGCGACGTCGTCGACGCTCGCCACCCGGACGATCGCCGCCGGCCGCTTCTCGATCATCCCGTTCCAGACGCGGCGCGCCTCGTCGTACTCGGCATCGGCGGGGAGGATGAGGCGGCCCCGCGTCTCGGCACGGAGCGCGGCGACGGCGGCATCGGCGGACATCGGCACGGGCCTCCAGCGGTTCGGGCGGCGCGTCGATCCGCCCGTCCCTTGCAGTCTCCCGAGCGTCACGGCAGGATGGAAGAGACGGATCCCACCGAATCGGGGCTGAAGTGACAACCGCTCGCCGCCCGAGGATCGCCCTCCTCGTCGCTCCGGAGACCTCCGCCTCGGTCCTCTACGGGCTCTACGACGTGCTGACGACCGTGGGCCCGATGTGGCCGGACATGACCGCCGCCGGTCCGGGCGACGAGCTCCTCGAGGTCCTCATCGTCGCGAGGTCGGCCGAGCCGCTCCGCTGCTTCGGGGGGATCGTCGTGGAGCCGCACGCCGCGATCGGCGACGTCGGGCGGGTCGACGCCGTCGTCGTCTGCGACATGTACACGCCGATCGGCACGCCGCCGCGCGGGCGGTTTCCCGACGAGATCGCCTGGCTCCGCCGGATGCACGGGGCGGGATCGCTCGTCGCGTCGGTCTGCTCGGGGTCGCTCCTCCTCGCGGAGGCCGGGCTACTCGACGGGCGGTCCTGCGCCGGCCACTGGGCGTACCGCGAGCTCTTCGCCGACGCCTACCCGCGGGTCGCGTTCCGTCCGGGTGCGATCCTCGAGCTCGCACACGAGCCGGAGGGACTCGTCACCACCGGCGGCGTCACCTCCTGGCAGGAACTCGCCCTCTACCTCATCGGCCGCTTCTGTGGTCCCGCGCACGCGGCCCGGACCGCGAAGGTCTACCTGATGGGCGGGCACGAGGCGGGCCAGCTCCCGTTCGCGGCGATGTCGCGGCGGGTCCGCGTCGAGGACGGGGCGATCGCGGTCGCCCTCCGCTGGATCGACGAGCACATCGCGGTGGCGGACCCGGTCCGCGCGATGGCCGCGAGCTCCGGCCTGACCCCGCGGACGTTCGCCCGCCGGTTCGCGGCCGTCACCGGCCGCAGGCCGCTCGACTACGTGCACGCGGTCCGCATCGAGCGGGCGCGTTGGCTCCTCGAGCTCGGGGAGACCGCGATCGACGAGGTCGGCCTCTCGGTGGGCTACGAGGACCCCAGCTTCTTCCGCCGACTCTTCAAGCGGACGACCGGGATGACGCCGGCCGCGTATCGCCGGAAGTACGCGGCCATCGTCCCGGCGGCGGTCCGCGACGGCGCCGCCGCCTCCCTCTAGCGCTCCCTGCCGAACCGGCCGGCGCCACGTGCCTCGTCGGACCCTCCGTTGCCCGCGGGACGCGCCACCGGCACCGTCAGCGTGAAGCTCGACCCTCGCGTCCCGTCGGGCCGCGCCGCGAGCGTCCACGACCCGCCGAAGCGGCTGCACATCTCGTCGAAGAGGCGCGACCCGAGTCCCGCGGCCCGCGGCCCGCCCGGCGCGACCCCGGTCCCGTCGTCGCGACACTCCAGGCGGAGGGCGCGGTCCGTCACCGCGAGCGAGATCTCGACGCGCCGGGCGCCCCCGTGGCGCTGGGCGTTGACGAGGCACTCGTCGATGACGCGCCGGAGTGGCGATGCGATCGCCGGGTAGGTCGCCCCGACCTCCGCCCAGTCGATCCCGTCGACGACCTCGATCCCGGCCGGTGCCGCGGCGTCCGCGAGCTCGTCGTCCTCGAGGTCCGCGGACGCGAGTCGCTCGACGATCGACGGCAGCGTCACGTCCCGGACCTGCGCGATCTCCCGGAGCGCCTCCTCGCGGCGGTCCATCCGCGCGAGCGCAGCCGCGGCGGTGAGGCGCCCCTGTGCCGTTCGGTGGAGCGCCTCGGAGGCGTACCGCTCGATCGCCTCGGCACGCGCGAGGAGCCGGGAGCGCCGCTCGTGCGCGACGGCGAGGGAGTCCTCGAGCGCCGCCCCGTCCGCCGCGGCCCGCGCTGCCGCCCCCGTCGCGAGCTGGTACGCGATCCCCGTCGGGACGTGCCGGACGAGCCCGCGGCCGATCTGGACGAGGAGCCCCTGGCCCTCGGCGGCGGGCGCGATGACGTCGACGGCCGCCCAGCTCGCGATCCCGGCCGCGATCCCGACGACGACCCACGCCGTCACCGACCACGCAGCCGCGGCGGCCGCGGCGCGCGGCGCGGGGAGCGCCCGGAGGACGACGGCGACGGCCGCCGGCACGGCACCCGTGACGGCGAGCGCGGCGAGCGATCCCGGTCCGAGGACGACCGGCGCCGGGTAGAAGCGGACCGGGGTCGTGACCGCGCTGATGAGCGCGACGAACCCGGGGCTCGTCGCCGGCGCGCCGGCGAGGAGGCGCCACGACGGGAGGCTGCGGCGCGGTTCGCGTGACGGCCCCGCATCGTCGAGCGTCGCCGGCGCGACGCTCCGGAGCGGCGCCCGGAGCGTCGTCCCGTCGCTCCGGAGCCCGGCGACCAGCCCGATCGGATCGACGGTCCGCGAACCTTCCCTCGCGCCGCGAGCCTCGACGACGAGGGCCGGGCGGGCCGGATCGTCCGAGTCCCGGAGCGCGAGCTCGACGACGCCGCCCGAGACGGCCGGCTCCAGATGGCGTACCCAGCGGTAGACCTGGAGCCTGACGTCGTCGGCGAGGAGGGTCCCGGCGGCATCGGCGGCGACGAGCTCGCCCGGCGCCGTCAGCCGGTACGTCGAGCCGAGCGCGCGGATCGCCGGGACGAGTCCCGTCCGGACCGCGACCGGGTGCATCAGGTGGGCGAGCGGCCGCATCACGTCGTCGACGAGCCGCTCGAGCTCCTCCGCGAGCGCCGTCGGCGAGAGCGACGAGCCGGTCGCGCCGAGGCGCCGGAGCGGCTCCTCGAGTCGGAGCGAGATCGACCGGGCCTGGAGGCCGAAGCGCTCCCGCTCCGCCGTCGCGAGGAGCCCGTTGAGGCCGGACGCCTCGTCGAGCGCCGCCGCGAGCCGGTCGCGGACGAGGGCCGCCCGCCGCCAGTCGCGAAGGAGCCCGTCGACGACCCACCACGACGCGAGGGCGAGGCTCGCCGCCGCGACCGTGACGAGCGGGAAGGTGCCGAGGAGCCGCGCCCCGAGCCCGAACGCCTCGAAGAGACGGGCCTGGACGACCGTCACCGCGAGCATCGCGGCGGCGACCTGCGCGGCGCGCACCGCGAGGTGCGCCGGGACGCCGAGCCGGCGCTCCCAGGCGACCGCGACGATCACCCCCACGGCCCCCGCGAGGGCGCTCGCGACGAGCGCGGCGAGGAAGGGTCCCGGGGCGGCGGCGACCGGTCCGCCGACGGGACCGGGCCGCGGCGCCGGGAGCGAGAGCGCGCCGACGATCCCGACGCCGATGGTGACGAGGAAGATCGCCCAGGCGATCGGCGAGGTCGCGTCGCCGACCCACGGGCCGGCGTCCCGTGGGGCCGGCGTCGCCCCCGCGCTACGGCTCGCGCCGGCCACGGTGGCGAGCCACGGTGTGCTGCGCGTAGACGAGGACGGCGGCGACCCGCGGGTGGACGCCGTCCGCCGGCTGGCCGATGTCGAGCGCGACGAGGATGTCCGCGATGACGGACTCGACGCTCCGCACCTTGAGCGAGAGGTCGTCGGCGATCCGGGCGTTCGACCAGCCGCGCGCCATCCGCTCCAGCACGTCCCGCTGACGGGGCGTCAGCCGGGCGATCGGTCCGGACGCGTCGGCCTCGAGCTCGCTCACGAGACGGTCGTCGAGCATGACGCCCCCGTCGGCCGCCGCGGCGATCGCGGTCCCGAGGACCCGGACGTCGGTCCCGCTCGTCTTCAGGAGGTAGGCCCAGCCGCCCTGGACGTCGGCCGGGAGCGACGTCAGGACCGTCGGCAGCGCGAGGTTCGAGAGGAGGACGACCCCCCGGACGGTCCCGCGCCGCCGCAGGTCGACGGCGAGCGCCACCCCGGAGTCGCCCGGACCGAGGTCGATGTCGGTGAGGAGGACGTCGCCGCGGAGCTTCGCGACGGCCCGCCGGACCTCCGTGGCATCGCCGAAGCTCCCCGTCACGACGACGTCCGGGATCTGGGAGACGAGCGCGCTGACGAGCAGGTCGCGGTAGAGCGGTTCGTCCTCGACGACGACGACGCGGATCGGGCTCACGTCCCGATTGTCGCCGACGGGCGATCGACGCCGCCTCGCCGCTCTCGATGGTGACACCTGTCCACGGTGGTCGGGTCGGCCGCACTTCGACCACCGTGCCTCCACGGTGGTGACGCACGCGCGGGCGCGCCACCCTTGTGGCTCGGCCGACGCCGCTCGCCCCGGCGTCGCGCGAGGAGGGAACGGCATGCGCGTTCGCACGAAGCGGGCCCTGGTCGCCATCGCGATCGCGCTCACCCAGGTCGTCGCCTCGGCCCCGGTCGCGGCGGTCGCCCCTCCCGGGCCGGGCTCGTCGGTGGGCGTGGCGACCGCGCCGACCCCGGGCTTCTCCGCCCTGACGCTCGACATCTACGACGAGACCGGCGTGATCGACTGGGACGTGCCCCCCGTGATCGTCGCCTACCCGGACGCCCCCGCCCCGGGCGCCACGCCGTGCGCGACGGTCATCGCGACGCGCCTCGACTTCGACTGGGGTCGCGGGTCGCCCGCCGCCGGCTGCCCGGAGGACGACTTCTCGATCTACGGGACCGGGACGATCGTCGCGCCGTACACGGGGACGGTCGAGTTCTGCACGAGCAACGACGACGGCTTCTACATCGAGATCGGCGGGACCTTCGCGATCGGTGACTGGGGCCTCCACGGCGCCAATCCGTGCGACGAGTGGGAATCCGGCAACAACGAGGGCGACCTCGCGATGGTCGCGGGCCAGTCGTACCCCGTCCGCGTCTGGTTCTACGAGAACGAGGCGGGTGCCGTGCTCGGGCTCTCCTGGCGGTGGGACGGCGGGACGTGGACCCGGGTCCCCGGTCCTCCGACGACCGTCACGGTCTCGCCCGCCGGTCAGCCCGGACGCGTCACGTCGTCGGACGGCGTGATCGACTGCGTCTGGGACGGCGAGGTCACGGCGGGCACGTGCACGGACACGACCTCCGCCACGGTCGTCCTGACGGCGACCGGCGACAACGCGGCCGACGAGATCGCCTGGGGTGCCGGCTGCGACGTGGGCTTCGGCCCCGAGTGCACGCCGTCGCTGAGCCTCGCCACCGCCGCGATCGACGTGACCTTCTCGCCCCCGTGCGGCGTCCTCGGGAACCTCGTCCCGAACTGCGGGTTCGAGCTTCGAGACGACAACGACGAACTGGCGACGTGGGACGTGTCGGGCTACCCCGGTTTCGAGGAGGAGGAATGGGGCGGCACGGTCCGGACGGGCCGCTACGCCCTCAGGCTCGACGGCGACGCGGTGAGCCAGACCTTCGACCTGACGGCGGGGGACGCGTACGCGGTGACCGCCCACCTCCGGCGGGATCGGTGGGCGGACCCCTGGTCCCGCTTCGACGCGACGCTGACGACCGGCGGCACGACGACGACCCGCGTGACGGTCTCCGGCACGACCGCCGACTGGACCGCCGCGACGTTCGAGTTCACCGCGGACGGACCGACGGCGACGATCTCGTTCGGCGGACGGTGGGGCGGGTGGTACCTCGACGACGTCTCGCTCCTCCATCTCGGCGCCTCGCCGGACCGGGTGCTCACGGTCGAGCCTCCCGGCGGCGGGTCCATCTCGTCGGGTGACGGGTCGATCGACTGCGGGGGGGCCTGCAGCGCCGAGCTCCCGCTCGGCACGACCGTCGACCTCGTCGCCACACCGGACGAGGGCTACGAGTTCTCGAGCTGGACGGGCGCCTGCACGGGCACCAGCCCCGCCTGCCAGGTGGACCTGTCGGCGTCGCGGCGGGTCGGGGCGCGCTTCACCCCGACCGGCGAGCCGTTCGTGGGGCTCAAGACCCTCTCCCTCTCCTTCTACGACGAGTACGCGGCGCGGAACGCCGACCCGTTCGGGGCGATCGTCCGGTACCCGACGGCGCCGAGCGCCGGAGCCGCCACCTGCCATGCCGCCGAGTTCGCGCGCCTCGAGTTCGACTGGCGCAAGGGGTCGCCGGGCGGGACGTGTCCCACCGACTACTTCACGGCCTACGGGAGCGGGACGCTCATCGCTCCGTACACGGGGATCGTCGACATCTGCACGAGCAACGACGACGGGATGTTCGTCGAGGTCGGGGCCGGGCTCATCGTCGGCGACTGGGGCGTCCACGGGGCCGACGAGTGCAACAACGAGGCCTCGATGGCGATGGTCGAGGGTCACGCCTACCCGATCCGCGTCTGGTACTACGAGCGGACCGACGGCGCCGTCATGCGGCTGCGCTGGCGCTGGGACGGTGGCGACTGGGCGCCGGTCCCCGGGCGGGCCACCACCGTCGTCGTCGCGCCGTCCGGGACCCCGGGTCGCGTCACCTCGTCGAACGGGGTCATCGACTGCGCGTGGGACGGCGAGACGACGTCCGGGACGTGTGCCGACACGACGACCGGCTCGATCGAGCTCACGGGGAGCGGCGAGGGTGCTGCCGACGAGCTGGCCTGGGCCGGCGCCTGCGAGGGGACGACCACCGACACCTGCACCCCGATCCCGGGCTTCCCCGAGGCGTCGGCCGGCATCGTCTTCTCGCCGCCGTGCGGCATCGTCGGGAACCTCATCG
>JBJOLT010000023.1:0-3227 GCA_046045415.1 Chloroflexota bacterium | reverse complement strand
GCACCACGCCGCGCACCGGACCAACGGATGGCCGTCGCCCCGACCGACGACCCATTCCGTCACCACCGTGGTGGGCGCTAGGCTCGGGCGGGCCCGAACCCTGTCCCTCGCAGGCGGCGAGGTAGCGACGAGAGAACGCAGGATCGCCGGAGGACCGCTCGCTCCCGCGAGCCGTCACGTCCCGATCATGCGCACCTGTGGCGCGGCCGCACCCTGCGGCGGGCCGAGTTCGGGGAGGTGGGCCAGTGACCGGCGGCTCGATGCCGCGGTCCAAGCGAACGACTCAGGGGGACGTTCTCCGCGAGCCATCGGGCTGCGCGCACCTCACACACCCACTTCGAAGGAGAACCACGTGAAGAAGATCCTCGCCCTGGTCGCGCTCGGCGCGATCGCGTTCGGTGTCGTCTCGGCCGCTGCGGCCGGGCTCGGCTCCAACTCGGCGACGAGCGCCACGCTCGGCGCCGCGAGCACGACCGTCAGTGGCTGCGGCTCGATCACGACGCCGAGCGTCACGTACACGACGGCGTTCGCGAGCACCAAATACGACGTGACCCACATCGTCATCTCCGGGACGTCGGGCGACGACTGGAGCGCCGGGACGAGCTGCGTCGGGAAGACCGCGAAGGTCAGCTTCGGCTCGACGGAGGTCTTCAGCGCTTCGATCTCATCGGGCGACATCGCGGGGAACGTCCTGACGCTCAACGTCACGGACACCGACGCCGCGACGGTCAGCAACGTCGCGATCATCATCCAGTAGTCGCTCCCCGGAGCCTGACCTGATGGCCCGGATCCTCCGCGCGGGGCGCCTGGCGTGGCTCATCGCCACGGCAGGCGTCCTCGCGGCCTCCCTTTCGCTCGTGACCGGCGCCGCGGCGACCGTCGGCACCGGTCCGCTCACGTCCGAGTCGCTCTACGCCTGCAGCTCCCCGGCCCCGGCCGAGGTCTCGACCGGCACGACGACGTGTCCCTGACGTGACGGAGCTCGAGCTCGGCACCTCGACGGCGACCGCCCGGCGCCGGCCCACGATCGGGTCGGTCGCCGGGTGGGGCGTCTTCGGGATCCTCGCGATCCTCTTCCTGGTCTTCCGCCCCACCATCCTCGGCGGGACGACCCACTACCTCTTCGTCTCCGGCTCCTCGATGGAGCCCGGGATGCGGACCGGCGATCTCGCGATCCTCGTCCCCGCGGCGGCGTACGCCGTCGGCGACGTCGTCGCCTACCACCCGGTCCAGGCGCCGACCGGGACGATCATCCATCGGATCGTCGGGGGCGACGCCACGTCGGGCTTCGTCATCCGCGGCGACAACCGCGACACGAACGACTACGACCGCCCGACCTCCGGCGCCCTCCTCGGCCGGATGGTGCTCCACCTCCCCGCTGTCGGCTGGGCTCTCGATGCGCTCCGCCAGCCGGTCGTCTTCGGCGGGATCGCCGCGGTCCTCGTCGTCGCCTGCGCCTGGGAGCTGATGGGCCGGCGTCCGAAGAAGCCGTCCTGAGCTCCATGGCGCGGTCCGACTCAGCGGGGGCCCGGGCACTCCGTCCGTACCGGGCCGCACGCGGGGTCCTGCGCAGGCTCGGCCTCTCGGCCCCGACGACCCTCGCCGCATTCGCCGGAGGCGCGATCCTCGCCGCCGGCGTCGCGACCGCGCCGCCCAGCGCCGAGCCCCTCCGGCTCCCGCCGGCCGACCTCGCCGTCGTCGCCTCCCCATGCGATGCCGACGGCTTCACGGTCGGCTGGCAGACCGCGTACGAGACCGCGCGCGGCGGGTACGTCATCTCGGGCGTGTCGCTCGGCGGCGTCCTCGGCAGCTGCACGATCGAGCCGGTCACGCTGTCGCTCCTCGACGCGACGAGTGCCGTCCTCGCGTCCGTCACGCTCCCGCCGGCCCCGGCCGCGCCCCCGGGCGACGTATCGCTCACCTTCGACCTCTCGGCCGACCCGGTCCTCGCCGAGGCGATCCACGGGCTCGCGGCCGAGATCCCGGACCCGATCGGGACGCCGATCGCCCTCCCGGCCGGGACCGACGTCACGGTCGCCGTCACCGATCCCGCGAACGGGGCGACGATCGCGATCGCGCTTCCGGCCGTGCCCCCCGGCGTGACGCTCACGGCCGCGTCGCTCACCGCCTTCTCGGCGGGCTACGTCCCGCCGGCCGGCTTCGTCCTCACGGACCCCGCCGTCTACTTCTCGATCGAGGCGCCGGGTCTCCCGACCCCGTTCACGCCGCCGGTCGAGATCTGCGTCTACGTCGATCCGGGTGTCGTCCCCGCGGGCGCCGATCCCCGCATCTGGCACTACGACACGCTCCTCGCGCCCCCGGCGTGGACCGACGCCACCACCGCGTGGTCCCCGGCCGACGGCCGTCTCTGCGGCGCGGTCACCCACTTCTCGCCGTTCGCCCTTGGGTTCGCCGACGGGTCGGGTGGCGGCGGCGGGGGTGGCGGCGGCGGCGGCGGGGGTGGCGGCGGCGGCGGCGTGGGTGGCGGCGGGGCGCCCGTCGCCGCGAGCTCGATCGCGACGATCCGCCGGAGTGCCGCGACCACCGTGTGGGGGTCGAGCGCCACGCTCGTCGGGCGGCTGACCGGCCCGGACGGGACGAGCCCGGTGGCGGGCGCGACGCTCGTCTTCGAGCGATCGGCCGACGGGACGACCTGGACCGCGATCGCGACGGGCACGACCGGCGCGGACGGGACCGCGGGCGTCACGCTCCGGCCCGCGACGACGAATTCGTACCGCGTCCGGTTCGGCGGATCGCCCGTCCTCACCCCCTCCGTGAGCGGCGCGACCCAGATCGCCGTCCGCTATCGGGTCGTGCTTCGCCCGGCGAGCGGGACGCGCCCGATCGTCGTCGGCGTCGGGACCGCGACGACGTTCACGGCGACGGTTCGGCCGGAGTCCGTCTCCACGCCGACCGCGGCACGGCCGGTCGTCACGTTCATCGTCTCCCGGCAGGTCGCGGGCCGGTGGAGCGTCGTGAGCCGCACGAGCGTCACCGTCGGGGCGACCGGCACCGCGACGTTCCGCTTCCGCCCGACCCGGAGCGGCACGTGGGGAGTCCGCGCGGCCGTCGCGGCGAGCGCCACGAACGCGGCCAGTTCCACGACGACCTACACGGTCCTCTCCGTTCGCTGACGGACCGGCAGGAACCGCTCCGACCGGGTTTCGGGGTCGCGGTCGCCGGGAGCCCTGTGTCAGACTCCGTCGGAGCAGCCGGGGACCACCGGC
>JBJOLT010000018.1:0-111373 GCA_046045415.1 Chloroflexota bacterium | reverse complement strand
CCGCCCGCAGCGCCCGACGCAGCGCCGCCTGCCGACGACGCGCCGCGTACCGACATGCCGCGTACCGCCGCGCCGGGGGTCGACGCGCCGGGGGTCGACGCGCCCCCCGGGCCCGGACGCCGCCGTCGCGGCCTCCTCGCGCGACTGCTCGGCCGCTGCTGAGCGCCGCCGTGACGGACGGGACGCGACCGACGAGGGTCCTCGTCACGGGTGGCGCCGGCTACGTCGGCTCCGTCTCGGTCGAGCGGCTCCTCGCCGCCGGCCATCACGTCGTCGTCCTCGACGACCTGACGACTGGCCACGCCGCCGCCGTCCCGGACGGCGCACGCCTCGTCGTCGGGAGCTACGCCGACGGCGGTGCCGTGGAACGGCTCCTCCGCGACGAGGGGATCGAGGCGATCCTCCACTGCGGGGCCCGATCGATCGTCCCCGAGTCGATCGGGGATCCGGCCGGCTACTACGCGACGAACGTCGTCGGCGGGATCGCGCTCCTCGACGCCGCCCGCGCCGCCGGGATCCGCCGTTTCGTCCTGAGCTCCACCGCCGCCGTCTACGGGGTCCCGGAGCAATCGCCGATCCCGGAGGAGGCACCGCTCCTCCCGGTGAACCCGTACGGCGAGACGAAGCGGGCCCTCGAGGGCGTCCTCCGCTGGTACGGCGCGGCGTACGGGCTCCGCTCGATCGCGCTCCGCTACTTCAACGTCGCCGGGGCGTCGGAGCGGAACGGCGAGATCCACGAGCCGGAGACCCACCTCATCCCGAACGTCCTCCGCGCCGCGGAGGGGAGCGGCGAGGTGACGGTCTTCGGGAGCGACTACCCGACCCGGGACGGGAGCTGCATCCGCGACTACATCCACGTCGAGGACCTCGCCGACGCCCATCTCCTCGCGATCGGGGCGACCGACCCGTCGGACGAACGGACCGGTCCGCCCGACGGCGGGGCGCTCGTCGCGCTCAACCTCGGGAACGGCGGCGGGTTCTCCGTCCTCGAGGTGCTCGCGGCGGCGGAGCGGGTCGTCGGCCGGCCGATCCCGCACCGCTTCGGGGCGCGGCGCGCCGGGGACCCGCCCGAGCTCGTCGCATCGGCAGCGACCGCGGAGCGGCTCCTCGGCTGGCGACCGGCCCGTCCGGAGCTCGAGAGGATCGTCGGCTCGGCGTGGGCGTGGCGGCTCGGGAACCCGGACGGCTACGGCGAGCGGCGCCCCCGCTGACCTGCGGGCAGGGAGCGTCGGCGGCGCCGACCGCGCTCAGCCCTCGCGCCGCTCCGGGACGCTCCGGAGGATCGCCATCCCGATGAGCATCGTGACGAGGAGCGTCATGATGCCGATCTGGTACGCGACCGTCCCGAGGCTGTCGAAGAGAAGGAAGAGCGTCAGGCCGTACGCGAGGCCGCCGATCACCTGGGAGCCCTTCCCGACGAGGCCGTAGAGGCCGTAGAACTCGCCGAGCCGCTCCGGGGGGCTGAGCCGGAGCATGAGGACGCGGTCGGCGACCTGCATCCCGCTGAAGCCGGAGCCGATGAGGATCCCGGCGAGGATGAAGATCGTCTTGTCGAGGAAGAGCCCGCCGGCGAGGAGCGCGACCGCCCACGTCGTTAGCACGATCCCGAGCGTCCGCTTCGGCCCGAGCCGGTCGGTGAGCCGCCCCCAGAGGAAGCCGCCCGCGATGGCCGCGAGCGTCAGGCCGAGGAAGACGAGGTTCGACTCGAACTCGCCGAAGCCGATCGCCTCGATCGCGAAGACGGTCATGATCGCGATCGTCGTGTTCAGGGCATCGGTGTAGAAGAAGCGTGCTGCGAGGAAGCGGCCGAGCCCCGGGTGGTCGCGGAGCGAACGGATCGTCCGCCACGTGTGCCGCCATGCCGCCCCCATGTCCTGGCCGGGTACCGCGGGGACGTGGTCCTCCCGGATGACGAGGAAGATCGGGACGGCGAGGACGAGGAAGAGGATCGGCGCGACGACGAACGTCTGGGCCGCGGTCAGCTCCGTGAAGAGGAGGATGAGCGCGATGAGGACGGTCCCGAAGTAGCCGATCGCGTTCCCGAGGCCGGAGATCCAGCCGCGGTTCTCGGGGCGGCTGACGAGCCGGAGTGTCGCGTCGTAGTAGATGAGCGCCGACTGGTAGCCGAAGTTCGCGATGCAGAAGAGGAGGATCCCGAGCGGCACCTCGACGAAGGGGACCGCCATCGCGGGGAGGCACGCGACGATCGTGAAGAAGAGGAGGAACGGGAGCCGACGGCCCCGCCGGTCAGAGAGGGCGCCGAGGAAGGGCGAGACCGCGGCGTTCACGGCGACCGATCCGGCGATCGCGATCTGGAGCCAGAGGTTCCCCGCACCGCTCCCGAGGACCTCGACGAGGTAGATCCCGATCGCCCGCGAGAAGATCGCGTACGACCAGATCGTGTTCGCGAGGTCGTAGACGGCCCAGGCGCCGATCGCCCGCTTCCGAAGGTTCCGCGGCTCTGCCGGGATGGAGTCGAGAACGGTCTCGCCGGCGACCGACATCGGCGACCTCCGCATGAGCGCCCGGGGCGCACTGGCACTCGATGGCGGGCATGATAGCGACCCGGTGTAGCATCGGAAGCGTGTCCGAGCAGCCCTCCGTCGCGCCGTTCGCATCCTGGCGGCCGCAGCGCTTCGGGCGGGTCCGGGCGACGAAGGTCGTCGATCCGCTGATCGAGCCGCTCTGGATCGGCGAACGGGTCCTTGCCCACGTCGACCGGACGCCGGCGGCGCCCTCGGTCGCGATCGTCGACGGCGCGGGCAGGACGATCGACCCGGCGGGGCCGGGTGACGAGCTCTCGAGGCTCCATGCCGGGATCGAGCGCGCCGTCCGGGCGGACGGGGCGGTGATCGACGGCTACCTGACGCGCCAGGCGACCCAGCCGTCGGTCGGCCAGTTCCTCGAGGTCTCCACGGCCCGGACGTCGACGGCGGTCCGCCGCCTCTTCCTCGGCGAGAGCGCCGGCCGGCGGGCGCAGGCGGTCCGCGAGGAGTCGCGCGAGGCGGCCGAGCGTCTCGCGGCCGACGGTGCGCCGCTCGCCTTCGTCGCGATCGACCTCCTCTCCCTCGACGGCGCCCCGCTCCTCGACGTCCCGCTCCTCGAGCGGAAGCGCCTCCTCGACTCGACGGTCGAGCCGGACGAGCTGGTCCGCGTCGGGCCGTACGTCCGCCTCCCGGCAGAGCGCTGGTACGGGACGTGGCGGAGCGCCGGCTTCGTCGAGATCGCGCTGAAGGCCGCGAACGGGCGCTACCGGCCCGGCGAGGAGAGCGACTCCTGGGCGACCCTCGCGATCCCCCGTCGCTGACGTGAGCGGGACCCCCCTGCCGGCGCGGATCCTCATCCCCGTCGCGAACCCGGCGACCGCCGCCGAGCTGATCCGGATCGGCGCTGCGCTGGCCGACCGGCGGACCGGCGAGCTGACGGCGCTCGGCGTCGTCGAGGTCCCCGAGGACCGGCCGCTCTCCGACGGCGCGACCCGCGCGCGGCAGGCGCGCCGCCTCCTCCAGCGGCTCCTCGACTTCGGGCCGGAGGGAGTCCCGATCCACCCGATCGTCCGGATCGGCCGCCACGCGGCGGACGCGATCATCGAGACGGCGACCGAGACGGAGGCGGACCTGATCGTCTTCGGCTGGGGCGGGAAGGCGAGCACGCGGGGCGGGAGCGGGACGACGGTCAGCCCGGTGATCGACCGGGTCGTCCGCGAGGCGCCGTGCGACATCGCGGTCGTGAAGCAGCGCGGTACCGAGACGATCCGCCGGATCCTCGTCCCGATCCGCGGGGGACCGCACGCCGAGCTCGCGCTCCGGTTCGCCGACGGGATCGCCCGCCGTCACGGCGCGACGGTCGACGTCCTCCACCTCGTCCCGCCCGGGATCCCGGACGCGGTCCGGGCCCAGGAGGAGTACGCGCTCGCCGCGGTGATCCGGCGCCATCTCGGCGGGAGCGGGACCCCGCTCCTCCGCGAGGCGGCGAACGTCCGGAACGAGATCCTTCGCGAGGCGGAGACGGCAGACCTCGTGGTGATGGGGGCGGCGGCGGCCCCCGGAGCGGCGGCCGGGGACGGTCGCGAGGGGGTCCTCTTCGGGGCGCTCCCCGAGGCGATCGCGACGCGGGCGCACGCCTCGGTCGTCGTCGTGAAGACGCGGGAGCCGATCGGGAGCGCGACGTTCGACCGCCTCGCCGAGAAGGCGGAGACGCTCGCCGCCGCGGACCGGGCCGCGGAGGAGGCGGGCGCGATCCCGGCCCGGGTCGAGCGCTGGTTCGGCGAGTCCAACTTCCATCACGCCGAGTTCGCCGATCTCGCCCGGCTCGTCCAGCTCAAGGAGAAGCAGCACCTCGCGATCAGCCTCCTCCTCCCCGTCCGCGACCGGGAGGAGACGATCGGGCCGATCGTCCGCCGGACGCTCCGCGAGCTCGTCCGCGGGGTCCCGCTCGTCGACGAGGTCCTCGTCGTGGATACCGGCTCGACCGACGCGACGCGCGAGGTCGCGGCGGCCGAGGGGGCACGGGTCGTCGACGCCGCCGCGCTCCTCGACCGGTACGGGAGCTACCCGGGACGCGGCGAAGGGATCTGGAAGGGGCTCCACGAGGCGACCGGGGACCTCGTCGCGTGGGTGGCGACCGACGCGCGCGGCTGGGACCCGCGCCTCGTCTACGCGACGCTCGGGCCGCTCCTCGTCGAGCCGCGGATCCAGTTCGTCTCGGGCTACCACCAGCGCCCGACGGCGCCCGGCCAGGGCGCCGGGCCCGTGACCGACCTCGTCGTCCGGCCGCTCCTCTGTCTCTTCTTCCCGGAGCTCTCCGGGGTGATCGAGCCGCTCGGGGGCGAGTGGGCGGGCCGCCGCTCGCTCCTCGAGACGCTTCCCCTCTTCACGGGCGAGGCGGTCGAGGTGGGCCTCCTCGTCGACGTCGCCGAGCGGGTCGGCCTCGACGGGCTCGGGCAGGTGGACCTCGAGCGGCGGGGCCGCGGCTGGCGGGAGGGGGACGCCCGGACGCTCACCGGCTTCGCGATCCTCCAGGCGCTGATGTCGCGCCTCGAGGAACGGCGGCGGACCCGGCTCTTCGCGGAGGCGACCCCGACCCTGAAGCTCCCGCGGGCGAGCGGCGGCCGGCTGGGGCTCGAGATCGTCGAGCTCCCCGACCGCGAGCGGCCGCCGCTCATCCGGATCCCCGAGTACCTGGAGCGGCGCCGGTCGCTCGGCGAGCACCGCGCGGGCGGGGAGGGCGGGGCCGGCCGGTGAACCGGCCCGCCGTCGTCGTCCTCGCCCCCGACTCGTTCAAGGGGACCCTCCCTGCCGACGAGGTCGCCGCGGCGCTCGCGCGCGGCTGGCGGTCCGTCCGGCCGGGCGACGAGGTCCGACTCGCGCCGCTCGCGGACGGCGGCGAGGGGACGCTGGACGCGATCGAGGCGGCCGGCGGCTGGCACCGAGAACGGACGGTCGTCCACGACCCCCTCGGCCGTCCGGTCGAGGCGGCCTGGCTCCGCTCCCTCGGTCCCGCCGACGGCAGCCGCGGCGTCGTGGAGATGGCGGAGGGGAGCGGCCTCTCGCGCGTCGCCCCGGCGGAGCGCGACGCTGTCCGGGCCTCGTCGGGCGGCCTCGGCGAGCTGATCGTCGCCGCGCTCGACGCCGGCGTCCGCGAGCTCCTCGTCGGGATCGGCGGGAGCGCGTCGACGGACGGCGGCCGGGGGATGCTCGAGGCCCTCGGCGCCCGGGTCGACGGCGGGAGGCTGGACCTCGACGACCTCGAGCCCCGCCTCGCGGCGCTCTCGGTCCGCGTCGCGTCCGACGTCGTGAACCCGCTCCTCGGGGAGCACGGCGCGGCGGCGGTCTACGGACCCCAGAAGGGGGCGACGACCCCGGCGATCGTCGCGACCCTGGAGCGCCGGCTCGCCGCATGGGCGTCGGCGGTCGAGTCGGCAACGGGCGAGCGGGTCCGGGACCTCCCCGGTGCCGGGGCCGCGGGCGGCGTCGGGTTCGCGCTTCTCGCGCTCCGGGGACGCGTCCGGGGCTTCGCGCTCGAGCCGGGGGTCGAGCTCGTCATGGAGGCGACCGGGTTCCGGGACCGGCTCGCGGGCGCGGACCTCGTCCTGACCGGCGAGGGGCGGATCGACGGGCAGACGGCGTTCGGGAAGACGGTCGCCGGGGTCGCCCGGCTCGCCCGCGAGCTCGGGGTCCGGTGCGTGGCGGTCGGCGGGAGCGCGACGCCGGACGGCCGGGCCGCGCTCGAGGCGCTCGGCGCGGAGACGCTCGCGCTCGGCGGCGGACATGGCACCCTCTCCGAGGCGCGTGCCGCCGGGACGGAGCCGCTCGAACGGGCGGCGGCCGGCATCGCGGCGACGATGGGAGGCCGATGAGCCCGACGAGACGACCCGCGACGCGACGACCCGCGACGCGACGCTCCACCGTCGACCCCGCCACGGCGTGGGCGCGCCGGCTCGGCCGGGCCCGGCCCGGCCTCGTCCCGTTCGTCCTCGACGCGGTGAACCGCGCGTACGGGCGGCCGGTCTGGGAGCGCCGGCTCGACCCGACGAGCGAGCTCGTCCTCACGATCCTCAGCCAGAACAGCGCCGACCTGAACGCCGAGCGCGCCTTCGAATCGCTCCGCCGAGCCTACCCGTCGGACCGGCCCGCCGAGCGCCACCTCCCGGGGAACGGCTGGGGCGGCGTCGGGCTCGACGAGGCGCCGCCGCCGGACTGGATCGCGGTCGAGGAGGCGCCGCTCCCCGACCTCGTCGAGGCGATCCGGCCGGGCGGCCTCGCCGCGCAGAAGGCGCCGCGGATCCAGGCGGCGCTCCGGACGATCCGGGCGGAGCGGGGCGACCATTCGCTCGAGTTCCTCGCCGCCCTCCCGCCGCTCGAGGCACGGGCGTGGCTCACCCGGATCGACGGCGTCGGCAAGAAGACGGCGTCCGTCCTCCTCCTCTTCTGCTTCGGGACGCCGCTCATGCCGGTCGATCGGCACGTCGAGCGGGTCGCGAACCGGATCGGGCTGATCCCGCCGAAGGCCGGCGCGGATGCCGCCCACGACCTCTTCCTCGCGCTCCTCGCGCCGGGCGAGATGTACGAGGCGCACGTCGGGCTGATCCGGCACGGCCGGAAGACGTGCCACGCGCGACGGCCCGCGTGCGACACCTGCCCGATCGCGCCGCGATGCCGCTTCCGCGACCCGAAGGCCCCCTAGCCGGGGATCGACGGGGCCGCGGCACCCGCCGTCAGGGCCGGCGGCGCTCGAACGGGAGCGGCGATCGCCCCGTCAGGGGCGGCACTTCGTCCCGGGCACGGTGCAGGCGGCGTCGAGCCGGAGCAGCCCGGGACCGACCGCCTCGCCGCCCTCCTGGATGATCCGCGCGCCGCCCGCGTAGTGGACGGTCCACGCCCAGACCTGGCCGATGTACCCGTCGGCGTTCGAGGCGTTGATCGAGACGTTGTCCTCGGGCGCGTACTGAACGCCACCGAGGTAGAGGGCGCTGTTCCCGGCGAGGTCGAGCGCACGGTTGTTCGTCTCGTCGGAGGCGCAGGCGTCGCTGATCTTCCAGACCGTCGGGGCGGTCCCGAGCGGGGCGCAGAAGCCGTTCGGGACGACGACGAGCGTCAGCGGCTTCGAGTCGGCGGGCGACTCGGGCTCCGTCTCGAGCCGCGTCGTCCCGTCGAAGCCGACCGTCGCCGACGCCTCGCGGCCGCCCGGCGACCCGTCGAGGCTCCGCGAGCCGGCGTTCAGGAGGACGGCGAGCGCGGGAGCGCCGTTCGTCCGGAGCTTCAGCTGACCCGGCGACTCCTCGAAGACGAGCGTCACCCCGGGCGCCGCCGGCGCGTACCCGCCGATCACGCCACCCTGGATCACGAGCGGCGACTCGAAGAAGTAGATCCCGGGGAGCAGGATGGCCCACTCGTTGTTCGGGATGGTGAGGCCGTTCGTCCCGTAGACCGCCGACGTGTAGCGACCCGGGCGATAGCAGCGGACCTTGTTCGGGTCGTAGGTGATGCCGAGCGACGCGTAGTTGGACGGCAGGGACGCGACGACCGCGGCGCACGTCGCCTCGTCGGCGGGGAGCGGGTTCACCGGCGCGAGCGCTCGCTGCGCCTCGTACGCCGGGCGCCAGTAGGCGGGGTCGCGGACGGGCGCTGCGATCCGCGTGCCGATCGGCGGCGAGGTCCAGCCCTGCGGCTGGTTCCGGTAGTAGTAGTCGACCTCGAACCCGTCCGTCAGCTGCATCGTGCTGCTGTTGTCGATCGACATGTTCCCGTTCGTCGCGACGTCGCCGTTCCGGACGACCACGTCCGTCCCGCCGGAGATGAAGACCGAGCGTTGCTCCCCGGTCTGGCCGGTCTGCGACGGGCGGAGCGTGACGATCGTGTAGCGGCGGGAGTAGCCGATCCCGCCGACCGACGTGACGCCGACGTTGAACGTGTCGAACCCGAGGACGCGGGCGAAGGTGAGCGGGTATTCCGGCCGCGCGACGGTCACCTGGACGGAGCGGCGGATGTCGCACGTCTCGCAGCCGTTCGAGAGGACCGGCGTCACGATCGTCACGCGATAGACCCTGCCGCGGCCGTCGTCGAGCGTGCAGGTCCGGCGCCCGGCCGGTCCCGTGCACGACGCGGTCCCGCCGAGCCGCTCGCGGACGACGGCGAGTGCGTTCGCGCGCGCCCGGGCGTAGGAGCCGTCCGTGACGCCCCGGCCGCCTGCCACCTGGAGGTCCTGTGCCCCGGCGAGGGCCGCCGCGTCCGCGACGCTCCGGTAGGTCCGCTGCGCCGCGTAGATGCTGCTGACGTCGATCGCGAGCGAGACGAAGCCGACGATCACGACGATCATCAGCGCGAAGAGCGGGAGGACCTGGCCGCGCACGCCGCCGGCGGCGGGTGCCGGGGCGCCGGGATCGAGAAGGGTCACCGGGCGACGGGCTCCATCCGGAACTCGGCCGTCGTGCTCAGGTTCCCGTTCCCGGGGATCCACGGGAAGAAGATCGGCGCCTGGTGCCGCAGCGTGATCGTCACCCAGGCGACCTCCTGGTTCGATCGCGGCGGGCAGGATGCGCCCGACTCCTTCGACCAGGCGATCGTGACGGCGTCGTTCCCCCACGCGTTCGGCCGGTAGCCGATGAGCGACGAGTTCGCCGCGACGGCCTTCGCCTTCGCGACGATCTGATCCCTCGCCGCGACGCTGTCGCACGACTGCTGCGTGGCGGCGTAGCGGCCGGTGTCGCGGGCGACCTGGGTGAGCGTGTTCTGCGCCCAGAAGATGATCCCGAACTGGATGAGGCCGCCGAGCATGAGCATGAAGACGGGGAAGACGATCGCGAACTCCGCGAGCGCCTGTCCGTTCGAGCCGCGACCCCGGCGGCGATGAGACGTCAAGACGCGGGCCTCCTGCCTATCGGACGCTGCGGCGGGAGTATACGGAATGCGCGCGGCGGGGCCATCCGGGGAAGGTTCCCTATCGGGCCGAACGTCGCTCCGGCGGTGCGCGCGCCGTCAGGCGCCGTATGCCTCGGGCCGTCGGTGGCGGAGCGCCGGGATCTGCGCGCGGATGTCGGCGACCCTGCCGAGGTCGAGCTCGGCCCGGACGATCCCGATCCGGTCGGGCGCCTGGGCGACGACGACCCCCCACGGGTCGACGATCATGCTCCGCCCGAACGATGCGGGCGACCCGGGCGGGTGGCCGATCTGGCCCGGCGCGAGGACGTAGGCAGCGTTCTCGATCGCCCGCGCCCGGAGGAGGACCTCCCAGTGGTCCCGTCCCGTCCGCTCCGTGAAGCTCGCCGGGACCGTGAGGATCTCCGCCCCGTCGAGCGCGAGCGCCCGGTAGAGCTCCGGGAACCTGAGGTCGTAGCAGATCGAGAGGCCGACCCGGGCCCGGTCGACGGAGGCGACGACCCGTCGGTCCCCGGCGCTCACCCGCGCCGACTCGAGGTCGCTCGGACCCGAGGCGATCGAGACGTCGAAGAGGTGGAGCTTCCGGTAGGTGGCCGCGATCGACCCGTCGGGCGCGATGAGGACGCTCGTGTTGTACGGCCGTGCGGGATCGGCGGAGGTCTCGGCGAGGCTCCCGAGGAGGATCCACGCGTCGCGGCGCGACGCGACCGCGGCGAACGGCGCCGTGAAGGGACCCGGGACCGGGCGTGCCGACGCGCGGTAGCCGTCGTCGGGCCCGCGGTACTGGAGATACTCCGGCAGGAGCACGAAGCGCGAGGCCGAGGCCGCTTCGTCGGCGAGAGCGACCGCTGCCTCGACGTTCCGTTCCACCTCCCCGCGGGCATCGAGCTGGACGAGCGCGACCGAGAGCGTCGTCATCGCGCCGCGTCGCCCGTCATCCGCCGGGCGACGGGCTCGGGAGCTCGATCGGCGGCGGGGTCGCGATCGGGGTGAAGAAGCCCCCCGCGCCGAAGAGGAGCGCGTTCGCGATGATCGCGACGAAGACGACGACGACCGCGATGACGAAGATCTGCGAGATCCGGTCGTCGATCCGGACGGCGAGCTCGGAGGGGGTCGGGGCCGCCTCGGTCGCGCTGCGCCCGAGACGTCCTCGGAGGCCGGCGGCACCGGCTGCCGCCGCGGCTGCGCCCTCGGCGCCCGGCGCCTCCTCGGCATCGTCCGTCGCCGCCCCTTCGGCCTCGGCCTCGGCCTCGGCGATCAGTTCGTCGAGCTCGTCGAGTTCGTCGGGCTCGCCCTCGGCCTCCGCCTCGGCGGCGGCCCAGTCCTCCGCGGTCGGTTCGCCGGAGGTCGCGTCAGCCGCCTCGGCGGCCGCGGGCTCCGGCTCGGGCTCGACCTCGGCCTCGGGCTCCGGTTCGGGCTCGGCGGCCGCGGGCTCCGGCTCGGGCTCGGCCTCGGCCTCGGCGGCGGGGCTCTCACCCTCCGGCTCGGGGGCCGCCGCCTCGGCGACAGGCGCCGCCTCGGCCTCCGGCGCCGCCTCGGCGGCCGGGGCCTCCTGCTCCGTCGGCTCCGCCGACTCCCCCTCGGGGGCTTCCTCGGGCGTCGTGCCCTCGCGCTCCGTCATCAGGTAGATCCACTCCGGTCAGCTGCCGCGCCGACGGCTCCGGCGCGCGATGGGCAGTGTAGCGAATGGCGGCTCACGCTCGGCGGACCGCGGGGACGAGGAGTCCGGCGAGCCCGGCGGCGGCGGCGAAGAGGCCGAGGCCGCCGATCACGGTCTCGACCCCCACCCGCTCGCCGAGGAGGCCGCCCGCGGCCATCGAGACGGTCGTCGCCCCGAAGACGAGCGAGAAGCGCGACCCGACGACCCGGCCGATCAGGGACTCCGGCGTCCGCTCCTGGAAGAGCGTCTGGCTCGGGATCAGGTAGACCATGTTCGCGATGCCGATGAGGAGGGTGAGCGCGAACGCGACGGGGAGCGCATCGGTCAGCGCGAGCGCCGCCATCCCGAGTCCCCAGCCCGTGTAGCCGACGATCACGAGCGGTCCCTTGCGGAGCCGCGATCCGACGAGGCCGACGGCGAAGCCGCCGACGAGCCCGCCGATCCCGATCCCCGTCTCGAGGAACGCGTACGCGGCGACCGGATCGACCCCGGCCCCGAGGACCCGCTGGGCGTAGACGGGGGCGAGCGCGACGAGCGCCCCGTTCGCGAGCTGGCCGGCGACCGCCTGGAGCGTGTTCACGAGGAGGACGGTCTCGCCGCGAAGGAAGCGAAGTCCCTCGAGGAGCTCCGCCCGAAAGCCGCCGGACGGGGCCGCCCCCGCCTCGTCGTCCGCCTCGTCCGCCCCGAGGGACGGATCGGCGACGGGGCTCCCGGTCGCGCGCGCCGCCGCGGGGATCGAGATCGCGGCAAGGAGGATCGCCGAGACGAGGTACGTCGCGCCGTCGAGCCAGAAGGCGAGCGAGAGCCCGGCGGTCCCGACGAAGGCGACGAAGAGACCGGCGAGGGGGTAGCCGATGACGTCCGCGAGGGTCTCGCCGACCCAGATCGCGGAGTTCGCCGGAAGGAGGTCCTCCTCGCGGACGATCCGGGGAAGGAGCGCGGTCCGGGCCGGGCGGAAGAAGACGGAGACCGACGTGAGGAGGAAGACGAGCGGGTAGACGAGGTAGACGTTCGCCGAGGCGGCGAACGGGACGAGGACGACGGTCCCGGCGCGGATCAGGTCGCTCCAGACGAGGACGCGGCGGCGGTCCCACCGGTCGACGAACGTCCCGGCGATCGGGCCGAGGATCAGGTTCGGGAGCGTCGCGGCGACGAACACGAGCGCGACCGCGAGCGGCGACTCCGTGACGCCGAGGACGAGGAACGCGAGCGCGAGCTGGTGGACCCGGTCGCCGAAGAGGCTGATCAGCTGGCCGACCCAGAACGCGCTGAAGCGGCCGTCGAGGGCGAGCCTCACGTACGGATGGCGGCGGAGCCGCTCGCCGAGGGTGAGCTCGAGGACGACCGGCTCGGGGACGGCGATCCCCGGGAGCGGGACGGGGAGCGCCGGGGCGACGGCCGGTCCGACGCCCGCCGCCGTCAGCCCGAGTCCCGACCCGCCGAGCACGATCGGCCGCTCGATCGAGGCGACCCCGACGAGCGCGGCCGCGAGACCGGTGCCAGGAGCGATCCGGCCGGGACCGGCGGCGCGCGGCCGCGCGATCGACGTGACGACGACCCCGCTGCGGGCGAGGGCGGCGGCCGCCTCCCGCTCGGCCTCGGCCTCCTCGTCGTCGGCCGGGCGGACGAGCGTGGCGAAGAGGAAGGACGCGAGCCCGACGCCGAGGATGACGTCGCCGAGCGAGAGGACGTTCGCGAGGACCGGCAGCGGGAGCGGGATGACGTCCCCGAGCGGACCCGCGCGGAGGATGAAGGCGAGGTCGGCCGGCCCGTCGAGGAGGACGTGGAAGCCGTCGAGGTCCGAGCGGTCGAAGCCGGCGGCGAGGAGGCTCGGCTCCCAGACGGGCATCGCACCCCCGTTCGCGAGGATCGCGATCCCGTTGAGCACGACGCCGCCGATCGCGATCGGGAAGCCGGGGAGCCGGCGGTTCGACCAGAGCGCGACGACGAGCGAGCCGTACGCGAGGGCGAGCAGCGGGACGCGGAACGGCTCGATCTCGGCGACGCCGCGGGTGATCGCCCCCTCGGCGACGGAGCGGAGGATGACCGCGAAGAAGAGGAGCCCGAGGAGGCGGATCCGGACGGCGGCGAGATTGGCGAGCCGTCCGCCGACGGCGAGTCCGAGGAGGAGCCCGAGGGCGATCCCGAGGAGGAGCACCCGGTTACGCGGGGCCGAGCGCGGGCTTGGCGGGCGCGGTCGTCGTCGAGCCGGTCGCGGCGCCGGCGACGCGGGCGGCGGCGACCTGGCCGAGGAGAGGGACGGGGCGCGGCGGCGGCGCCTCGCGACCCGCCTCGGGCTGCGCGGAGAGCCAGTCGCTCCGCACGAACGCGTCGACGACGGCGGGGTCGAACTGGATGCCGGAGAACTTGCGGAGTTCCTCGACGGCCTCGGTCTTCGTCAGCGGCGTCATCCGATAGGGGCGCGCCGCGGTCATCGCCTCGAACGCGTCCGCCACGTGGAGGATCCGCGCGAGGAGCGGGATCTCCTCGCCCATCAGCCGGTCGGGGTAGCCGGACCCGTTGTACCACTCGTGGTGGTGGCGGATGACGGGGAGCTCCGGCGCGAGTCTCGTGACGGGGGCGATGATCTCGGCTCCCTTCACCGGGTGGGCGTTCATCAGCATCCGTTCCTCGCGGGTGAGGCGGTCCTTCTTGAGAAGGACGCTGTCGGGGACGCCGATCTTCCCGATGTCGTGGAGGAGGCCGCCCCACTCGAGCGCCTCGAGCTCGGCCGGGCCGACCCGCATCTCGCGGCCGATCGCGACGGAGATCTCCTGGACGTTCCGGCTGTGGCCGCCGGTGAACGGATCGCGCTGGTCGACCGCCTCGGCGAGCGCCCCGATCGTCTGCGTGAACATCTCGCGCATCTCGGCGAAGCGGCGGTTCGCGAGGCGCGTCGTGTAGAGCGGGAGCCCGAACAGAAGCGTGGCGGTCGCCCCGACGGCGAGGTAGATCTGGGCCATGAGCCAGGCGAGCGGCGCGAGGGCGAAGAGGTTCGGCAGGTAGGCGCGGGTGTCGATCGCGACGACGACCCTGACGTCCGTCTCGTCCCGGAGCGCGACGCCGAGCCCGGCGAGGAGGACGTTCCCGACGTGGAAGATCGTCGCCCCCACCATCGTCGCGACGAAGTCGACGATGACCGACTCCGCGTCGCCCCGGATCGCCCAGACCGCGAGGCCGCCGACGACCGCCGGGAGCGTGAGGACGGAGTGGTTGACGAGCGTCCCGTACCACGGGACCCGCCCGCGGAGCTCACGGAGCTCGGTCGTCCCGAGCGCCGCGACCCAGCCGGCCGCGACCGGCCCGCCGAGGAGCATCGCGGCGACGATCGGCGCGATCGAGACCGAGACGACCGACGCCCGCGGCATGACGACGGGGAAGGCGGACGCGAGGAGCGTGATGAGGCCCCAGAAGAGCGCGCCGGCGAGGACGTCGAGCTCTGCGCTCGACCCGAGCTCGGGGAGCGGCGGCAGCGCGATCGCGATCCGCGGGTCGATCCCGAGCGGCCAGGAGGTGACGGCGGGAATCACGAGACTCGTGACTCCGAGCGCGATCGCGCTCGAGGCCACGAGCCCGGTGATGTAGAGCTTCAGGTTCGTCGGCATCACGGCACCGTCCGACTGCGGGACGGGAGAACTCTAGCCTCCCGCGCCGCCGACGGCGAGCGCCCGAGCGGCCGCGTGCCTCCGCCTAGAACGGCTTCAGCGAAGCTCCGCCTGCGAGTGCTGTGGTGGCCACCGCGGCCAGGGCAGTGAGGAGACGCAGGATCCGCACCTTCATCGGTCGATCTCCGATCCTCTCTCTACCAGACCTTGGTTCCGGCTTCCGGCTGCACGTTCGCTCCTCCTCGCCTCCTCCCCGACCCTTGGGTCGCGGGACTCGGCTGCTGCTGCTCGGCCGGTTGCACTACTTCGCTCCGCTCCGCCTCAAGTGCCCAGTTCAGGCGAAGCATCGACGCGTCCGAACGTTGCATGGACCTCCCCTTCGTGCTCGCGCAGCGAAGGGAGGCGGACTATAGGCGCGCGCGACCGCACCGGTCAATACGCATCCCTCCCTATCCGCTCGTTCCCGTCCCGCGCTTCGCCGGTCAGAGCGACTCGAGCGGCGGCGGCTCGACCCCGAGCTCGTCCCTGAGGACGCCCGCGTAGTGGGCGTACTGCTCGGCCGCGGCCGCGTGGGCCCCGGACGCGCGATAGAGCCGGAGGAGCGCGAGCTCGATCCCCTCCGCGGACGGATCGACCTCGAGGGCGCGCCGCGCGAGCGAGACGGCCCGATGGATCTCGCCACGCTCGGTCGCCGTCGCGATCGCTCCCTCGATCGTCGCCAGGTAGCCGGCGTGGAGGGACTCCCGGTGGTGCTCGGCCCACGGCTCGTACGCGAAGTCGAGGGCGAAGCGGCCGGAGTAGGTCTCGCTCAGCTCGTCGACGAGCCGCTCGTCGCGGCCGTGCCTCGCCCGGCGGACGAGCCCGACGCAGGTCCGGCTCCGGCTCGTCACGAGGGCGGGATCGAGCCAGACGACGTCGGAGTCGTGGTGGACGTAGTCGGGCGAGCGGTCGTCGGCGTACGGGTCCTCGAGGGTGCGGCGGAGGAAGTAGACCGTCTGGTTCAGCGAGTTCGCGGCGAGCTCGGGGTCGAGCTCCGGCCAGAGGGCGTCGAGGACCTCGTCGCGGGTGGCGGAGAGGTCCGTCCTCGTCGCGAGGTAGCAGACGAGGGCGAGGACCCGACGGCGAACGGTCGTGCCGGGCCTGAGCACGGGCCCGATCGCGAGCCTGACACGGCCGAGATCGTCGAGGCGGAGCGGCGGCGCGAGGCGCCGGGCGAGCGCCTTCGCGTGGGTCCGCCGCGCCGCGGCACGCCGCGCGCCGCGCCCGGCGTCGAGGATCAGATCGAGGTCCTCGGCGGTCCCGACGGCGACGAGCCCTCGCGCCGCGCCCGCCCGCCGCTCCGGGGATGCCGTGCGGAGGAGGGATCGGAGGATCGGACGCCACCGATCCGGGTAGCCGGCGATCGACCGGTCGACGACCTCCCGGGTCGCCCGATCGAGATCGTCGAGCTGCACGGCGAGGAGCGGCGCGACGTATGCGGCGAGGAGCGGGGCGGAGAGGTCGCCCGGCGCACCGGCCGGACCGAACGGCGCGGCGGGCCGGTCCCCCGGGCCGGCGAGCCGCTCGACGATCCGGGCGACCGCCTCCCAGAGCGGCGCCCCGGTCGTGACCGCGAGCGCGGCCGCGCGGAGCGCCGCCGCCCGTGCCTCCTTCTCCCCGGCGCATGCGGCTCGAAGGGCGGCGAGCGCGGCTGCACGGGGCATCGCGAACGGGTCGAGCGAGGGGGAGATCGACGGCGCGGACGCGGCCGGGGTGTCGCGTCCCTCCTCGTGGCGGCGGGGCCGGCAACGGGTCGCCTCGTCACGGAGCGCGAGCGCCGCGTCGGGGTCGCCGTGCCACTCGTGGAAGTCGGCGATCGCGAGGAGGACGATCGGGTCGCCCGCCGAGCCCGCCAGCGCGCGCTGGAGCGCCGCGGCCACCGGCTCGCCCTTGCCGAGGGATGCGAGCGCCGCGGCCCCGGCGACCCTCGCGAGGGCGGCCTCCCGCGGCGACCCGACGCGATCGAGGACCGCGGCGGTCCGGGCGGCGAGGTCGGGGAGTCCGTCGAGCTCGCCGCTCGCCAGACGGACACCGAGGTCCCGGGCGGCCTCCCGTGCCCGGCCGTACGAGACCCCTCCCGCCGCCGGTCCGTCGTGGGGCGATCCGCCCGGCCACGATCCGGCCGGCGGGCGGTCGAGCGACCGCGACGACCGGGACGCGGTCGCGGTCCCCTCGCGGGGTCCCTCACCGTCGAACGGGGCGGGGAGCGCCACCTGCCACCGAGCCGCGAGCGCCCGCGCCGCGGCGAAGAGGTCGGGGTCGGCGGCGACCGCGCCGACGACGAGGATCGCACCGACGGTGGTGGCCTCGGCCGATCCCGACGGCGGTCCGTCGACCTCGGGCACGCCGACCGGCTCGAGGCCGTCGCCCGCCTCGACCCGGTCGAGCGCGGCGCGGGCACGCTCGACCGCGAGTCCGTACGCACCGGCTCGGAGCGCGGCGTGCGCATCGAGCAGACACCCGGCGAGCGAGTCCCGAACGGCCGGCGGCAGGAGTCGGAGCGCGTCGCCGGCCTCGCCGCGATCGAGGATCGTCGCGAGACGGCGGCGGACGAGCGCCGGGATCCGCTCGGGCTCCCCCGCCCGCTCGAGGTGACGCGACGCGGCGACCGGGTCGAACTCCTCGAGCGCGGCGGCGGCCGCCGCGTGGCGGCGACGCGTCGCCGCCGCATCCTCCGGGTCAAGCAGCGCGAACGCGAGGGTCGCGGCCGGCAGGCAGCGCTCCCCGTTGCCGCCGGGGCCGTCCGCGACGACGATGCCCGCCGCCCGGAGCTCGACGACGGCCGCCTCGGCGACCGAGTCGGCGACGCCCGCGACGGCCGCGAGCGCCCCGGCTCCGAGCCGTTCGAGGAGTCCGGCACCAACGATGGCCGCCCGCACGTCGGCGCCGAGCGGCGCCACGAGTTCGTCCACGAGGTAGACCGCGAGATCCGGGGCGATCGCGTCGAGGACCGCCTCCGGCCGGTCCGTGTCGCCCCGGGCGGCGGCGACGGCCATCCCGACGGCGAGCGGCCACCCGCCCGTCAGCGAGCGGATGCCGGCGACGAGGTCACGGATCGCCTCGTCGCCGGATCGACCGGCCACCCCGACGGGGAAGTGGCGCGCCGGTCGGGCTCGCTCGGCGGCGAGCAGGGCGGCGATCTCCTCGTCGTCGAAGCGCAGGTCGGCGGGGTCGATCTCCGCGACCTCCCCGGCGGCGCGGAGACGGGCGAGCGGAAGGGCGGGACGACGGCGGCCGAGCAGCACGAAGCGCTGACCGACCGGGGCCTCCAGGAGCCGGTCGGCGAGCCAGGCGACGGCCGGCGAGCCGTCGATCGCCTCGAGCCGGTCGACGATGACGAGCGCATGCTCGGCCGACGGGAGGTCGAGCGCCCCGGCGAGCGCGTCCGGATCCCGGTGACGCTCCGCGAGGTGGACGAGCCGCACCGGGATCGGTGAGTCGTCCGCGAGCGCGTGCGCGAGGTGGGTCTTGCCGTGGCCGGGCCCGGCGACGACGAGGGTGACCCGTCGCTCGGTCGCGCGAGCGATCAGGCCGTGGAGCCGCTCGCGACGGATCGGGGTCCGACGAGCTGGCGGGGCGGTGACGCGGGTCGCGGGATCTGCTGTCTCCTTCACGATCGGCCCTCAGGGCTGCGTACCCGGACGGGCTCTGGACGGCGGTACCGACCGGCCAGGCCGACTCCATCGGCATCGACCTCACGGCCGACGCGGACGGGCGGACGGCTCGGGCCACGTCCGCCCGCGGTGACCGAGCGGACGGTCGGCGGGGGCGTCAGGACGCTGCCGGGCCGGGAGATCGCTCCAGGGGCGCTCGATCGGGGCGGGGTCGCGACCCCCTCGGGGATCGGGGGTGAGGTCGGATCGTCGGGCCGACGGCGTATCGCGCGATCAACCGCCGCTTATCGGGGACTCATCCCCTCGATGCCGGCGGACCGCCGAGGGTCGTCAGCCTTCGTACTCGAAGCCGATCTTCAGCTCGACCCGGTACTCGACGATCTCGTTCTCCTCGACGACCGCGGTCGACTTGACGACCTCGACCGAGCGGATGTTCCGGACCGTCCGGGCCGCGGTCGCGACGGCCTGCCGCGCGGCGTCGCTCCAGGAAGTCGGGCTCGTCCCGACCATCTCGCGGATGATGATCACGCCCATCTCGACCTCCGACTCGCGGCGGGGTCGCGCTCGGCGCGTCGGCCCGCTCGCCGCGGGGACAGTCTAGGGGCGGGCCGCAGGGGCGGGCCGCAGGGGCGGGCCGGAGCGAGGCTCAGGCGGACGGGCTCCCGCCGAGGCCGCCGGCGCGGACCTTGTCGAAGCACGAGCTGCAGTAGACCGGCCGGTCGTTCCGCGGCGCGAACGGGACCATCGCCTGGGAGCCGCAGGCGCCGCAGACCGCGGCGTGGAACTCCCGGACCCCGTCCGCACGGGCTCGCTTCGCGGTGGACCGACACGGAGGGCACCGGGTCGGATCGTTCACCAGCCCCTTCGAGGCGAAGAAGCTCTGCTCTCCCGCGGTGAAGACGAACTGCTCGCCGCAATCGCGGCAGGCAAGCGTGCGGTCCTCGAACACCTCGGACGCTCCTGTCTCACTTGGGCACGTGACAGCCAGGAGTCCGGACCCCCCCGGGACCGGGACTAGGGCGCCAAGATACGCCCGGCGTCAAGAGCGTCCGCCGCGCCGCCGCGGGGGCGGCGACCCGTCATCCCGGGAGGTCGGCGTAGCGCTCGCCGGCGTAGGCGACGAAGCGCGTCTGGGTCTTGCGGAACCAGAGCTTCACCTCGCCGGTCGGGCCGTTCCGGTGCTTCGCGAGCTTCAGGTTGACGACCTCGCCGTCGGACTCCGGCTCGTCCCCGCCACGCTCCTTCTCCCGCCAGAGGAAGAGGACGAGGTCGGCGTCCTGCTCGATCGCCCCCGACTCCCGAAGATCGGAGAGGCGCGGCTCCTTCGACTCGCGCATCTCGGGCTGGCGGGAGAGCTGCGAGAGGGCGATGACCGGGACGGAGAGCTCGCGCGCGAGCGCCTTCAGGCCGCGGGAGATCTCCGAGACCTCCTGGACCCGGTTCGCGTCCTTCGACGAGGTCGCCGCCTGCATCAGCTGGAGGTAGTCGACGATCACGAGGTCGAGACCGGCCTCCGCCTGGAGCCGGCGCGCCTTCGTCCGCAGCTCCATCGTCGAGATGCTCGGCGTGTCGTCGATGTAGACGGGCGCCTCGGAGAGCGTGTTCATCGCCGGCGCGATCCGCGCGAAGTCCATCTCCTCGAGGAAGCCCGTCCTGAGCCGCTGGGAGTCGATGTTCGCCACGCCGGAGAGGAGGCGGAGGACGAGCTGGTCCTTGCTCATCTCGAGGCTGAAGATCCCGACGCTCCGGCGCTCCTTCACCGCGGCGTGCTCCGCGATGTTGAGCGCGAGGCTCGTCTTGCCGACGCTCGGCCGTGCCGCGAGGACGATGAGGTCGCTCTTCTGGAAGCCGGTCGTCAGCGCGTCGAGGTCGGCGAAGCCCGACCGGATCCCGCTCACCTCCCCGCGATGGGCATGGAGGTAGTCGAGCCGGTCGTAGGCCGAGTGGAGGAGGTCGCGGAGGTGGCTGAAGCCGGCGGCGACCCGCCGGTTGCTCACCGTGAAGAGCTCGGCCTCCGCGCGGTCGATCGCCTCCTGGATCTCCGCCGGATCCTCGTAGCCGATCCCGGCGATCTTCCCGGCCGCCGAGATCAGGTTCCGGAGGACCGCCTTCCGCTCGACGATCCGCGCGTACTGGACGGCGTGGACGGCGGTCGGCGTCTGGTTGCTGAGGCTCGCGAGGTACGTACGGCCGCCGACCTGCTCGAGCTGGTCGTTCCGCTCGAGGACCTCGGCGACCGTCACGATGTCGACCGGCTCCCGCCGCTCGAAGAGCTCGAGCATCGCTCCGTAGACCAGGCCGTGCGCCTGACGGTAGAAGTCCTCGGGTCGGAGGAACTCCGCGACCTCGACGATCGCGTCGCGGTCGATGAGGACGGACCCGAGGATCGATTGCTCGGCTTCGAGGCTCTGGGGCGGAAGGCGGTCGATCACGGTTTCGGCGACTCCGGTGGGCTCGTGGGGTGTGACCGGAGCCTAGACGGCCGGCCCGGGCGAGGCGTCAACGAAACCGGGCGTCGGCGCCCGACCGGTCCACGACTTCTCCCGCGATGTGGACGGACTCTGGACAACCCCTGTGGAGACGAGGCGTCAGTCGAGTCGCCGGATCACGCCGATGAGCTTCCCCTGGATCCGGACGTCACGGTAGAACTGCGGCTCGTACGAGTCGTTCGCCGGCTGGAGCCGGATCCGTCCGGCCTCGCGGAAGAAGCGCTTGAGGGTGACGGCGTTCTCCTCGACCTGGGCGACGACGATGTCGCCGTCGCGAGCCGTCGACTGGGGACGGATGAGGACGTAGTCGCCGTCCTCGATGTGCGCGTCGATCATCGAGTCGCCGCGGACCCGGAGGACGTACGCGTCCCCGGTCGGGGCGAGGACGTCGGGGATCGCGAGCGACTCCGATGCGTCCTGGTACGCCTCGATGGGGCCGCCGGCCGCGATCTCGCCGACGATCGGGACGACGTGGGCCTCGGCCGCGGCTGCCTGCGGGACGAGCTCCGACGAGAGGCCGAGAAGGAGCGCCGCCTTCGGCGTGAGGCGGAGCGCCCGGGAGGTCCCGACGCCGCGCTCGAGATACCCCTCGCGCTCGAGCATCACGAGGTGATGGTGCGCGGCCGACTTGGACGACAGCCCGACGGCGTTCGTGATGTCCTCGACCGTCGGGGGATACCCGTTCGCGCGGAGCGTCGCGGCGATGAACTCGAGGATCCTCCGCTTGCGCTCAGGATCGTGTCTGGTCACGGCGCCTCCTTCAGGTCCGGAGGATACCGAACGGACGTTCGATGTCAAGGGGTGTGCGGAGGGGGAAGCACCGGGAGGCGCGACGGAGTCGGCGACCGGGGGCCGCGGCGAGCGTCGTCGACGGCCGGATCGTGATGCTCGCGGCGCCTTGGTAGACTGCGCGTCCCGACGACCGGTCGTCCGGCCGGCGCACGGGACGGAGGGTGAGACGTGGCGCGAGGGAGAGCAGGACGGGGCCGCTGGTCCCGCCGCGTGGGTCGCTCCGGCGGCCTCGGCGGGGTCCTCTCGGCGCTCGCGCTCGTCCCGGTCGCGAGCCGCGCGCCGCTCTACCTTCGGCTGATCGTCGCGCTCATGCGCGACGGCCGCGTCCCGGCCTCGCGGAAGGCGCTGCTCGGACTCGGCGCGGCGTACCTGCTCCTCGGCCGGGACCTCGTGCCCGACCGGATCCCGGTCCTCGGCGGCCTCGACGACGCGCTCGTCGCGGTGCTCGCCGTCGACCTCTTCCTCGCCGGCGTGCCGGAGGGGACCCTCCATGAGACGCTCGATCGCCTCGGCATCGAGCGCTCGCGGTTCGACGGCGATGTCGAGAACGTCCGGCGGCTCCTGCCGCGGCCGCTCCGGCGGGCGATCCATCGAGTCGCCGACTCGACCGACCTCGGCGGTCGGGCGCTCGGCGGCGCATCCCTCGGTCCGAGGCTCCGGACCTGGCTCAAGGAGGACGGACTCTCGTGAAGGTGATCCTGACGAGCGACGTGGCGAAGCTCGGCAAGAGCGGCGAGATGAAGGTCGTCGCCGACGGTTACGCGCTCAACTTCCTCATCCCGCAGAAGCTCGCGGTCCCGGCCGCGGGCGGCGCGTACCGCGCGTGGCAGCACGACATCGCGAGCCGCGAGGAGAAGCGGAAGCGCGAGCGCGAGGAGGCCGAGATCGCCGCGACCCGCATCGCGAGCACGACGCTCACGATGGGGGTGAAGGTGGGCGAGGGCGGGAAGCTCTACGGCTCGATCAACAACAAGGACATCGCGGACGCGCTCGCCCGGCGCGGGATCGAGGTGGACCGCCACAAGGTCGACCTGGAGGAGCCGCTGAAGACCCTCGGCACCTACAAGATCGCGGTGAAGGTCTACCCCGGCCTCGCCCCCGAGGTGACGGTCGTCGTCGAGCCGAAGGGGTAGCCGGAGGACGGCGCACCTTCGGGACGACGGGGGCCGCCCGATGAGCGGCCGCGTCATCCTCCACGTCGACCTCGACGCGTTCTTCGCCGCGGTCGAGCAGCGCGACCGCCCGGAGCTCCGGGGCCGTCCCGTCATCGTCGGCGGCGGCGGGCCGGACGACCGGGGAGTCGTCAGCACCGCGAGCTACGAGGCGAGGCGCTACGGCGTCCGGTCGGCGATGCCGCTCCGGACCGCCGGACGGCTCTGCCCGGATGCGGTCTTCCTCCCCGTGGACGGCGCCCGGTACGCGGCGGAGAGCCGGGCCGTCATGGCGATCCTCCGCCGCTTCACGCCGGCGGTCGAGCCGGTCTCCATCGACGAGGCATTCCTCGACGTCACGGGCTCGCAGGCGATCTTCGGCGACGGGGCGGCGATCGCGACGCTGATCCGAGAGGCGATCCGCGACGGGACCGGGCTGACCGCCTCGGTCGGGGTCGCGGCGAACAAGCTGGTCGCGAAGGTCGCCTCCGACCTGGCGAAGCCGGACGGTCTCCTCGTCGTGCCGGACGGGGACGAGGCCGGCTTCCTCGCGCCGCTCCCGATCGAGCGTCTCTGGGGCGTCGGGCCGAAGACGGCCGCACGGCTCCGCGAACAGGGGGCGACGACGATCGGGGAGATCGCCGCACTCCCGCCCGACGTCCTCGTCAGGGAGCTCGGCCGGCACGGCCTCGAGCTGCGCGACCGAGCGCGGGGGATCGACGCCTCGCCGGTCGAGGACCCGTCGGGAGCGAAGTCGATCGGTCACGAGCACACGTTCGACGTCGACACGAGCGACCGGGAGACGATCGAGCGGACGCTCCTCGGGATGGCCGACGGGGTCGCGGGCCGGCTCCGCGAGCTCGGTGTCGTCGCAGGGACCGTCACCGTCAAGCTCCGCGACTCGACCTTCCGGACGATGACCCGCCAGCGGCCCCTCGTCCCCCCGACCGACCTCGCCGACCCCATCTTCTCGGCCGCGCTCGAGCTCGCCCGGCCCGAGCTCCGCGGCATCCGCGTCCGACTCGTCGGGATCTCGGTCTCGGGGCTCGGCGCGCCGGAGCAGCTCGCGCTCTTCGAACCGGGCGACGACCGCCGGCGACGGGCGGTCGCCGCGGCCGACGACCTCAGACGCCGCTTCGGCGAGCGCGTGGTGACGCGCGCCCGGCTCGTCGGGAGCGGCCTCCCGGCCCCCTTCGAGCGCGACCCGTCGAGCGCCCCGGAGCGACGCCACGGTCTCGCCCGTCCGGCCGACGACGGGACCGGACGGCGCGGTCCGACGATCGTGACAAGAAGTGACACACAAGATGTCACCGACGAGCGTGAGATTCCCGACGAAGGCGCTTGACATCGAACGTCCGTTCGACCTAGAGTGCCGCCAATCGAACGGATGTTCTGCCGCCAGTGCCCCGGCGACGCAGGTCGAGCGAAGCGCAGTGGGAGTCGAACGACGATGGCGATGATCGGTGTCACCCCGGTGAAGGTCGAGGTTCGGACGGACTGGATCGCGGGACGCCCGCGGGAGATCGTCTGGGGAGCCCAGCGGCTCCGCATCACGCGGATCCTCGCGGTCCGCGAGGAGACGGCCGCGTATCCGGTCGAGACGGGTCCGCGGACCCGCTTCGAGGTGGAGGCCGACGGGACGGCGATCGTCCTCACGTTCCGGCATCGGTCGCGCCGCTGGTCGGTGGACGGGCTCGACGACGCGGTCTTCGAGTCGCGCCCGACGCCGGTGCTCGCCCTGGCGCGCGCAGCCGCCTGAGCGCCGCACGGGCGGCGCTCGCGCGGCCCGAAGCACCGCGGGACGTTCCCGCGCCCGCCTACAATCCCGGCATGCAGCAGGCAAGGTCGGCGCGCTTCCGCGACATGACGCTCGACGGGTTCGTCGAGCTCCTCGGCTCCGCGGCGCCGGCACCGGGAGGCGGATCCGCCTCGGCGATCGCGGCGAGCCTCGGGGCGAGCCTCGTCGCGATGGTCGGCCGGCTCTCCGAGGGGCGCGAGAAGTACGCGGCTCACTCCGCGACCCACGCCTGGGCGATCGGGGCCGCGACAGAGCTGGCGGATCGCTTCCTCCGCCTCGCGGACGAGGACGCGGCCGCGTACGACGCGCTCGCCGCGGCGATGAAGCTGCCGCGCGAGACGGACGACGAGAAGGCGGCGAGGACGATCGCGCTCCGGCACGCGGCGCTCGTGGCGTCCGAGGTACCGCTCCGGACGGTCGAGGCCTGCGCGGAGCTCGCCATCGCGGCGGACGCACTCGCCGGTCGATCGAACCGGAACGCGTCGAGCGACCTGGGGGTCGCGTCACTCCTCGCGGAGGCGGCCGTCCATGGCGCCGCGGAGAACGTCTACGTCAACCTCCCCTCGCTCGGCGACGAGCCGCGCGCGGCGGCGTTGCGCGAGCGCGCGAGCCGATGCGTCGAAGAGGTCGTCGCGATCGGGGCCAGGGTGCGGGCCGTCGTGGCGAGCGGCGAGGAGCGGGCACCGCTCCCGGCCGGAGCGCCGCGCTGAGGTGACGTCGCAGGGTCCCCGGCTCCTCGCGGGCGGGCCGATCGCGGCCGAGATCAAGGCCGAGGTGAAGCGGGACGTCGCCTCGTTCCGGCGCCGCCATGGCTACGCACCGAGCCTCGCGGTCGTCATCATCGGCCGGGACGCCCCGTCCACCGTCTACCTCGAGCAGATCCTCAAGGCGTGCCGGAGCGTCGGGATCGAGGGGCGGCTCGTCGAGATCCCGGCCCGCGACTCCAACGCCCGGATCCGCCGCCGGCTCACCGAGCTGAACGAGGACCCGCTCGTCTCCGGCATCCTCGTCCAGCAGCCGCTCCCGAAGCGGATCCCGCTCGCCACGGTGATCGAGACGCTCGACCCGGCGAAGGACCTCGACGGCATCCACCCGCTGAACGCGGGGATGACGACGCTCGGCTACGACGGGTTCCTCCCCGCGACCGCCCAGGCCGCCGTCGAGCTGCTGAAGCGCTCGGGGATCGGCCTCGCCGGGCGGCACGCCGTCGTCGTGGGGCGCTCGAACGTCGTCGGCAAGCCGGCGGCGCTCCTCCTCCTCCGCGAGGACGCGACCGTGACGGTCGCCCACTCCCGGACGCGGGATCTCGGGGCGCTCCTCCGGACCGCCGACATCGTCGTCGCCGCGGCCGGCCGGCCGGGGCTCGTCACCGGGGAGATGCTGAAGCCGGGCGCGGTCGTCGTCGACGTCGGCATCAACGTGGTGGGCGGCGCGCTCGTCGGGGACGTCGACCAGGCGTCGGCGGCGCTCGTCGCCGCTGCGATCACGCCGGTCCCCGGCGGGGTCGGGCCGGTGACGAACGCGATCCTCATGGCCCACGTCGTCCGCGCCGCCCGGGCGCAGGCCGAGAGTCGGCCGCAGCACATCCGCGCCGTCACCGTCGCGTAGTCGCTATCGTCTCGTCCGGGCACCCGCCCGCCGCCGCTGAGGAGAGTCGTCGCATGGGCTTCCCGTCGGATCTCGAGATCGCACGTTCGGTCACCCCACGGCCGATCACGGAGATCGCGGGGCGCCTCGGGCTCCGGGACGACGAGGTCGAGCTCTACGGACCGACGAAGGGGAAGGTGACGCTCGAGTCGATCGAGCGGCTCGAGAAGGCGAACCCGCGCGGCAAGTACGTCGTCGTCACCGCGATCACCCCGACGCCGCTCGGCGAGGGGAAGTCGACGACGACGGTGGGGCTCGCACAGGGGCTCTGCGCGATCGGGAAGCGGGCGGCCGTCGCGATCCGCCAGCCCTCGCTCGGGCCGGTCTTCGGGATCAAGGGAGGCGCGGCCGGCGGCGGCTACAGCCAGGTGATCCCGATGGAGGACTTCAACCTCCACCTCACGGGCGACGTGCACGCGATCGGGGCCGCCCACAACCTCGCCGCGGCCTTCATCGACAACCACCTCCACCACGGGAACGAGCTCGGGATCGACCCGCACGGGATCATCTGGCCGCGGGTCGTCGACATCAGCGACCGCGCCGTCCGGAAGATGGTGATCGGCCTCGGCGGCAAGGAGAACGGCGTCCCGCGCGAGACGGAGACGTTCATCACCGTCGGGTCGGAGGTGATGGCGATCCTCGCGCTCGCCTCGGACCTGAAGGACCTTCGCGCGCGGCTGGGCCGGGCCGTCCTCGCGTATCGGAAGGACGGGAGCCCCGTCACGGCCGAGGACCTCAAGGTCGCGGGCGCCATGACGGTCCTCCTGAAGGACGCGCTGAAGCCGAACCTCCTTCAGACGCTCGAGGGCGGACCCGCCTTCGTGCACGCCGGCCCGTTCGCGAACATCGCCCACGGGAACAACTCGATCCTCGCCGACCGGATCGCGCTCGCGACGAACGAGATCGTCTGCACGGAGGCGGGCTTCGGCGCGGACATGGGCGCCGAGAAGTTCTTCGACATCAAGTGCCGTGCGTCGGGGCTCGCCCCGAACGCGGCGGTCGTCGTCGCGACCGTCCGGGCCCTGAAGATGCACGGCGGGGTCGGGAAGATCGTCGCCGGCAAGCCGCTCGACCCGGCGCTCCAGACGGAGAACGTCGAGGCGGTCCGGAAGGGCGCCGAGAACCTCGCGAAGCAGGTCGAGAACGTCCGGCTCTTCGGCGTCCCGGCGGTCGTCGCCATCAACGCGTTCCCGACCGACACCGAGGCGGAATACGCGGCGATCAAGGAGGTCGCCCTCGCAGCCGGCGCCCACGCGGCGGTCGTCACGCGGAACTTCGCCGAGGGCGGGAAGGGGGCGGCCGAGCTCGCTCAGGCGGTCTGGGACGCGGCGAACGATCCCGGGTCGCGCTACGCCCCGCTCTACCCGGACGAGCTCCCGCTGAAGGAGAAGATCGAGCGGATCGCGACGAAGGTGTACGGCGCGGCCGGCGTCGACTTCCTCCCGGACGCGGCGAAGCAGCTCGAGAAGATGGAGGCCCAGGGCTACGGCCGGCTCCCGATCTGCATGGCGAAGACGCAGTACTCGCTCAGTCACGACGCGAAGCTGCTCGGCCGGCCCACGGGCTTCCGCGTCCCGATCCGCGAGGCGCGCCTCTACGCGGGCGCCGGCTTCGTCACGGCGATGCTCGGCGACATGCGGATGATGCCGGGGCTCCCCTCCCACCCGGGCGGCGAGAAGATCGACATCGATGCCGACGGGAACGTCGTCGGCCTCTTCTGAGAGGAGCGCGATGAGCACGGACGACGGCCACGCCGGCACGGGGCACGACGAGGCCCACGGCGACGATCATCCCCACGACGGGGCGGCGCTCGGACCGGTCGACCTCCCGAACTGGGGTGCGGGCCTCCTCGGCGTCGCCCTCGGCCTCGTGACCGCCGCCGTCTTCGCGATCTCGTCCGGCCGCCTCGGCTAGCGTCCGGTGAGCGACCGGAGCGGGCGCATCGGGACGGGCGCCGGCGGCGAGCGGGTCCGGCTGACCGGTGCCGGCCTCACGATCGACGAGATCGAGGCGGTCGCGCGACACGGCGCGGGCGCGACGCTGGGCGAGGACGCCCGGGCGCGGATGGACGAGTCCCGGCGCGTCATCGAGCGGCTCGCGGCCGATGGCGCCGTCGTCTACGGGGTGACGACCGGGTTCGGCGACCTCGCCACGGCCTTCATCCCGCGGGACGAGCTCGAGCAGCTCCAGGAGAACCTCCTCGTCAGTCACGCGGTCGGGGTCGGCCCGGCGTTCGAGGAGCCGGTCGTCCGCGCGATGCTCCTCCTCCGGGCGAACACGCTCGCGGTCGGCAGATCCGGGTGCCGGCCCCTCCTCGTCGACCGGATCTGCGAGCTCCTCGATGCGGGGATCTCGCCGGTGGTGCCGGAGCAGGGGTCGGTGGGGGCGTCGGGCGACCTCGCACCGCTCGCCCACCTCGCGCTCCCGCTGATCGGCCGGGGCGAGGTGACGGTCCGCGGCCGCAGGCTCCCCGCCGGCGAGGCGCTCGCCGCCGCGGGGATCGCGCCGCTTCGCCTCGAGGCGAAGGAGGGGCTCGCCCTCCTGAACGGGACGCAGATGATGGCGGCGGTCGGATCGCTCCTCCTCGCGGACGCGGAACGACTCGCACGGACCGCGAGCGTCGTCGGGGCGATGAGCGTCGAGGCGCTCCTCGGCACGGACGTCGCGTTCGCCGCCGCGTACCACGAGACGCGGCCCCACCCGGGGCAGCTCCAGGTCGCCGCCGAGCTCCGCCACCTCCTCCGCGGCTCGACCCTCCAGTCCGGGCACCACGGGACGGCGCACAAGGTCCAGGACCCCTACTCGCTCCGCTGCATCCCCCAGGTCCACGGCGCCGCCCGCGACGCGCTCGCCCAGCTCCGGCGGGTCCTCGAGATCGAGGTGAACAGCGCGACCGACAACCCGCTCGTCTTCGCGGACGGGGCCGGGGTCGGGGAGGAGACGGTCGCGACCGGTGGCGGTCGGGTGATCAGCGGCGGGAACTTCCACGGCGAGCCGCTCGCCCTCGTCCTCGACTACGCGAAGTCGGGGATCGCCGAGCTCGCGTCGATCAGCGAGCGGCGGACGGCGCTCCTCGTCGATCCGCGGCTGAACGGCGGGCTCCCGCCGTTCCTCACGAGGAACCCGGGCACGAGCTCCGGGATGATGATCTACCAGTACACGGCGGCCGCCCTCGTCGCCGAAGGGAAGGTCCTCGCCCACCCGGCGAGCGTCGACTCGATCCCGACGAGCGCGAACCAGGAGGACCACGTCTCGATGGGCTCGATCTCGGCCCGCCATGCGGCGAGCGTGACCCGGAACACCGAGACGGTGCTCGCGCTCGAGCTCCTCTGCGCCGCGCAGGCCCTCGAGCTCCGCCTCGAGGCGGAGTCCGCGGCCGCCGGCGGGAGGCCGCCGCTCCCCGGCGCGGGGGTCGCCGAGGCGCTCCGGCTCGTCCGCGCCCGCGTCCGCCCGCTCGGCGAGGACCGGGAGCCCGGGGCCGACATCGCTGCCGCGCTCGAGATCGTCCGCTCGGGCTCGCTCGCCGCCCTCGCCGTCGCGGCCGGGGAGGACGGCACGGGAGCGGTCCGGTGAGCGGGTCGGCCGACGGGATCCGGATCGTCGACGTCGTCGATGCGGCGACCTTCGCCCTCCTCCCGCCGTGCGCGGACCCGTCGTTCGACCACCGGACGTGCGACCACTGGGAGGACGCGGCGCGGGGATCGAGGGCGAGCCGACCCGGCTGGCTCGCGCCCGCCTCGCCCGCCCCGGATCCCGGCGCGGCCGTCCGGCCCGCGGCCGGCGTCCCGAGGAACCCGTTCGCGCCGGAGGAGCCGCCGGACGCCGGCTTCAACCCGTTCCTCGTCCGTGACGAGGAGCCGCTCCACGCCAACCCGTTCGCCCCGGCGCCGCCGGCGCGGTCCGCCGCGCCGGCCGACGGACCGCGGAAGCTGCAGCTCCTCACCCGGGGCCTCGGCGTCGCGGGGAGCTACGCGAAGGTCCTCCTCCTCGACGGCGTGCCCGCCGCCTACGCGCAGTTCGGCCCGCTCTCCGCCTACCCGCGGGCATCGCGCCTCCGCGAGCTCTACCCGCAGCTCCCCGACGCCCCGCTCCCCGCGGTGATCACGTGCGTCGCGACGACGGCGGACGCACGGGGCCGGGGCCTCGGCCGGCGGCTCGTCTCCGAGGTCTGCGACGACCTCGCCGGGCGCGGCTTCGCCGCGGTCGAGGCCTTCCCCGAGGCCGACGCGGGCGCCGACGCCACGAGCGCGGCGAGCCCGGCCTTCTGGATCGAGGCGGGGTTCTCGCTCGCGGTCGCCGACGACCGCTATCCCGTCCTCCGGCGGGAGCTGTGAGCACGGCCCGGTCGCGCCGTCGCGCCGGCGGCGCCGGCGCTCTCCCGGCCGTCCTCGCCGCCGGCACCCTCCCGGCCGTCCTCGCCGTCGCCGTCGCGGTCGCGCTCGGTGGCTGCGCATCCCCCGGCCCGGACGGGACGCCCGTGCCGCTCCCGACGATGCCCGCCGTGACGGCACCTCCCGAGAGCCCCGCGCCGACCGCCGATCCGGGCGGCACGGGGGCGACGACCGCGCCGGGCGGGAGCGTGACGATCGATCGGGGCCTCCTCGCGGCCCTCCCCGAGTCGATCGCCGGTCGGCCGTTCGTGCCGATCCCCGAGGGAGAGGCTGCGGCGGTGGCCGATCCGGGGATCGCCCGGGTCGCGGACCGGGTCGCGGTCGCGATCGCCGCGACCGACGCGCGCGACGACTGGGCGATCGCGTGGGTCGTCGCGCTCCGACCCGGCGCGTGGAACGAGCCGATGGAGCGGGGGTGGCGCGAGGACTACGACGCGGGTGCGTGCGCCGCCCAGGGCGGGATCGCCGGGCGAGCCGAAGCGACGCTCGGCGGCCGGCTCGTCCGGATCACCTCGTGCGGGGCCCTCCGGATCCATCACATCCGGCTCGAGTCGCCCGACCGGCTCGTCGCCGTGACGTCGAGCGGCCCGGGCCGGTTCGGCGAGCGGACGGCCGCCTCGCTCCGACCATGAGGGACCCGGTGTGGCGGCCGCGTCCCGGCCATAGACTCAGCGATCTGGAGGTGGACCGATGACCGTCGCCGGACCGCGACCCGTCCGCGCCCCGCGCGGGACGACGCTCTCCTGCAAGGGCTGGCAGCAGGAGGCGGCACTCCGGATGCTGATGAACAACCTCGACCCGGAGGTCGCCGAGGATCCGGACCATCTCGTCGTCTACGGCGGCACGGGTCGCGCGGCCCGGAGCTGGGAGGCGTTCGACGCGATCGTCCGGGAGCTCCGCCGCCTCGAGGACGACGAGACGCTCCTCATCCAGTCGGGGAAGCCGGTCGGCGTCTTCCGGACCCATCGGTGGGCGCCGCGCGTCCTCATCGCGAATTCGAACCTCGTCGGTCGCTGGGCGACGTGGGACGTCTTCCGCGAGCTGGAGCGTGCGGGTCTCACGATGTACGGCCAGATGACGGCCGGCTCCTGGATCTACATCGGGACCCAGGGGATCCTCCAGGGGACGTACGAGACGTTCGCCGAACTCGCCCGCCGGCACTTCGGCGGGACGCTCCGCGGGCGGATCGTCCTCACGGCGGGGCTTGGCGGCATGGGCGGCGCCCAGCCGCTCTCCGTGACGATGAACGAGGGGGTCGTCGTCGCGGTCGAGGTCGACGAGGCGCGGGCGCGCCGGCGGCTCGAGATCGGCTACGTCGACCGGCTCACCCACGACCTCGACGAGGCGCTCCGGTGGGCGCGGGAGGCGGCCGACGCCGGGCTCCCGCTCTCGATCGCGCTCGTCGGGAACGCAGCCGACACCCACCCCGAGCTCGTGCGGCGGGGCGTCCGCTTCGACGCGGTCACCGACCAGACGTCGGCCCACGACGCGCTGAACGGCTACGTCCCCGGGGAGATCACCCTCGCGGACGCGCTGACGCTTCGCGCGACGCAGCCCGACGTCTACGTCCGGCACTCGATGGCCGGGATGGCCCGCCACGTCCGCGCGATGCTCGACATGCAGGCGGCCGGGGCGATCGTCTTCGACTACGGGAACAACATCCGGGCCCAGGCGCAGCAGGCCGGCGTCGAGAACGCCTTCGACTTCCCGGGCTTCGTCCCCGCCTTCATCCGCCCGCAGTTCTGCGAGGGCCGGGGCCCGTTCCGGTGGGCCGCGCTCTCCGGCGACCCGGCCGACATCCTCCGGACGGACCGCGCGATCCTCGAGCTCTTCCCGGACGACGCGGGGCTCCGCCGCTGGATCGAGATGGCGGAGGCGAAGGTGCCGTTCCAGGGCCTCCCGGCGCGGATCTGCTGGCTCGGGTACGGCGAGCGGGCGCGGGCCGGGCTCGCGTTCAACGAGCTCGTCCGGACCGGCGAGGTCTCGGCGCCGATCGTCATCGGGCGGGACCACCTCGACTCCGGCTCGGTCGCCTCGCCGAACCGCGAGACCGAGGCGATGGCCGACGGCTCCGACGCGATCGCCGACTGGCCGCTCCTCAACGCCCTCGCGACGACCGCGTCCGGCGCGACGTGGGTCTCGCTCCACCACGGTGGCGGCGTCGGGATCGGCTACAGCCAGCACGCTGGGATGGTGGTCGTCGCCGACGGGACGCCGCTCGCCGCCGAGAAGCTCGAGCGCGTTCTCACGACCGACCCGGGGATGGGGGTGATCCGGCACGCCGACGCCGGCTACGCGCGGGCGATCGAGGTCGCTCGGGAGCGGGGCGTCCGGATCCCGATGCTCGAGGGGTAGCGACCCGGCCCGCCCACCTGTCACGATAGTCCGGTGACCAAGCTCGTCGAGTCCGTCCCGAACGTGAGCGAGGGTCGCCGCCCCGAGGTGGTCGACCGGCTCGCGGCCGCCGTCGCGTCCGTCCCCGGGGTCCACCTGCTGGACCGGACGAGCGACGCGAGCCACAACCGGAGCGTCCTGACGCTCGCCGGCGAGGCGCCGGCCGTCCTCGAGGCGCTCGAGCGGCTCGTCGAGGGGGCGATCGCCGAGATCGACATGACGACGCAGACGGGCGAGCACCCGCGGATCGGCGCGGTCGACGTCGTCCCGTTCGTCCCGCTCGGCGAGACGACGATGGCCGAGTGCGTCGAGCTCGCGAACCGGTTCGGGGCGACGGTCGCCGAACGCTTCGGCCTCCCGGTCTACCTCTACGCCGAGGCCGCGACCCGGCCGGACCGCGTGCGCCTCGCCGACGTCCGCCGCGGCGAGTACGAGGGGCTCCGGCAGGAGATCGCCACCCCGGAGCGGCGGCCCGACTTCGGCCCCGCGCGGCTCCATCCGCGCGCCGGTGCCGTCGCGGTCGGCGCCCGCCCCTTCCTCATCGCCTGGAACGTGAACCTCGCCTCGCGCGAGGTGAAGCTCGCGGACGCGATCGCGCGGGGGATCCGCGAGTCGAGCGGCGGCTTCCCCAGGGTCCAGGCGAAGGGCTTCTGGATCGACGAGCTCGGGGTCGCCCAGGTCTCCATGAACCTCCTCGACTTCACCGTGACGCCGGTCTGGCGCGTCTGGGAGGCGATCGTCGCGGCCGCCCGGGAGGCCGGGGTGGAGCCGCTCGAGTCGGAGCTGATCGGCCTGATGCCGCTCGCCGCCTTCCTCGCGGTCGCCGACCATGCGGGCGCCCCCGCGACCGATCCGGTCGAGGCGCGGCTCGCCGCGGCCGCCGCCTACCTGCGGCTGCGGGACTTCGACCCGCTCATGGCGCTCGAGCTCCGCCTCGCGGCAGCCGGGCGGGGCTGACCGGGCCGTGACGCTCCGGGTGATCGAGGGGGGCCGGACCGGCGGCGAGCCGCCGGGGCTCCTCGTCGTCGGGGCGGCCGAGGTCGCGACGCTCGCCGGGGGGATCCACCGCGGCCGGTCCCAGGGCGAGATCGGCGCGCTGAGCGCCGCGGACGCCGGCGGGACGGAGGCGCCCGGCGCCCCGGCGGTCGCCGCCTGGGAGGGGAGGATCGTCGCGGTCGGGGGGCGCGAGGACGTGGAGCGGCAGCTCGCGGGAGCGGGACTCCCGCTCGAGCGCTTCGCCCGCCTCGACGCGGGCGGCGGGCTCGTCACCCCGGGCCTCGTCGACCCGCACACCCACCTCTGCTTCGCGGGGTCGCGCGAGCGCGAGCTCGTGCTCCGTCAGGGAGGCGCCGGCTATCTCGAGATCCTCGCCGCGGGCGGTGGGATCCTCTCGACGGTCTCGGCCACGCGCGCGGCGAGCCTCGACGACCTGCTCGCGCACGGGCGCCGGTGGCTCGACGAGATGCTCGCGCACGGCGTGACGACGGTGGAGGCGAAGTCAGGCTACGGGCTCGACCTCGCGACGGAGCTGAAGCTCGTCGAGGCGGCCCACCGACTCGGCGCCGAGGGGCCCATCGATGTCCTCCCGACCTTCCTGGGGGCCCACGCCGTCCCGCCCGAGTACCGCTCCCGCCCCGACGGCACGGAGGCCTACGTCCGCGCGGTCATCGAGGAGCAGCTCCCCGGGATCGCCGCGCAGGGTCGGGCCCGCTTCTGCGACGTCTTCTGCGAGGCGGGCGTCTTCAGCGCCGACCAGAGCCGGAGGATCCTCGAGGCCGGGCGGCGCCTCGGGCTCGTCCCGCGGCTCCACGCGGACGAGCTCGCCCCGTCCGGCGGCGCCGAACTCGCGGCGGAGATCGGCGCGCTCTCCGCCGATCACCTGGCGGCACCCTCCGACGAGGGTGTCGCCGCGCTCGCGGCAGCGGCGGACGCGGGCCGTCCGGTCGTCGCGACGCTCCTCCCGACGACGACCTGGTTCCTCATGACCGACCACGTCGCCCCCGCCCGGCGGCTGATCGACGCGGGCGTCCCGGTCGCGCTCGGGACGGACTTCAACCCGGGGACGTCGCCGACCGCGAGCCTCCCGCTCGCGATGACCGTCGCCTGCCTCTCGCTCCGGATGAGCCCGGCCGAGACGCTCGCGGCCGTCACCGTGAACGCGGCGCACGCGCTCGGGCTCGGCGATGAGATCGGGTCGCTCGAGCCGGGCAAGGCGGCGGACCTCGTCGTCTGGCGGGTCCCGACCGCCAGCCAGCTCCCCTACTGGCCCGGGGCGAACCTCGTCAGGACCGTCGTCAAGCGCGGCCGGATCGTCCTCGAGCTCGGCTGACCCGGCACCGGATGCGAGCGGGCCGGCGGCCCGCCGCGCGGCCGATCAGACCTTGCCGCGCGACTCGAGCAGGACGGTCGTGACCTCGTCCGGGAGCCCGGACGGCATCATCGCGAGCTTCGGCTGGAGCGCCGGCCGGCTCGCGCCCATCTCGTGGAAGAAGCGGCCGAGCGCCTCGTCGAACGCCGCCTCGTCGTCGTCGACCGCGATCGGGACGACGATCTTCGGCTCGAGCTGCGCGATCAGCTCGACCGCCCGGCTCGCCGTGAGCGAGCCCCCGATCGGGACGCACGCGATGTCGATGGGGCCGATCTCGCCGAGCTTCTCCTCCGACAGGAGGTGGCCGATGTCGCCGAGATGGATGACGTGGAGGTTGTCGATCTCGTAGACGAACGCGAGGTTGCGACCGCGGCGCGCGCCCCGCTCATCGTCGCGATAGGTCCGGACGCCGGTGACGAGGATGTGCCGGACCTCGTACTCGCCCGGCCCGTCGAGCACGAACGCCTCCTCGAGGCTCGTCGGGAGGAGTGAGCCGCCGTCGCGCGAGGGGACGCCCTTCGCCTTCGGCAGCGGCGTGTCGTCGGGGTGGCTGAAGGTGACGATCTCGCCGGTGATCCCCCGTCCGGTCGGGCCGACCACGGCCTGATAGGGGTCGGCGACGACGACGGCGTCCTTCCCCTTGAGGCGGATGCACGAGCGTCCGTACCAGGTGAGCTCCATGACCGGATTCTGACACAGCCCGCTCGTCCGGCGCGCTCCGCTCCGCGGCGCCAGGCGCGCCCGGCGCTGTGGGGGGCCGGGATCGTCCGGGGGGAAAGAACGACCGGAGGCGCCGGCCCATCGGCACCTCCGGTCGAGGGAGGGAGGAGTGACGCGCCTGGGGGGTGGAGGGACAGCCGCGTCTTCCGTCCATGACGATAGGGACGGTGCGTGAAAAGACGAGCGGGCGAACGGTGAAGAAATCGCCACCTCCCGGGAGCGACCGCGGGGCGCGCCACGCTCGCCGTGCGGGCCGACGCCGGCCGCCGCGGGCTACATCGACTCGGGGGCGGAGATCCCGAGGAGGGCGAGCGCGTTCGCCAGGGTCGTCCTCGCGGCCGCGACGAGCGCGAGCCGCGCTCGCGACCGCTCCGGATCGTCGGGATCGACGACCCGCGCGTCCCGGTAGAAGGCGTGGAAGGTCGTCGCGAGCTCGGTCGCGTAGGCCGTGATCCCCTGCGTCTCCTCCGCGGCCGCGGCGTCCTCCACGACCTCGGGGAAGCGGGCGACGGCCCGCGCGAGCGCCGCCTCGGGGCCGCCGCCGAGCGACCCGGCGACCGTCGCGGCGGGCGCGAGACCCGCCTCCGCCGCCTTCCGGAGGATCGACGCGACCCGGGCGTGGGCGTACTGGACGTAGTAGACGGGGTTCTCGTTCGACTGCGTCTTCGCGAGCTCGATGTCGAAGTCGATGCCGCTCGTCGTCCCGCGGGAGGCGAAGAACCAGCGCGCGGCGTCGACGCCGACCTCCTCGAGGAGCTCGTCGAGCGTGATGAACTCCCCGCTCCGCTTCGACATCGAGACCTCGGTCCCGTCGCGGACGAAACGGACCCACGCGACGAGGAGCATCTCGACACGGTCCTTCTCGTACCCCATCGCCTCGGCGGCGTTCCGCACGCGGGCCACCGTCCCGTGGTGATCGGCCCCCCAGATGTAGACGAGCCGGTCGAACCCGCGGCTGAACTTCTCCGTGACGTAGCCGATGTCCGAGGCGAAGTACGTGTAGTCCCCGTTCGACTTCCGGATGACCCGGTCCTTGTCGTCGCCGAAGGCCGTGGAGCGGAACCAGGTCGCCCCCTCCTCCTCGTAGACGTGGCCGGCCGCCCGGAGCCGCTCGATCGCCCGCTCGACCCAGCCCTCCTCGTGGAGCGAACCCTCGGTCTTCCAGACGTCGAAGCGGACGCCGAGCCGCGCGAGGCTCGCCTCGATCCCCGCGCGGACCTGCTCCGAGGCCCACGCACCGACGACCCACGCCGGGTCGTCGGCCCCCTCCGCGGTGACCCGGAGCTGGGGCGGAAGGGCGGCGGCGAGATCGGCGACGTAGGCCCCGCGGTAGCCGTCCTCGGGCACCGGGATGCCGGTCGCCCGCGCCCAGACCGACGCGCCGAGGTTCCGGACCTGGGCGCCGAAGTCGTTGAAGTAGTACTCGCGGGTCGTGACGTGGCCGGCCGCGTCGAGGACGCGGCAGAGGAGGTCGCCGACGAAGGCGCCACGGGCGTTCCCGATGTGGAGCGGGCCGGTCGGGTTGGCGGAGACGAACTCGACGTTCACGCGGCGGGGGCGATCGGTGCCGAGCCGGCCCCACCCGGCGGGAGCGGCGTCGATCGCGTCGATCGTCCGCTCGAGGACGGCGTCCGAGAGCCGGAGGTTGACGAACCCGGGGGCGACCGCCTCCACCGAGCCGACGACGGACCGGGCCGGATCCCGGCGAGCCGCCTCCTCGAGCGCCGACGCGAGCGCCCGCGCGATCTCGAGCGGGGCGCGGCGGCACGGCTTCGCGAGGCGGAGCGCGAGGTTCGTCGCGAAGTCGCCATGGGCCGGGTTCGCCGGCCGGTCGACCTCGACGGCCACCGTCTCGCCGTCCGGGAGCGGCGGTACCGCGCCGGCCGCGACCGCGCTCGCCCACGCGGCCGCGACCGCCTCGCGGACCCCGGTCCGGATCGGCGCGAGGCCCGTGGCGGACGCGGCGGGGTGATCGGCTCGGGACATCCGTGGCGGCTCCTCGGGTCGGCGCCCCCGAGCGCGCGGCGCCCCCATGCCGGGGGCGCGATCGGCGGTGGTGGCGGACGCGGGCATCGTAGCGAGTCGCGGCGGCCGGGGTCGCGGCCATCGAGACCCGCATCGCCGTCGTCCGCCGCCCCGATCCGAACGGACCGACCGGTCCCGTCCCTTCACCCCCTCCGACCCTTCCGGCGCCCGGGCCGGCCTCCTACGCTCGGCTCGAAGACGGAACGCCCGCGTCGTGTCCGGGCGGGGGCCCGGCGATGAAGACGGAGGTGGGTCTGATGAGAGCGCACGGGCAAACGGGGTCCTCGTCCCGGTGGGGCGCGATCGGTTGGGCCGGCGGGTTCGCCCTCTCGCTCCTCCTCGCGAGCGGGTTGCCGGGCGCGGCCCCGCCGGTCGCCGCGACGCACGGCGCGATCTACACGAGCAACGCCGACGGGACGGAGGTGAACGAGAACACCGGGTACGCGCTGAAGTCCGACGTCCACCTGACCGGCGGCCCCTGCCAGGGCGGGTCGCACCTCGCGCCCGGGGCGTACTACTGGGAGATCTCCGACCCGAGCACGCACGAGCTCCTCTCGACCGACGCCATCGGGAACCGCGGCTTCACCGTCGGGGCGAACGGCTTCATCGCCGCGACGAGCGGGACGCATCCGCTTCACGCCATCGCCTGCCCGGGCGAGACCGGCTACACGATCCAGCTCGTCCCGTTCCTGGACACGACGAACAACGGGGGCGAATACAAGCTGACGATCGCGACGGCGGCGTCGGTGACGAGCTGCCCGGGCTACGCGCCCGGATCGACGGCCTTCAGGTTCTGCGGCTCGAACGACGAGAAGAGCGACAACTTCAAGGTCCACTTCTCGACCGTGACGACGACGCAGGTCTCCGCGTCGAGCGTCGCGATCGGGGGGACCGTGACCGACACCGCGATCGTCGTCGGTAACGCCCACGCGGGCATCCCGGCGGGGACCGTCTCCTTCTACCTCTGCACCGGTGCGACCTGCCCGACCGGCGGCACGCTCGTCGGGGAGCGGACGATCCACAAGTCGCCGCACGGCTACGTCGCGACGGTCGTCTCGCCGCCCGTGACGCGGCCGGCGGGGACCTACACCTTCCGCGCCGAGTACGAGCCGGCGAGGAACGAGCCGTACAACCCGTCGCGGGACGGCGGGGCGAACGAGACGTTCACCGTCGGCGGGGCGCCGACGAACCCGCCGACGAACCCGCCCACCAGTCCGCCCACCAGCCCGCCGACGAACCCGCCGGCGGGGCCGACCCCGACGCCCGACGGCGCCGTCGCCGGCGTCACGAGCCCGCCGCGGGCGAGCCTGCCGCCGACCGACCTCGCGAGGGATGCGGGTGCGACCGAGAGCGGTCTCGCGCTCGCGCTCGTCGCCCTCGTCAGCCTCGCCGCCGGGATGATCGTCCTCCCGACGCTCCGGACCCGCCGGGTCCGCCGCTGAACCAGCTCCCGGGGGTCGCGCGAGCCGCGGCCGCCGGGCGTCTCCGGCCGCCCTGCCCGGCCACCCACCGGCACCCATCGCGGCTCGCCTGCGCAGATCCCGGTGCCGCGGCGCATCGGACAGGTTCACGGGACCCGGCCAACTGAAACCTTGGGGGTTGGCGAAACGGCAGACCACCTTGTACGATGCCACCACTCGGGGTGCGACCATACGTGCCCAGGTGGTTCGGGGACCCCTCTATCGGGGGTCGGGACCACCGGTCGGCCGCCGGGATCTGGAGGCAAATCGGATGTCACGCGTGACGACCCTCTCGCTCGGAGCGAGGCGGACGCTCATCCTGGTCGCGGTGGCGGCGCTCCTCGCGTCCTTCGCGACCGTCACGACCTCCGCGGTCAGGCCGGAGCGCGTCTTCGCGCTCGCATCCTGCAACGCGACGTACAACCCGCCCACCGCGGACCGGATCCAGATCAACTTCACGAACCTCTCGATCGCCGCCGACGGGAGCGGGATCTACTACAACCCGACGACCGGCAAGTTCTACACGGTCGCCTCGGGCCCGGCCGACGCCAACCTCGCGCCGACGGCGATCGAGTTCGTCGTCACCTCCGGCGAGTTCAGCGGGTCGGACATCTGGTGCGTCCTCGTCGACCAGGAGCCGATCGGCGACAAGAAGGGGAACGACCTCGACACCACGACGGGCGTCTTCTTCGGCCAGACGGCCCTCGCCGGCTTCCCGATCGGGAGCGAGGTCTGCGTCACCGCGATGATCTCGGCGGCGTCCGGCTCGGGCGCCCCGAAGAACCGGGCGTGCTTCAACGTCGGGCGCCACACGGCGACGACCACCCCGCCGACGACGCCCCCGACCACCCCGCCGACGACGCCCCCGACCACCCCGCCGTCCCCGGATGCCTCGGTGGCCGGCGTGACGTCGCGGCCCGCGGCGACGACCCCGCCGACGGACGCGCTCGGCCAGGCCGGTTCGAGTGCCCCCACCTTCGGGCTCGTCCTCCTCATCCTGGCGGCGATCGCCGGGACGCTCGGCCTCCTCACCCCGGCGACGAAGCGGATCCGACGCTAGTCGACCGGACCCGGCCACGGCGGGGCACGCCGCCGGACCGGGTCAGCGGGATCGAACGGGAAGCGCACCCCTCGGGGTGCGCTTTCTGATTCCGGCGCGCCGCGGCCTCGAACCAGCCGGGTGCCCGGCCGGTCAGATCGCGACGCGATCCCCGGGCGAGACGAGCCGGATCGGGCCGTCGAAGCCGCGCCGGGCCGCGGCGATCGTCGCATCGGCCGCACGCCAGTCGAGCAGGTGGGTGAGGAGGAGCTCGCGGGCACCGGTCCGGGCCGCGAGGCGGCCGGCGCTCCCGCCGTCGAGATGGAGGGCGCCGGGATCGACCGGCCCCGGTCCGAACGACGCCTCGACGAGGACGGCGTCGCCCGGACGGACGAGCGGGTCGAGATCCTCGTCCCTGCCGCAGTCACCGGAGTAGACGAGCCCCGGGGCCGGCCTCCCGGCCGGGGCGACCCGGAACCCGTAGCTCTCGGCGGTGTGCGTCACGAGCCGCGACTCGAGCGAGAGCTCGCCCACCGTCGCGACGCCGACGGCGAGCGGCTCGATGTCGAGCGAGGCCGCCGCGAACCCCGGTTCGCCATGGAGCGCGTCGAGCCGGGTCGCGAGGCCGGCCGGACCGAGGACCCGGCCGCGGCGCGGTGGCGTGCAGCCGAAGCGCAGGTAGTGCCGGAGCGGCACGAGGTCGACGAAGTGGTCGGGATGGAGGTGGCTGACGACGACCGCGTCGATCGCGCTCGGCTCGACGAGACCCGCGAGACCGGCGTACGCGCCGTGGCCGAGGTCGAGGACGATCGAGGTGCCCCCGGTCCGGACGAGGTAGCACGCGCCGACGGCGCCCGGTCGATCGGACCAGGCGGGGCCCGCACCGACGACGGTCAGCTCCATCGCGCCGCGGGGCCGCCGTAGCGCGGCGGGAGCGCGACCGCGACCCGATCGCCGCCGGGCCGCCGCCGGAATGCCAGCTCCTCGAAGCCGGCCTCCGCGACCGCCCGATACCCCTCCTCGAGCCCCCAGGCGAACGAGTCGGCGAGGTGCGCGTCCGACCCGGTGACGATCCTGGTGCCGCCGAGCTCCCTGAAGCGGGCGACGATCGCCGGCGAGGGATACGTCTCCGCGGCGCGCTGACGGAGGCCGCTGACGTTGACCTCGAGCGCCGTGCCGGTCTCGACGAGCGCGCGGAGCATCGGCTCGTAGAGCTCCGGGGCGGCGGCGAGCGCCGCGGTCGGCACGAGCGGGACGAGGTAGCGCTTGACGAAGTCGAGGTGGCCGACGGTGTCGAAGCAGCCGCTCCGGATCGCCCGCTCGACCTCGGCGAAGTACGGCGCGACGATCTCGTCGATCCGCCTGCCGTCGACCCAGCGCTCGACGCGCGAGGCGTGGTACGGCGAGTCGGGCCCGACGTGGACCGACCCGATCGCGTAGTCGTACGGGGTCCGCGCGAGGTGCTCGCGGATCTCCGCCTCCCGGTGCGCTTCGAACGAGACCTCGACGCCGAACCGGATCTCGACGCCGAGCGGCCCCCAGCGCTCCGCCGCCTCCCGGACCTCCCGTTCGCGGGCGCCGACGTCGGGCGCGAGGTTCGGGAGCCCCGGCGAGAAGTCGATGTGGTCGGTGATCGCGATCTCGCGGATCCCGCGGGCGACCGCGGCGGCGGCGTAGACGTCGATCGGGACGCGGCTGTCGCTCGAGCGGTCGGTGTGGAGATGGGCGTCGAGCGGGAGGTCCCGGGCCTGCCCGACGACGGGCGGCGCGCTCCCGCCCGTCGGGTCCGGCTCGGTCACCCGCCGAGGACGCCGAGCTCGCGTCCGACCGTCGCGAACGCCTCGAGCGCCCGGTCGAGCTGGGCGTCGGTGTGGCCGGCGGTCACGATCGTCCGGAGGCGGGCGCGGTCGAGGGCGACGGTCGGGAAGACGACCGAGGTCGCGAAGACGCCCGCCTCGAAGAGCCGGTCGCTGAAGCGGATCGCCGTCGTGGGATCGCCGACGATCACCGGCGTGATCGGGGTCTCCGAGGCGCCGGTGTCGAACCCGAGCCGGGTGAGCTCGGCCTTGAAGCGACGGGTGTTCGCCCAGAGCCGCTCGTGGAGCGCCGGCTCGTCCTCGAAGATCCTGATCGCCTCGAGGCATGCGGCCGCGACGGCCGGCGGGTGCGACGACGAGAAGAGGAAGGGGCGCGCCCGCTGGGTGAGCAGCTCGCGGAGGACCTGCGATCCCGCGACGTAGCCGCCGAGGACGCCGACGGCCTTCGAGAGCGTCCCGATCTGGATCGCGACGCGGCCCTTCAGCCCGAAGTGGTCCACGGTCCCGCGTCCGTGCCGCCCGAGGACGCCCGAGGCGTGGGCGTCGTCGACCATGACGGCCGCGCCGACCTCCTCGGCCGCCTCGACGATCCCGGGGAGCGGCGCGATGTCGCCGTCCATCGAGAAGACGCCGTCCGTGACGACGAGGATGAGCCGGTAGGGTCCGGCGCCGTCCGGCCGACCCTCGGCCGCCGCCGTGCGGAGGATCCCGCGGAGCGCCTCGACGTCCGCGTGCGGGTAGACGAGGCGCGGCGCCTTCGAGAGGCGCATCCCGTCGATGATCGAGGCGTGGTTCAGCGCGTCGGAGACGATGAGGTCCGCCTCGCCCGTCACGACCGGGATGACGCCCGTGTTCGCGGTGAACCCGGACTGGAACGTGAGGACCGCCTCGGTCTCCTTGAACCGCGCGAGCGCCGCCTCGAGCTCCTCGTGGAGCGACATCGTCCCGGCGATCGTCCGGACCGCGCCGCTCCCGGCACCGAAGCGGGTCGCGGCCTCCGCGGCGGCCCGCACCATCCGCGGGTGGTGCGTCAGCCCGAGGTAGTCGTTAGAGGCGAGGCTGATGACCGTCCGGCCGTCGACCGTGCACTCCGGCCCCTGCATCGTCGAGAGGATGCGGAGCGGCCGGTAGAGGTGCCGTCGCTTCAGTTCCTCGAGTTCGTCGGCGAGGAAGGCGAGCGGGTCGCCGGTCGCCCGTCGGGTCGTCGTCATCGCGTCATGCCGTCCAGTCCATGATCACCTTCCCCGACTCGCCCGTCCGGGCGGCGGCGAAGGCGGCCTCGTGGTCGCGGAACGAGTAGCGGTGGGTGATCGCCGGCCGGATGTCGAGCCCCGACTGCACGAGGACCGTCATCTTGTACCAGGTCTCGAACATCTCCCGGCCGTAGATCCCCCGGATCGTCAGCATCTTGAAGATCACCTCGTTCAGGTCGAGCGAGACCTCGCCGGTCGGGATCCCGAGCTGGGCGATCCGGCCGCCGTGCGCCATCGACGAGATCGCCGACCGGAGCGCGACGGCGCTCCCCGACATCTCGAGGCAGATGTCGAACCCCTCCACCATCCCGAGCTCGCGCTGCACGTCGGCGAGGTCGCGTTCCGTCGGATCGACGACGAGCGTCGCGCCCATCCGGGTCGCGAGGTCGCGCCGGAAGCGGTTCGGCTCGGTGACGACGACGTGGCGCGCCCCGGCATGGCGGACGACCGCCACCGCCATCAGGCCGATCGGTCCGGCCCCGCTGACGAGGACGTCCTCGCCGAGGACCGGGAAGGCGAGCGCCGTGTGGACCGCGTTGCCGAACGGGTCGAAGATCGCCCCGATCTCGGCGTCGATCCCGGCACCGTGGTGCCAGACGTTCGTCATCGGGAGCGCGACGTACTCGGCGAAGGCGCCGTCCCGGTTCACGCCGAGCCCGACGGTGTTCGCGCAGAGCTCCCGGCGCCCGGCGAGGCAGTGGCGGCACCGGCCGCAGACGACGTGACCCTCGCCGCTCACGAGGTCGCCGGGCGCGAAGCCGGCGACGTTCGCACCCACCTCCACGACCTGGCCGACGAACTCGTGGCCGACGATGAGCGGCGGGACGATCGTCCGAGCCGCCCACGCGTCCCACGACGCGATGTGGAGGTCGGTCCCGCAGATCCCGGTCTTCATGACCCGGATCAGCACGTCGTTGATCCCGATCGCCGGATCCGGGACGGTCTCGAGCGAGAGCCCGGGTCCGGCTGCCTGCTTCACGAGCGCGAGCATCGGACGGACCCTCAGCCGCGCCGGGCCGCGATGAGGCGGGCCGCGGGAGTCCCGGGAGGCGCCGCCCCGTCCGCGTCGACGATCGGGCTCTCCACCGCGCCGACCCCCTCGACCTCGACCTTCGCGACGTCGCCGGGCATGAGGTAGACCGGCGGGTCGCGGAAGACCCCGACGCCGGACGGCGTCCCGGTCGAGATGAGGTCGCCCGGCTCGAGCGTGATCACCGCGCTGACGTACTGGATGAGCGCCGGGACGTCGAAGAGGAGGTCGGCGGTCCGGCCGTCCTGCATCGGGATCGGGCGGCCCGCGTCCGGCCCGATCGCGCGGGTGAGCCAGGAGCGGACGGCGAGCGAGCGGTCGCGGCCGATCTCGTCGAGGGTGACGAAGGTGGCGCTCATCGGGAGGAACGTGTCCGAGCCCTTCGCCCGGAGCCACTGGCCGTCACCCCGCTCGCCGGGCTCGAGCGCGACCTTGTTCCCCTGCCAGTCGCGCGCGGAGACGTCGTTCACGGCGACGAAGCCGGCGACGTGATCCCAGCCGTCGGCGGCCCGGACGCGGCGGGCGGTCCGGCCGATCACGACGCCGAGCTCCGCCTCGAGGTCGAGCTTCGTCGTCCCCGACGGCCGGACGACCGGCTCCCCGTCGGCGGCGACGGTGTTCGCGAACTTCGCGAAGAGGAGCGGCCGGTCCGGGATCTCCGCCTTCTGCTCGGCGATGTGCTCCCGGTAGTTCAGCCCGATGCAGACGATCTTCCCCGGCCGGGCGACCGCGGGGGCCGGCCGGAGGGTCGCGAGCGGGAGCGACGGGAGCGGACGGCCGCCGGTCCCGGAGGCGGCGACGGCGGCCGCGAGGCCGGCGAGCCCGGGGTCGTCGGCGAGGAGCCCCCCGAGGTCGCGCCCGCGGCGCTCGGGCGGGAGGAGGCCGGCGTCGACGAGCGCATCGAGCGTCAGGACCCGCTCGTCGCGGAGGACCCCGACGACGGGGCGGCCGCGATCGTCGCGATGACCGATCAGGCGCATCGACCTTCCCTCACTGCTCGGCGAGCCAGGTGCGGACGGCGGGACGGGTGAGGCCGCGGAAGAGGGCGGCGCCGACGACCGCGACCCCGGCGGCGGCGGGCAGGACGCCCGCGAGGAGGAGCAGCGGGACCGCCGGGATCGTGAGCGTGGAGAGGCCGAGCGCGAGGTTCCGCCCCGCCTCCTTCCGCTGGAGGACGAGCGTGATCGTGAAGATCACGTACGCGAGGAGCCCCATCCAGACGATCCCGATCGGCGAGACCGGGCTCTCGATCGCAAGGTCGACGACCCAGCGGAGCGAGAGGCCGATCGCCGCGAGGATGAGGAACGCGTAGCCGAGGAAGAAGCGGATCCCGAAGGGCATCGCAGGGGCGGGCTCGACCGGCGCGCTCACCCCCGCATTCTCCCACGGGCCTCGCCGCCCGGGACCGCCCCGAGCGCGCCCGCGCCCGGGGCTTGACACGCCCCGGCGCGCGCCCTACCGTGCTAAAACGGTTGATAAAACCGGTTTATGCCGAAGCCGATGCTGCGCCTCCGTCACGGCGCGCAGGCCGACGGCAGGAGGGGTCGCCCGGGTGACGAAGGCGAGCGGGAACCGGACGAGGCGGACGCGGATCGCCGACGTCGCGCGCGAGGCGGGCGTGTCGAAGACCGCCGTCTCGTTCGCGTTCAACAGCCCGGACCGTCTGAACAGCGAGACCGCGACCCGGATCCGCGAGGTCGCCGACAGCCTCGGGTACCGGCCGGACCCGGTCGCACGGCTCATGACGCAGGCGCGGACGATGTCGATCGGGATCCTCACGCCGCGCCAGCTCGCCGCGGTCTTCGCGAACCCGTTCTACGCGGAGTTCACGGTGGGCGTCGGACGGGCCGCCGAGGCGTCCGGCCTGAGCGTCAGCCTCATCTCGCCGCTCCACGGCTCCCTCGCGAACGCGGTCGGCCGCGCGATCGTCGACGGGGTCGTCGCGATCGGGCTCGCCGCGGACCACCCGGAGGTCGAGGAGATCCGCCGCGCCGGCCTGCCGCTCGTCCTCGTCGACTCCGCCGCCCTCCCCGACGTCTCGAGCATCGACATCGACGACGAGGGGTCGGCCCGGGCCGCCGCGGAGCACCTCCTCGGGCTCGGGCACCGGGACTTCCTCGTCGTCGGGTTCGAGCCGCCGCTCCCGGCGGGGATCCCGGGCTCCGAGGGGATCTTCGGGACGCGGCTCCGGGGCTACCGGGCGGCGCTCGCCGCGGCCGGGATCGACCTCCCGGACTCGCGGGTCGTCTTCGGCCCGGCCGATCCGGAGGGAGGCCTTGCGGCCTTCGAGCGTGCCTGGGAGGACGGGCTCCGGCCGACCGCGGTCCTCGCGATGAGCGACGCGATGGCGCTCGGCGTCCTCCGGGCGGCCGGGCGACTCGGCCTCGCGGTACCGGGCGACCTGAGCGTCGTCGGCTTCGACGGGATCGAGCTCGGCCGCTACGCGAACCCGCCACTCACGACGATCCACCAGCCGATCGCCCGGAAGGGCGAGGAGGCGGTCCGGATCCTGCTCTCCCTCGTCGACGGGCAGGAGCCCGCGCGAGCGGAGCATCTGCGGCTCGAGACGCGGCTCGTCATCCGCGGCTCGAGCGGCCCCGTGCCGGCTCGCCGGCAGGAGGTGACGACGGCCCGATAGCGGAGCAGGCGAGCCCCGACGCTTCGTCCGGGATCGCAGACCTGGCGAACGACGCGGCCGCCGATCCGGCGGCTCCCGACCGGCGAGTGCCGGCCGGGGACAGGAACCATCGATGAAGGAGACCGTTTCGCGATGAAGTCCATCTCCCGCTCGCTCGCGCTCCTCGGAGCGACGGCGATCCTCGTCGCCGCGTGCACCGGCGGCGCCGCGACCCCCGCGCCGACCGAGGCGCCGTCGGCTGCGCCGACCGCGGCCCCGACCGACGCGGCCCCGGCGACCCTCACCGGGAAGCTCGTCCTCTGGCACTCGTACGGCTCGTCGGGCGGCGGCGCCGAGTTCAAGGCGTTCAGCCGGATCCTCGAGCAGGTGAAGGCGGCGAACCCGGGCCTCGAGATCGAGGCGCTCGACGTCCCCTTCGGCGACATCTTCAAGAAGTTCGAGACGGAGTCCGCCGCGGGCGGCGGCCCCGACCTCTTCATCGCCCCGAACGACAGCCTCGGGTCGCAGGCGCGCGGCGCCTTCCTCGAGGTCCTCGACGGCAAGATCGACACGACCCTGGCGAACTCGACCGACGTCTCGGTCTCGGGCAGCAAGGTCGACGGGAAGCTCTACATGGTCCCGGAGAGCCTGAAGGCCGTCGAGATGTACTACGACTCGGAGAAGATCCCGACCCCGCCGGCCACGACCGATGAGCTCCTCGCCGCGGTCAAGGGCGGCGCGAAGGTCGGCCTCATCGCCGGCGAGTACTTCGGCTGGGGCTTCTACGGCTCGTTCGGCGGCAAGATCTTCGACGAGACCGGCAAGTGCGCCGCGACCGCGAACAGCGGCGTGGCGGACGCGATGAAGTTCGTCGCCGACCTGAAGGCGGCGGGCGCCCTCGTCGACTTCGACTACGGCAAGGTCAACGATGCGTTCAAGAACGGCGAGATCGACGCGATCTTCAACGGGAACTGGACGCTCGGCGACTACAAGGCGGCTCGCGCCGCGGTCCAGGTCGCGCCGGTCCCGGCCGGCCCGGGCGGGAACGGCTCGCCGCTCGTCGGCGTCGACGGCTACTACATCAACGCGGCGAGCGCGAACAAGGACCTCGCGATCGCGGTCGCCGAGGCGATGGTCGACCAGGCGGCGCAGACGATCTACGTCGACGTCGCCGGCCACGTCCCGGCGAACAAGAACATCGCGATCATCGACCCGCTCGTGAAGCAGTTCTCGGACGCGTTCGCGCTCGGGATGGCTCGCCCGCAGGGTGCGGAGATGAACAACTACTGGGGCAACTTCGGGAACGCGTGGCGCGAGGTCCTCGACAAGGGGACCGATCCGGCCACGGCGGTCGCGAAGGCGTGCGCCGACATGGACGCGGCGAACGGCAAGTAGCCGCCCCTCGTCCTGACAGCTCGCCGGCCGGGGCTCCGTCGGGGCCCCGGCCGGCCCACCACCCCAGGGAGGGACGATGACCTCTGCCGCGACGACGGCGGGAGCCGCGACCGCCACCGCGACCCGGCGCCCGCGCCGGCCGAGCGGTCGCGGGAAGCGGATCGCCTACCTCTACCTCCTCCCCGCCTTCCTCGTGATGGGGATCATCACGCTCTACCCGCTCGCCTTCCAGGTCTGGATGTCCTTCACGGACTTCGGGATCCAGAACCTCCGGTCCGGTTCGGCGCCGCCGAACTTCGTCGGGATCCAGAACTACGTCCAGATCCTCCTGAGCGAGCTCGCGATCCCGAACTACTACTTCCTCCGGCTCATCACGTACAACCTGATCTGGGCGTTCACGAACGTCGCCATCCACGTCGTCCTCGGCGTCGGGATCGCGCTGCTCCTGAACGTCAAGGGCTTCTGGTTCAAGCGGTTCTACCGGGCGGTCTTCATCATCCCGGTCGTCATCCCGCCGATCATCGTCGCGACCGTCTGGAAGAACATGTACGACCCCCAGGACGGCGCGATCAACCTGATGCTCGCCGGGGCGGGCAAGGTGATCGGGCTCCCCCCGGAGATGTTCCAGATCGACTGGCTCCGGCAGGTCGAGCCGCCGTTCCCGTTCCTCGAGATCCTCCCGCTCGCGTTCTTCGCGATGCTCCTGACGAACACGTGGCTCGGGTGGCCGCTGAACGCCGTCGTCGCGACCGGCGCGCTCCAGTCGGTCCCGCAGGAGCTCTACGAGGCGGCCGAGATGGACGGCGCGAGCTGGTGGCAGAAGTTCCGGAACGTGACGCTCGTCTACCTCAAGCCGGCGATGATCCCGTACGCGATCTACGGCTTCGTCGTCACGTTCAACCTCTTCCACCTCGCCTACTTCATGTCGGCGGGCGGTCCGTTCGGCCAGACGGAGCTCCTCGTGACGCAGGCGTACCGGCTCGTGAACGACCAGCGGCTCTACGGCGTCGGCGCCGCGTTCGCCGTCGTCATGTTCTTCATCCTCCTCGCGATCACCCTCGTGACGAACCGGCTCGCGCGGGCGACCGCCGCGAGCGACCTCTAGGAGGCGGCGATGACGACGCTCTCGACGACCCGTCCCGCCGCCGCGCCGTCGCGCGAGGGGATCTCCTTCTTCCGGAGCCGCCGTGGCCGGCCGAGCCTCGTCCGTCAGGCGCTGCTCCAGGCGATCGCCGTCGGGGTCCTCCTGACGGTGATCTTCCCGGTGATCTGGGTCTTCAGCCTCTCGCTCGACCCGCTGAACCGCTCCCGACCCGAGGGGCTGAACATCATCCCGTCGGGCGCGACGTTCGACGCGTACGAGCAGGTGATCCGCCAGCCGACGAACAATCCGATCGGCTTCGTCGATCTCGCGATCAACAGCCTGAAGATCTCCGTCGGCTCGTCGGTCCTCAGCGTCCTCATCGGCGTCCTCGCCGCCTACGCCTTCTCCCGGCTCCGGTTCCGCGGCCGGGAGGTGCTGATGCTCGTCATCCTCGGGGTGCTCATGCTCCCGGCGGTCGCGACGCTCACGCCGCTCTTCGTCCTCCTCAACCAGGTCCAGCTGACGCTCCCCGTCATCGGCGAGTTCAACCTCCGGAACTCGCTCCTCGGGGTCGGCTTCGCGATCATCTCCGGGCTCCTGCCGTTCGCGATCTGGAACCTGAAGGGCTACCTCGACACGATCCCGCGCGACCTCGAGGAGGCGGCCTGGGTGGACGGCGCCTCGACGAACCAGACGTTCCGGCTCATCGTCCTCCCGCTCGCGCTGCCGGCCCTCGCGGTCACCGCGTTCCTCGGCTTCGTCAGCGGCTGGACCGAGTTCTACTTCTCGTGGATGTTCCTCAACAAGGCGTCGGACCAGACGCTCGCGATGGCGCTCTACGCGATGCAGGGCCAGTTCACGACGACCCCGTGGTCGATCTTCTCCGCCTTCGCGATCCTCTTCGCGGTCCCGCCCGCGATCGTCTACTTCTTCGCGCAGCGCTACATCACGTCCGGTCTCGCGATCGGGGCCGTGAAGGGCTGACGCCCGCGGGGTGTCGCCGACGAGCGGCTGCCCGCCCGCCCCGGCTCAGGGAGCCGCCGGCTCCAGCGCGATGACGAGGCCGCTCCGCGGGGGGAGGACGGGGAGGGGCCGATAGCCGTCGAGTCCCCCGGAGGCGGTGAGCGACGGGGCCGCGAGGCCGGCGGTCCCGGCCACGGCGCCGACCGAGGTGACGAGCGACGGGACGACGGGGCCGCAGACGGGCCCCGCGTCGAGCCGGAGCGCGTAGTCGCCGACCGGCTCCTCCCCGAGGTTCGCGACGACGAGGAGCGTCCGCCCGGCGGTCGTCCGGAGCCACGCCGCCACCGACTCGCTCCCGGTCTCGAGGACGGCCGTCCCGCCGGTCCGGAGCGGTGCCTCCGCCGCCCTGGCCGCGATGAGCGTCCGGTACGCGGCGAGGAGGCTCGTCGGGTCCGCCCGCTGTGCGGCGACGCTCGTCCCCGCCGGCATCTCGGCGAGCGGCTCCCACGGCGTCCCCGAGGTGAAGCCGGCGCCCGGCCGCTCCTCGCTCCACTGGAGCGGCGTCCGGATCCGCTCGTCCGGCTTGCGGCCCGTCAGCCCGATCTCCTCGCCGTAGTAGAGGAAGGGCACGCCGGGGAGCGTCATCAGGAGGAAGGCGCCGAGGCGGAGCGCGTCGCCGTCGCCGCGGAGCGAGCTCGCGATCCGGTCCTGGTCGTGGTTCGAGAGGAAGGTGGCGTTCCGATTCGGCGGCCACCAGCGGACGGTGTCGAGGAGCGCGGTCCGGAGCGGCCCGGCCCGGCCGTTCTCCAGCCCGAGCCTGACGCCGGTCGCGAGGCCGAAGTCGAAGGTCAGGTCGAGCGAGTCGGGGACGTACGCCCCGGCGACGACCGCGAGGTCCCAGACCTCGCCGACGAGGAGCGGGTCGCCGCCGTCCGGGAGCGTGCCGCCGAGGGACTCGCGGAGGCCCGCGAGCCACGCGAGCGTCTCGGGGGTGTTCACCTGCGCATCCTTGCCCGTCGCGATCAGGTGCTTCGCCGCGTCGATGCGGAAGCCGTCGACGCCCACCTCCTCGACCCAGTAGCGGGCGATCTCGCGGAACTCCGCGGTGACCTCCGGGTCGGTCAGGTCGAGCTCCGGCATCGACTCGGAGAAGTAGGCGTAGTACCAGCGGTCGCCGCCCTCCCGCCAGACGACCTCGCCGCCGGGGCCGCCCCAGCCCGGGAACTCGTCGGACCAGACGTACCACGGGTCGCGGGGCGAGCCGGGGACGAGCGCCTCGCGGAACCACGGGTGCTCGCTCGAACTGTGGTTCGGGACGAAGTCGACGATCACGCGCATCCCCCGCGCGTGCGCGGCGTCGAGGAGCGCCCGGAGGTCCTCGAGCGTCCCGTAGTCCGGCTCGACCGCCCGGTAGTCGGTGACGTCGTAGCCGTGGTAGCTGACCGACTCGGCGATCGGCATGAGCCAGAGCCCGCCGACACCGAGGTCGTCGGTCGTCGCGGGATCGCCGTCGTTCAGGTGGTCGAGCCGCGCGGTCAGGCCGCGGAGGTCGCCGATCCCGTCGCCGTCGGAGTCGGCGTAGCTGCGGACGAAGACCTCGTACCAGACGCGCTCGTTCCAGTCGTCGGCGGCCGGCGTCGTCGCCGGCTCGCACGCGATCGAGGGGGCGGTGGGCGAGGCGGCGGCCGGGACGCTCGGCGGGGGCGTCGGGGCGGGCGTGGCGCCCCCGGGTGCGCATCCCGCGACGACGGGCGCGAGGACGACGAGGGCGAGGACGACGAGGGCGAGCGATCGCCGGGGAGTCGGGACGGGTCGCGAGCGGTGGCGGGTCACCGGCCGAGTCTAGCCCCGCCGCGGCGGCCCGCCGGCTCCGGCCCTACACTCGCGGCGGGGGTCACGCGAGGTACCGATGTCGATCGTCACGCCCGACTGGGTGAAGGACGCCGTCTTCTACCAGATCTTCCCCGACCGCTTCGCACGGAGCGGCCGGGTGGAGCCGCCCGGCGAGCTGGAGCCGTGGGGGAGCCCCCCGACGGTCCACGGCTTCAAGGGCGGCGACCTCTACGGCGTCGCCGACCGGCTCGACTACCTCGCCGACCTCGGCGTCACGGCGATCTACCTCAACCCGATCTTCGCCTCGGCGTCGAACCACCGGTACCACACGTACGACTACCTTCAGGTGGACCCGCTCCTCGGCGGGAACGACGCGCTCCGCGAGCTCCTCGACCGGGCGCACGACCGCGGGCTCCGGGTCGTCCTCGACGGCGTCTTCAACCACGCGAGCCGCGGCTTCTGGCAGTTCAACCACGTCCTGGAGTGCGGGCTCTCCTCGCCGTACGTCGACTGGTTCCACGTCGATCGCGAGCACCTCGCCGCCGGCCGCCCGCTCCGCGCCTACCCCACGGAGGCGCATGGGCACGGCGGCGACCACGGCGACGGGCACGGCCACGGGGCGGGGCGCACGCTCGGGTACCGCGCGTGGTGGGATCTCCCCGCGCTCCCGAAGCTGAACACCGACAACCCGAAGGTTCGCGAGTTCCTCTTCGAGGTCGCGGAGCACTGGATCCGCTTCGGGGCGGACGGCTGGCGGCTCGACGTGGCGGCCGAGATCGACGACGACGAGTTCTGGCGGGAGTTCCGCCGCCGGGTGAAGGGGATCGACCCGGAGGCATACATCGTCGCGGAGATCTGGCACGAGGACCACCGCTGGCTTCAGGGCGACCAGTTCGACGCGTACATGAACTACCCGGCGGGCTTCGCCGCCCTCTCGTTCTGCGCGGGGAGCCGCCGCGACGAGCGCGTGATCGGCCAGCAGGGCGACCTCGCGAGGACGGTGACGCGGGACGACGGCCCGGCGTTCGCGGGCCGGCTCGGCCGGGCGCTCACCGCGTACCACCCGGAGGTGAACGCGGTCCAGATGAACCTCGTCGGCTCGCACGACACCCCGCGGCTCCGCTCCCTCTGCGGGGGCGACCTGGACGGCGTCCGGATGACGAGCCTCGTCCTCCTCACGGTCGGCGGGGCACCGTGCGTCTACTACGGCGACGAGATCGGGCTCGCGGGCGAGCACGACCCGGGCTGCCGCGGCGCGTTCCCGACGGACGAGTCGGCGTGGGACGCGGAACTCCGCGCGTTCTTCCGCGGCCTCATCGCGCTCCGCCACGGGGAGCGTGCGCTCCGGCGCGGCGCATTCGAGATCGTCGGGGCGGCCGGGATGACCGCCGCCTACCGGCGGTCCGACGGATCGCGGAGCTTCGTCGTCGCGCTGAACCCCGGGGAGGAGGCGGCGCGGCTCGAGGTGAGCCTCCCGGGGACGGGCGACGGCTCGCTCGACCCGGTCCTGCCGGCCGGCTGGCCCTGGCCGGGCGGCGATCCCGTGACCGTCGCGGCGGAGCGTGCGTCGATCGAGCTCCCCGCCCGGTCGGCGCGGATCCTCCGGGCCGTCTGACGGCGCCGGGCGGGGCGGGGATGTCCTGCCGGCCGGGCGACCTGCCGTTCGCGCTCCGTGACCCGGCACGCGCCGACGAGCTGTCCCTCGCACTCGATCCGGAGGATCGCCTCGCGCGCGGCATCGTCCGGCTCGCCGGGCTCGGCGGGAGTTCGGCCGGGAGTCCGGCCGTCATCCTCGGCGGGGCGCGGTGGCTCGTCCCGCGGCTCGAGCGTCTCGGCGTGACGGCGACGGCGGGGGCGGACGACCCGGTCGGCGGGGCGCTCCCGGCCGGCGTATTCGACGCGGTCGTCGGCGGGTGGGGCGTCCTCCGGGGGACCGAGGCACCGGAGCTGGCGGCGTGCGAGCGACTCCTCCGCCCGGGAGGCCGGATCGTGGTCCTCCACGACTACGGGAGGGACGAGGTCGCGCCGCTCCTCGGCACGGACCGGCCGGAGATCGCGAGCTGGAGCCGCCACGGCGGACCGTACCTCCGCGGCGGCTGGAAGCTCCGCGTCCTCCACGCGCGGATCGCGGTCGCCGGGCCGTCGGCGCTCGCCGCGCTCCTCGCCGGGGAGATCGGCTCCGGCGCGGTCCCCGGCTCCGGCGAGGTCCGCGGCCCCGGGATCCACTGGAAGGTCGCCGCCTACCACCGGACGGCCGCCGGACGCGGCGCCTAGACTCCGGCCATGCCCCCGTCCCGCTCCGGTCGCCCCCTCGCCACGCGGACGCCGCGCCGGTCGGCGACGCGACGGGGCGGGAGGCGGTCGCCGCTCGCCGGCCCCGGCCGGACGCTCCTCGCGGTCGCGCTCGGCGGGTCGACGCTCTTCGTCGTCTGGGGGCTCGTCGCCCGCGACGCGACGCAGATCCCGACGCTCGCCGCCGGGCTCGCCGTCTACGGGCTCGTCTTCAGCGCCCTCGCGATCGCGGGGCTCTCGGCGACGCTCCGGGCGGCCCGCGCCGGCGAGGGCGGGCGCGCCTTCGCCGCGGCGCTCCTCGGCGGGCTCGCGCTCGTCGTCGCCGCCGGGAGCTTCGGTCTCGCGATCGTCCTCTCGCTCCTCCTCGGCGCCGGGTGAGGGGACCCGGCGCACGAGGGGAATGCCCGGCGCGTCGGCTAGACTCGCGGCCTGCCCCCATCGTCTAGCGGCCTAGGACGCCACCCTTTCAAGGTGGAGATCACCGGTTCGAATCCGGTTGGGGGTACCACGCCTCCGGCAGTCGCCCGCGCGGGGCGACCTGCTACGATCGGATCGATGGAGATCCAGGGCGTGACGATCCGGACGATCGTCGCCGACAACGTCGCAGCCCGCTGCGAGGGATGCCTCGAGCCGATCGAGGGGACCCCGTGGCGGATCAACCTCCTCGACATCGTCGCGCCGGAGAAGGCCGCGTCGTGGACCGACCACGCCGCGATCAACCCGGGTCCGTTCGAGTTCCACTCGGACCCGGCCCACGTCCGCGCCTGGATGGCGAAGCGGGGCCACCTCCTCTGCCGCCGCTCGAGCATGCGCGAGATCATGCGGCCGGTCCTCGTCCCGGTCGGCGGGGCGGCGCGGATCGGTCTCTGCGACGGCATCCATCGCGACGACCACGAGTTCGTCCCCGCCTGACGACGGGCGCCGGGCCGGGGAACCGGCGCGGCCCGCGGGGCGTCCTACGGGTGCCCGTCACGAACCGGATGAGCGTCCCGAAGGAGCCGAGATGCGCACGCGGATCAACCGAGCCTCCCCGATCGCCGTCGCGACGATCGCCGTCGCCGCGCTCGTCGCCGCCTGCTCGGGCGGAGGCACCGCTCCGGCGACGCTCGAGGCGACGTGCGACGACTTCGCCGCGACCCCGAACGTCGCCGCGACTGCGGAGCTCGCGGTCGGCGGCGAGCTGACGATCGTCCTCTGCTCGAACCAGACGACCGGCTTCCTCTGGGAGGAGCCGATCGTCGGCGATCCGGCCGTCGTCGCCGTCACCGGCTCGACGTACGTCGAGCCGACCTCGGACGAGCCGGTCGTCGGCGCCGCGGGGAGCCAGGAGATCGTCCTCGAGGCGCTCGCCGCGGGGACGTCGACCGTGACGGTCGCCTACAGCCGCCCGTGGGAGGGCGGCGAGAAGGGCGTCTGGACGTACGAGGTGACGGTCACCGTCCGCTGAGCCGGCGGGGCCGCGCGCATCCGTGCAGCAGGGCGTGCTCCTCCCCGCGCTCGCGGCCGTCCTCGGCGCCGCCTTCACCGTCGCGCTCCTCGTCCAGTGGCGCGGGCGGCGACGCGACTTCCAGCTCGTCTGGGCGATCGGGGTCGCGGCATTCGCGCTCGGGGCGGCAGTGGAGGCGCTCGCAGCGGCCGGCGACTGGAGCCCGCCGCTCGCCCGCATCTGGTACGTGAGCGGCGCGGTCGCGACGGCGGGCTGGCTCGGCCTCGGGACCGCCTTCCTCCTCGCCCGGACCCGCTTCGGGTACTCGTTCGCGTTCGCGCTCGCGCTCGGCGGGATCGTGACGATCGCGACCGGGCGGCGGTTCGAGGACGCGGGTGCGCTCCACCTCGCGTACGGCCTCACCGCGATCGCGCTCGCGCTCGTCGTCGCGACGGAGACCTACTTCGCGGGGAGCCGTTGGCCGCGCGTCGGCCTCGTCGCGATCGGCGGGGCGACGGTCCTCGCGATCGCCCTCGCTGCGACCGCCCCGGCCGCGACGGGGTCGCTCGTCGACGGCGCGACCGGCCTGCCCGACGCGTCGGGCTTCCCGACCCCGCTCCGCCTCCTCGTCCCGTTCACGAACGTGGTCGGTGCGGTGACGCTCGTCCTCGGCGCCACCTTCTCGGCGTACGAGTTCATGCCGAAGCGGCGCGTCCTCCCGTACTCGCTCGACCCGACGCAGACCGGCGACCAGTTCCTCTTCAACCTGCTCATCGCGCCGGTCGCGCTCGCGGTGAACCTCGTCGCGTCGCTCCCGGGAGCCCTCCGCGCGCTCCTCGCCGGGGAGCTGAACCGGCGCGTCCCGGCGACGATCCTCATCGCGTTCGGCGGGCTCGTCCCGGCGCTCGCCGACACCGCGATGTCGCGCCTCGGGGAGCCGGCCTTCCACGCGGCGGGGCTCGTCGCGGGGATCGGCCTCCTCTTCCTCGGCTTCGTCCTCGCGACCGGGACCGGCAGGCCGGAGCCGGGCCCGGCGCATCGACCGGCGGACCCGACCGCGGCCTGATCCGACCGCTACGATCGCCCGATGCGCGACGAGCGGACCCTCCTCCTCGGGAGCCTCGCGATCATCGGGGCGGCGGTCGCCTTCGGCACTCTCGGGGTCGTCACGCGCTTCGCGTACGACGCGGGCCTGACGCCGACGACCCTCGCAGGCTGGCGGGCGGCACTCGGGACGCTCGGGCTCGGGACGATCATCGTCGCGACCGGGATCGCGGGCGGACGGGCGATCGTCCCGACGGGGGTCGGCAGGCGCGAGGTCGCGATGCTCGGCGCCGCGGCGCTCCTCGGCGCGCTCGTGAACGTCGGGATCTTCGGGGGGCTGGAGCTGATGCCGGTCGCCCTCGTCCTCCTCGCCTTCTACACGTACCCGGTGATCATCGGCGTCGTCGGCGCGCTCTTCCTCGGCGAGCCGCTCGACCGGGTCCGGCTCGCGGCCCTCGCCCTCGCGGTCGCCGGGACCGCGCTCGTCGTCCTCGGCGGGATCGACCCAGCGACCGGCCTCCGGGTCGACGTGCTCGGCCTCGCGCTCGCGCTCGGCGCGGCGGTCGCTCAGACCGGGCTCTCCCTCGTCACCCGGAGCGGCTTCCGCTCGATCCCGAGCGCGCACGCGACGGCGGGGATCCTCGGCGGGATGGCGGTCGTCTTCTGGACGAGCTCCGCGCTCACCGGCCAGCTCGAGGCGCTCCTCATCCCGTTCCGCTCGCCGGACGCGTTCGCGCTCGTCGCCTACCTCGGCCTCGTGACGGCGGCGCTCTCGACCTTCCTCTTCGTCGTCGGGATCCGCCTGATCGGGCCGCTCCTCGGCGGGATCCTCTCGCTCTTCGACCCGGTCGTCGCGATCGTCCTTGCCGCGGTCATCCTCGGCGAGCGGCTCACCGGGGTCGGCCTCGCCGGGGGCGCGCTCGTCATCGCGGCGGCGGTCGTCGTCCAGCGGATCCCGGTGCGGAGCAACCATCCCGGGACGGGCGTCCGCCGGGACGCGGTCGGACAGGAGCCGCTCCCCCCGGTCGGCTGAGCGGGAGCGGGGAACGGCCGGCGGTATACTCGCCGTCACCCGTCCCGAACGATCCCGAGGTGCGTGTGCGCGTCCGCAAGGCGGTCCTCCCCGCGGCCGGCTGGGGGACCCGGTTCCTCCCGGCGACCAAGGCCCAGCCGAAGGAGATGCTCCCGCTCGTCGACAAGCCGGTGATCCAGTACGCCGTCGAGGAGGCGGTCGCCGCCGGGATCGAGCAGGTGATCATCGTCACGAGCAGCCAGAAGCGGGCGATCGAGGACCACTTCGACATGTCGTACGAGCTCGAGCGCCTGCTCGAGGAGCGGGGCGACATCGAGATGCTCCGCCAGATCCGCCGGATCAGCGACCTCGCCCAGGTCGCGTACGTCCGCCAGAAGGAGCAGCTCGGCCTCGGCCACGCGGTCCTCATGGCGAAGGAGCTCGTCGGCCACGAGCCGTTCGCGGTGATCCTCTCGGACGACGTCGTCGTCGCGGACCGGCCGTGCATCGGACAGCTCATCCACGCGTACCACGAGACGCATTCGTCGGTCGTCGCCGTCATGCGGGTCCCCGAGGAGGAGACGCGCCGCTACGGGGTGATCGGCGTCGACGAGTCGGCGCCGGCGGCGTCCGACGTCCGGCTTCGGAAGGTCGCCCGCGTCGTCGAGAAGCCGCCGGCGGGCGAGGCGCCGTCCGATCTCGCGGTGATCGGCCGGTACGTCCTGACGCCGAAGATCTTCGACAAGCTCGAGCAGACGCAGCGCGGCGCCGGCGGCGAGATCCAGCTGACGGACGCGATCCAGGCCCTCATGCAGGAGCAGGCCGTCTTCGCCTACGAGTTCGAGGGGATCCGCCACGACGCCGGAACGACGATGGGCTGGCTCCGCGCGTCGGTCGAGCTCGCGCTCACGCGACCGGACCTCGCGACCGAGTTCCGCGACTACCTCCGCACGCTCGAGCTCTGACGCGCCGTCGTGGTCGAGATCGGGAGCCTCCTCGGAGGACGCTATCGGGTCGCGGCGATCCTCGGCCATGGCGGGATGGCGACGATCTACCGCGGCCTGGACACGCAGCTCGGGCGCGACGTCGCGATCAAGGTCCTCCGCCCCGAGTACGGCCGCGACGCCGACTTCCTCGCGCGGTTCCGGCAGGAGGCGCAGGCGGTCGCCTCGCTGAACCACCCGAACGTCGTCGCCGTCCACGACATCGGGAAGGACGCCGCCGGCCCATTCATCGTCATGGAGTACGTCCCCGGCGAGGACCTCGCGTCGCTCCTGAAGCGGAACGGGCCGCTCGGGCCGCGCCAGGCGGCGCGGATCGGGATCGAGGTCGCCCGGGCGCTCTCCGCGGCCCACGGTCGGGGGATCGTCCACCGCGACGTGAAGCCGGCGAACGTCCTGATCGCGACCGACGGACGGGTGAAGGTCACCGACTTCGGGATCGCCCGCGCCGTCGCCGACGCCCAGCTGACGCTCCCGGGGACGACGATGGGCTCGGTCCACTACCTAGCGCCCGAGCAGGTCCGCGGCCTCGGGGCCGTTCCCGCGTCGGACCTCTTCTCGCTCGGGATCGTCCTCTTCGAGACGCTCACCGGGCGACGACCGTGGGAGGGCGACACGGCGGCGGCCGTCGCCGTCGCACGCCTCAGCGGGCCGATCCCCGGCCCGGCCGACCTCGTCGCGGTCCCGGCCGAGCTCGACCGGATCGTCAGGACCGCGCTCGCCCACGACCCGGCCGACCGGTTCGCCTCCGCGAACGACCTCGCGACCGCGCTCGAGGCGTTCCTCGCGGCGACGAGCCCGTCGCTGTCCGGCGCGCCCGGCGAGTCGCCCGCGCCGGGGACGGGAGGGGCGCCGGGATCCGCGCCGGACGTGCCGCAGGTGGAGGAGCTCCCGGTCCGGACCCGACCCGGCGTCGCCGGTCCGGGCGGGATCCGCGAGCCGGGGGACGACGGCGCCGGCATGACGTACGGCGGCTTCGACCCGGAGCCCGCCGGTGGCGATCGCGGCCGTTCGAGTCCGTGGAGCTGGGTCGCGGGGATCGCCGGTCTCGCCGTGCTGGCGCTCGTCGCGTTCGTCGTCCTTCGCGTCCTCACCGGGCTCTCCGGGACGCCGACGGGCGCGGTCCCGGTGCCGAACGTCGTCGGACTCGAGCTCGAGGCCGCGCGGACCGAGATCGAGTCGCTCGGACTCGTCCTCGAGGCGACGCCGGAGGAGGCCCCGGGGCGACCGATCGGGACGGTGCTCTCGCAGGTCCCGGCGCCGGAGAGCGTCGTGGAGCGGGGCGCGACGATCCGCGTGGCGGTCGCGACGGGGACGGCGACCGTCGCGGTGCCCGAGATCCGCGGGCTGAACGAGACGGCCGCGCTCGCCGCGATCTTCGCCGCCGGCCTGACGAACGGAAGCCGGCTCGAGGCCTACGACCCGGTCGTCGGCGCCGGCCTGATCGTCGAGCAGGGGGTCGCGCCGGGCTCGCAGGTCGGGAAGGGGACGCCGATCGCCTACACGGTCTCGCTCGGCCCCGCCCCGAGCCCCACCCCGAGCCCCGTGCCGAGCACGACCGGTGACGGGAGCGGCGGGACGTCGCCCTCCCCGTCCGCCCCGCTCGTCGCCGTCGGCGACTACCGCTGCCTGACGCTCGAGGCGGCGACCGGGGAGCTGACCGCGGCCGGCTTCATCCTCGGGGTCGTCTCCACGAACCCGCTCGGCGGGACGTGGGACGGGACCTGGCTCGTCCAGGCGCAGCTTCCCTCGCCCGGGGAGGCGAGGCCGGCGGGGACGGAGTTCCGGCTGACGCTCATCGCGCCGACCCAGCCCTGCCCCTGATCGGCGGGGTCGCCCGGCCGGACCGGCCTACGACTCGATCTCGCCCCAGAGCCCGACCGGCGGGCCGTCGAGGAGCCGCCGGGCCGCGGCGCGCTCCGACGACCTGAAGGCGCCGCGAGCCCGGGTCCGACGCGCGGCCGGGCGCGTCGCGGCATCGGAACGTCCGTTCGAACCAGGGGGCGTCGCGACGGCGACCGCCGGGCCGGCGGGGGCCGCCGCCGGGGACGGGGCCGCCACCTCGGTCCAGCTCCGCGCCGCCCCGGTCGCGACCGGCGCTGGCCCCGGCAGGAGGGGTGCCTGCACGGGCGGGAGCGCCGCCTCCCAGCAGCCCTTCACCTCGTCGCCGAGGAGCGGGGAGCGGGATCGATCGAGGCCGCAGAAGCCGAAGTTGCCGGCGATCGCGTGACGGTAGTTCCGGCAGGTGCCGCACGTCGTGCTCGACCGTCGGCAGACCCAGCAGCGGGCGGCCTCGGCCTGGGGGGTCCCGCAGTGCGGACAGCGCCAGAGCGGCATACCCGGATGGTAGCTGCGAGCGGGGCCGGTGTCATCCGGCACCACGACGGCAGCTCGTCCCGGTCCCGCGCGCCCCGTGGGCGGCGCTACTCGATCGTGATGACGGTCTGCGCCGACGCCGTCCCGTACGGACTCGAGATGAAGACGCTCGCGGGGCCCGACCCGGGGGTCGCCCCGAGCGGGACGGTCGTCTGGAAGACCGCGAGGCCGGCGTCGTCGGTGAGGAGCTCGCCGGTGATCACCGGGAGACCGGGGATGCTCACGGAGAAGGTGACGGTCGCGCCGACGAGCGGCGCCCCGGTCGGATCGGTGGCGGAGGCGGTGAGCGTCAGCGCCTTCGGGAGCTCGGCCGCGACGAAGCGGTAGACCGAGGCGCGGAGCGTCGCGGCGATCCCCTCGCCGCCGCGGATCACCGCGATCTCGAAGGTGCCGGCGTTCCCGGCGGGGTCGGTGGGGACGAGCGTGATCACGTTCCGGCCGGGCTCGATGGGCAGGGCGATCCGGAAGGTCCCGTCGCCCGCGGCCGTGGCGGACGCCGTCGACCCGTTCGCGGCGTTCGCGGCGACGATCCTGCTCCGACTCTGCGTCTTGCCGAGCAGCTCGATCGTCTCGCCGGCGACGAGCGCGTCCGGCTCGGGGCTCGAGAGCTGGATCTTCGGGACCGAGGTGTCGAGGACGTACCGCACCGGGACCGACGGCTCGCCCTCGTTCCCGGCGGCGTCGACGACCGTGGCGCTGAATTCGTTCGCTCCCTTGGCGAGCGGCACCGCGGGGATCGTGAAGAAGGCGGTCGTGGGGACGCCGATCTCGCCGACGAGCGTCGACGTCCCGTCGGTCCCGGCGAGATAGAGGCGGATCCGGTAGCCGGCCTGGCCGACGGCCGCCGCGGGGAGCTGCCCCGAGACGTCGACCTCGGGATCGTTCGTGTACGCCTCGGGGGGCGCCGTCAGCATCGGGATGCCGAGCGGGCCGCTCGGTGCCGGGCTCGGGGTCGCGGTCGAGTCGGCGAGGTCGAGGGTCGACCCGACGGTCCGGCCCAGCCCCGCGAGCACGTCGCTCAGCCCACCCGCCGCGACGCCGACGGCACCGGCGCCGAGGAGGACGATCGAGGCGACGAGGAGGAGCCGGGTCGGGAGCGGGAGCCCGCTCGAGCGGCGGACGCCGCGGCCGGCGATCCGCTCGCGACCGGCCGTGCGCGGCTCGATCCGGCGGCGCGGGAGCGGCGGGGTGGAGGAGCGGCCGCCGTACCCACCGCGGCCGGAGGATCGGTTCGGCTGGCGATCGCGCGGCATCGCGGGCATTCTCCCACGCCGCGTCGTCGGACCCTCGCCGGCGCTCCCGTTGTACGCTGCCCCCGACGAGGGACCGCAGCCGAGGTGCAGGTGGAGGAACGCGAGGGGCCGCGCCGGACGACCGTCCGACCCGTCACCCGGCCCGCGATCCGGCACATCCCCTCCCGTCCGCCGGGCGGGACGGGGGCCGCTCCCCGGCCGTCAGGTCCGCCGCCGGCCGGCCGGGCCCGGACCCCTGGACCGCTTCCCCCTCGCGGGACCGGGAGTGGACGCGGGGCCGGCACCGACTCGTCCTCCGCTCGACCCGCCGCAGGCGCCCCGCCCGCCGCGCTCCGCGGCCGGCCCGTCCCGCCGGTTCCGGCGATGGCGCCGGTCCCCGGGTCGATCGCGAGCCGGGCGACCGGCTTCATCCCGCTCCGGGGGACCGGAGCCCCGGTCCCGACCCGCGTGGCCTACCCGCCCGCGATCGCGAGCCGGGTGGCGACGATCCCCAACCTCCGGCGGAACGTCTGCCCCCACTTCTACGTCACCGGCCCGCGGGGTGCCGTCCCGATCCAGGCGCCGCACCTCCTGAAGGCGCTCCTCCGCCAGGAGCGGAACGTCTCCCGCTGCCAGCTCCGTGGCGGCGTCCACCTCGATAGCGGCTACGTCGGCGACGTCTGCATGACGCCTCGCTTCAACCAGTGCGTCTTCTACGAGGACGGGCTCGAGACCTCATGAACGGGGGCGACGCCGTCGCGCTCGACTACCACGCGGCGGTCCGGGCGCTCGGCGAGCGCGGCCGCTTCGGGATCCACCTCGGCCTCGGCCGGACCCGGGCGATCCTCCGGGCGCTCGGGAACCCGGAGCGGGACCTCCGCGGCGCGCTCGTCGCCGGGACGAACGGGAAGGGGAGCGTCCTCGCGCTCGCCGCGAGCGCCGTCCGGGCAGCCGGGATCAGGGTCGGCGAGACGCCGAAGCCGCACCTCGTCTCCTACCGGGAGCGGCTCCAGGTCGATGGACGGCCGATCTCCCCCGGGGACTTCGCGCGCCTCGTCGCCGAGGTCCTCCCCGTCGCCGACCGGGTCGCCCGGCGCCACGGGGACCCGACCGAGTTCGAGATCCTCACCGCCATCGTCTTCCGCTGGTTCGCGGAGCAGCGGCCCGCCGTCGCGCTCGTCGAGGTCGGCCTCGGGGGCCGGCTCGACGCGACGCACGCATGGGACGGCGGCGTCGCCGTCGTGACGAACGTCGACCTCGACCACATGGACCGGCTCGGCCCGACGGTGGAGGCGATCGCCCGCGAGAAGGCGGCGATCATCGTCCGCGGCGACCGGGCGGTGACCGGCGCGACGGGGGCGGCGCTCGACGTGGTCCGCCGCCGCGCCCGGCGGATCGGCGTGCCGCTCGTGGAGGCGACACCGGCCCGCCTCGTGGGGTGGGACCGCGACGGGATCCTCGTCGAGCTCCCCCGGCTCGGCCCGGCGCCGGTCCGGGTCGGGCTCCGCGGCCGCCACCAGGCCGCGAACGTCGCCGTCGCGGACGCGCTCCTCGACGGGCTCGAGGCGGCCGGGATCGCGACGATCCCCGTCGAGGCGCGACGGCGCGGCTACGAAGCGGCGCGGTGGCCCGGGAGGCTCGAGCTGCTCGCGCCGGGTGCTGCCGGTGGGGGTGCGGGTCGCGACCTCCTCCTCGACGGCGCCCATAACCCGGCCGGCGCCGCCGTGCTCGCCCTCGCGCTCGAGGACCTCCGGCCGCACCTGTTCCCCTCGGACAGGCCGCTCACGCTCCTCACGGCGATGATGGCCGACAAGGACGCGGCCGGGGTCGTCGAGGGACTCGCGCGCTCGGGCGCGCTCCGTGGGGCGACCGTCGTCGCCACCGATCTCGGCCTCCCCCGCTCCCTCCCGGCCGACGAGCTCGCGGCCCGCTGGCGGGCGACGGGCCTGACGGCCCGCGCGATCGCCGACCCGGATGCGGCGCTCGAGGCGGTCCTCCGCGACGCACCCGGCCCGATCGTCGTCGCCGGCTCGCTCTATCTCGTCGGCTTCGTGCGGGGACGGCTCGTCGACGACCCGCTCCTCCGCGATCCCGCCGAAGCGGCCGCATGAGCGCGACGACCCGCGCCGGGGGCGAGACGAGGATCGGCCCGCGGACCTTCCGCTGGGGCGAGCGGACCTACGTGATGGGGATCCTGAACGTGACCCCGGACTCGTTCTCGGGCGACGGGCTCCTCTCGGGCTCGGCCGGCCCAGCGACCGGGTCCGCGGTCGACGCCGCGGTCGACGCAGCGGTCGAGCGGGCGCTCCGGATGGTCGAGGAGGGGGCTGACCTCCTCGACGTCGGCGGGGAGTCGACGCGGCCCGGCCACGCCCCCGTCTCCGAGGCGATGGAGCTCGCGCGGGTCGTCCCGGTCGTCGCCGCGCTCCGCGAGCGGCTCCCCGAGGTCCCGCTGAGCATCGACACGACGAAGCCGGCCGTCGCCGAGGCGGCGCTCGACGCGGGCGCCTCGCTCGTCAACGACGTCTGGGGCGTCGGGGCCGGGTCGCTCGCGCCGCTCGCGGCCGGCCGCGGCGTCCCGATCGTCCTCATGCACAACCGCGCCGAGCCGGTCTACCGGGACCTCGTCGCCGAGGTCGTCGCCGACCTCGCCGCCGCGATCGAGCGGGCGCTCGCCGCCGGGGCGCGGGAGAGCGACCTCCTCGTCGACCCGGGGATCGGCTTCGGCAAGACGGCCGAGCAGAACGTCGTGCTCCTCCGGGACCTCGACGCGCTGACGGCGCTCGGGCGGCCGATCCTCCTCGGCACGTCGAGGAAGTCGACGATCGGCCGGATCCTCGACCTGCCCCCCGGGGAGCGGCTCGAAGGGACGCTCGCGACGACGGCGCTCGGGATCGCCGCCGGAGCGGATATCGTCCGGGTCCATGACGTCCGCGCGAACGCACGGGCGGCGCGCGTCGCGGACGCGATCGTGAGGGGATGGGCGGGATGAGCGACCGGATCGAGATCCGCGCGATGACCTTCCTCGGCCGGCACGGCGTCCTGCCCGAGGAGCAGCGGGACGCCCAGCCGTTCGAGATCGACGTCGAGCTCCATGTCGACCTCCAGCCCGCCGGGGTCGCCGACGACCTGACGCGGACGATCGACTACGGCCGGGTCTTCGAGGAGGTCCGGCGGATCGTCGAGTCGACGAGCTACCGGCTCATCGAGGCGCTCGCCGAGGCGATCGCCCACGAGCTCCTCATCGAGCACCCGGCGGACCGCGTCGTCGTCCGGGTCAGGAAGCCGAAGGCGCCGCTCCCGGGCCGGTTCGAGTGGGCCGGCGTCGAGATCGTCCGCGAGCGGCGTCCGGCGTAGCCCGCCGGGCCTACAGGTTCGCGGGCCGCGTCCCGAGCGTCAGCTCGATCGTCTCCATGACGCCGTCGCGAAGCACCTCGAGCGTCACGGTCCGGCCGGGGGCGAACTGCGTGAGGATCGCGTCGAGCGGGTGCGCGGCATCGATCGGGGTCCCGTCGACGCTCACGATGATGTCCCCCTCCCGGAGGCCGGCGCGCTCGGCGGGGCTCCCGTCGACGATCGCGTCCTGGGCCGCCCCGTTCGCGCCGCGACCGCCGGCGATCCACGCCCCGCTCTCGACCGGGAGGTTCTCCTCGGCCTGGAGCTCCAGCGTGATCATCTGGTAGCGGATCCCGATCCACGGCCGGGCGAGCTTCTCGCCGGCGAGCGCCTGCTCCATGATCGGCCGCGCGATGTTGATCGGGATCGCGAAGCCGATCCCCTCGCCGCCCTGGGCGATCGCGGTGTTGACGCCGATGACCGCACCGGTCGCGTCGAGGAGCGGGCCGCCGCTGTTCCCGGGGTTGATCGCCGTGTCGGTCTGGATGAGGTTGTTGATCGTGCCGTTCGAGACGGTGATGCTCCGCCCGAGCGCCGAGACGATCCCCGCCGTCACGGAGCCCGTGTAGGTCCCGAGCGGGCTCCCGATCGCGACGGCGACCTGGCCGACCTGGATCGACGAGGAGTCGCCGATCCGCGCCGTCGGGAGGCCCGTCGCCTCGACCTTGACGATCGCGAGGTCGGTGAGCGTGTCGATCCCGTAGACCTCGCCGTCGAAGCGGCGGCCGTCGGCGAGCCGGACGGTGAGCGTCCCGTTCCCGTCGACGACGTGGCGGTTCGTGAGGATCCAGCCGCGCGGGTCGTAGATGACGCCCGACCCGACGCCCGAGTCGGGGATCTCGAAGGGGTCGAGCGCACTCGCCTCCCCGCCGTCGGTGACGATCGTGACGACCGCGGGGCTCGCGCTCCGGGCGACCGCGACCACCGTCCCGTCCGCGACCGGAGCGAGCGGCGCCGAGGTCGTCGAGGTGGAGCCGAGCGCGGTCGAGCCGGTCGGGGCCGGCGCGCGGTCGAGCGCGCCGCTCGCGCTGAGCGCGAGGTACGTGCCCGAGGAGGCGAGGATCGCGGAGAGGAGCGCGGCGGTGACGACGAGGACGCCGGCGGACGGCCCGCGCCGCGTGGCGACGGCGGCGACCGGCGCGGGAGCGGGCTCGAACCACGACTCCGGGGTCGGTCCGACCCGCTCGTCGGGGGTCGGACGGACCCAGCTCGGCGGGGCGGCGGGCGGCGGGGAGAAGCCCCCGTCGGCGGGGCCCCACTCGTCTCGTCGCTCCTGCTCGTCGTTCATGCGGTCACCGTTCATCGGGCTGATCAGGGGTTCGGGGCGGCCGGGGCCGCCGGGACGAGGAGAGTATCCCGCCGCGCCGATTCAGGGGCGAGCGGGAGGGAGGTGAAGGATTCGCCACCGACGCGTCGCTGCCGCCGGCGCCACCGTCGACGACGCGGGCCCGGGGACCGTCAGGCACCCCCCTCGCGGCGCGCCTCCGAGACGGCGCGGGGATCCTTCGGGAGGAAGACCGTGAAGGTGGCCCCCTCGCCCAGCTGGCTCGCGACGGCGATCCTTCCCTCGTGCATCTCCACGATCGAGCGGGCGATCGCGAGGCCGAGGCCGCTCCCGCTGCCGCGCGCCTCGTTCGCGCGCGAGCCCCGGTAGAAGCGCTCGAAGATCCGCGGGAGCTCGGCGGCGTCGATCCCGACCCCGGTGTCCGTCACGCGGATCCGCGCGCCGTCGCGCTGCGCCTCGAGCTCCACCCGGACGCTCCCGCCGCGTGGCGTGAACTTCAGGCCGTTCGAGACGAGGTTGGCGACCACCTGGGCGATCCGCTGCGGGTCGTGGCGGATCCGGACGGGCCGCTCGGGGAGCGTCATCGTCAGCTCGATCCCGCGGCGGGCGGCGACGGCCTCCGCCTGCTCGACCGCCGACTCGACCGACGTCCGCAGGTCGTCCGGCCGGAGGTCGAGGAGGACGAGCCCGCTGTCGAGCTTCGAGAGCTCGAGCAGGTTGAGCGCGAGCCAGTCGAGCCGCTCGAGCTGACCGGCGCTCGCCTCGAGGAACTCGTCCCGGGTCGCGGGGTCCGCGGCGGCCCCCTCCCTGAGGAGCTCGTTGAAGGTGCGGAGCGCCGCGATCGGCGTCCGGAGCTCGTGCGAGACGTCGGCGAGGAAGTCCCGGCTCCGGTCGCGGTCGCGGCGGATGAACTCCACGCTCTCCTCGAGCTGCGCGGCCATCCGGTTGAACTGGCGCGAGAGCGAGCGGAACTCGACCGGCTCGCCCTCGTCGGTGGGGACGCGCGCCGTCAGGTCGCCCTCGGCGATGACGCGTGACGCCTCCGTGAGCCGCCGGAGCGACGTCGCGGAGCGGCGGGCGATCAGGCCGCCGAGGAGGAACGCGAGCGCGAGTGCGACGAGGGCGACGATCGCGAGGACGAGCGTCAGGTCGGCGATCGAGGTCGTCCGGTACGAGTAGGGACCCGAGAGCGTGATCGCCATCGCCCACGGCTCGTCCGCGGCGTCGATCTCGACGATGAAGGTCCGCGAGATCGCCTGGCGGGTCTGGCCGGCGAGCGGGGCGCCCTCGTAGCGCGCGGTCCACGGCCCCGCCGACCCCGGGACGAGGCGTCGCTCGCCGGTCGCGGTGCGGACCGCCTCGCGCCCGAGCCGGAGCTCGAGGTCCGCGCCGCCGATCCGGGCGAGCGCACCGACGAACGCCTCGTTCGAGAGGAGCGAGACGACGTCGGGGTCGACGCGGTCGGTCCGCGAGACGACGGGGTCGCTCCCGGCCTCGCGCTCGACGAAGACCCGGAGGATGTTCCCGACCGCCGAGGCCCGGCTCTCGAGGTTCTGCTGCTCCTGGACCGCGAAGTAGTCGTCGATCCGGTTGACGGCGACGACCTCGACGAGCAGGAGGATCACCGCGACGAGGAGGACGAAGGCGACCGTCAGCCGCGCCTGGTAGGAGCGTGGGATGAGCCACGCGAAGGGCCGGCGTCCGCGCCGCGCCGGCGCACCCGCGGGCTCGCCTCCCTCGGCCGGCCCCGGGGCGACGGGGTCAGCGCTCGGCGAAGGCGTAGCCCGCTCCCCTGACCGTGAGGACGAACGCCGGGCTCGACGGGTCGTCCTCGATCTTGTCGCGCAGGTGGCTGACGTGGACGTTGATCGTCTTCTCGTCCTGGTCGAGCGCCTCGTAGTCGCGGAGCAGCTCGAGGAGCTCGCGCCGCGAGTAGACCCGGCCGGGTCGGCTCGCGAGATGACGGAGGATCTCGAACTCGGTCGCCGTCAGCGCGATCCGGCGCTGGCCGCGCTGGACGCGACGGCGCTCGAGGTCGATGACGAGGTCCCGGTGGCGGATCACCCGTCCGCCGGCCGCGTCGGCGAGGTCGCCGTAGGCGCGGCGGATCAGCGCCTTGATCCGGCTCATCAGCTCGCGGAGGCCGAACGGCTTCGTCAGGTAGTCGTCCGCGCCGAGCTCGAGCCCGATCACCTTGTCCACCTCGTCGTCGCGCGCGGTGAGCATGAGGACCGGCGACTTCGAGCCGGCGCTCCTGAGGCGTCGGAGGACCTCGAAGCCGTCGATCCCGGGGAGGCGGACGTCGAGGACGATCAGGTCCGGCGCCTGGCTCGTGGCGAACTCGAGCCCCTCCTCGCCGGAGCGGGCGACCGCGACCTCGTAGCCCTCCTGCTGGAGCGCGTACTGGATCCCGCGCGCGACGGCGAACTCGTCTTCGACGATGAGGACGGTGGCGGCCATGGCGCGAGGATGCTACACCGGGTCGCCCGCCCCTTCCGGCGCGGGCGCGGCGCGTGGTACCCTCCGGCTCCATCCAGCGGGCGCGCGCCGCCGACGACGGCCGCCGCGACCGGCCGCAGCGACGAGCTGCGGGACCACCAGCCGGGCTTCCGTCCGGCCGCGAACCAGAGGATCACGACGTGTCGAGCACCCGCCCCACCCTCGCCGCGACCGCCCGCACGGTCACGGGCAAGAAGGTCGCCCACCTCCGCCGCGACGGCCGGCTCCCCGGCGTCGTCTACGGACACGGCGTCGACTCGCGGCCGGTCGCGCTCGACACGCACGAGTTCGAGCTCCTCCGCCGAAAGGTCGGACCGAACGCCCTCATCGACCTCTCGGTCGACGGCGGGAAGGCGACGCCGGTCCTCATCCACGGGGTGGGCGTCAACCCGGTGACCCGGAAGCCGCTCCACGTCGACCTCTTCCAGGTCCGGATGTCCGAGGAGCTGACGGTCGACGTGCCGATCGCCTTCACCGGCGAGTCGCTCGCCGTCGCCCGGAACGGCGGGACGCTCGCCCATCCGATCGAGTCGGTGAAGGTGAAGGCGCTCCCCGACCGGCTGCCGCAGTCGATCGAGATCTCGATCGACTCGCTCGTCGACTTCGACTCGCGGCTCCACGTCCGCGACCTCGCGATCCCCGACGGCGTCACGCTCCTCACGGACCCGGACGAGCTGCTCGCCCACGTCCTCGCCCCGCGCGTCGAGGAGGCGCCTGCCGCCGGCGAGGCGGCGCCCGCGGAGGCGGCCCCCGCCGCCGAGGCCGCGCCGACCGCCGAGGCGGAGAGCGGGAGCGGCGAGGAGGGCTAGCGCCCGCCCCCGCGTCCGGGACGCGGCGCCGGGGGTCTCGTCCCCCGCACGTACACGATCGGCGAGCGCCAGACGAACGCGTCCGGATCCCGGCGTGCGAGCTCCGCGAGCCGCTCCGTCGCGAGCGCACGGACCTCGGCGGCGACCGCCGGCTCGAGCCCCTCGAACGTCTCGCGCTCCGCGTACTCCTCGAGGAAGCGCGGGTAGGCCGCCGGGTCGTACCGGTGGACGAGGAGCTCCTCGTGGCCGGTCACGTCCCGGAAGCCGGCGCGCCGGACCTGCGCGACTGCCGCGGCGGCCGACACCGGATCCCCGGTGCGGGCCTCCTCCGCCTCGAGCTCGTCGGGGATGCCGAGGTCGTCGAGGACCTCGTAGAAGACGTCGTCCGGCCCGAAGACCGGCCCGTCGGTCGCGCGCCACGTCACGAACGCGAGCGTCCCACCGGGGACGAGGACCCGCCGCGCCTCCGCGAGGGCGCGCGCCCGGCTCGGTACGAGCTGGAGGACGAAGGACGAGACGACGACGTCGACGCTCCCGTCGTCGAGCGGGATCCGCTCCGCGAGCCCCTCGACGAGCGAGAGCCGGCGCCGGTCGGCGGGGGGGAGCGACGCCGCCGCGGCCTCGGCCGCCCCGAGCATCCCGCGCGACCCGTCGATGCCGACCGCGCGTGCGCGCGGCCACCGTCGGATCGCCGCGAGCGCGAGCGTGCCGCTCCCCGTCCCGACGTCGAGGATCGTCGCGGTGCCGCCGCGCGGCAGCGGCTCGGCGAGGTCGAGGAGGCAGAGGGCGCTCGGCCGGAGGACCGGCGCCCACCAGGTCTCGTACGCCTCGGCGGCAGCGTCGTATCGGCCGGCGATCGTCCCCATCGCGCCTATCGTGCCACCGGCCGGGACGCGTGCCGCTACGCGGCGGGCGGCCGGCGCCGGAGCGACGGGAGGCGGAGCGACGGGAGCCGGATCCCGAGCCGGCGACCGACCCGGCCGGCGACCGCGAGGAGGAGCGACCCGACGACGACGACGGGAAGCGCGACGACGACGAGCCAGATCGCGAGCGCGACGAGCCCCTGCCCGAGCCCGATGAGCGCCGCGACCGCTCCGTCGACGATCTTCCCGACGTCCCACCCCTCGGTCGCCTCCTCGACGGCGACGACCGGGAGCGTGTACTGGACGGTGAGCGTCCCGAGCGCCACCTGATCCTCGAGGCGGCCGAGCTCCGCGGTGAGCGACTCGATCTGGCCGCGGACGTCGGTCAGCTGGACCTGCACCTCGAGGATGTCGGTGATCCGGGTCGCCTTCTCGAGGATCGCGAGGAGCTGCGTCTCCGTCGCCTTCAGGTTCCGGAGCCGCGCCTCGAGGTCGACGACCTGCGCGGTCACCTCGACGATCCCGGTCTGCTCGTCGAGCACCTCGCGCGCGATGCCGCGGAGCGCCGCGAGCGCCTCGTCCCAGCGGTCCGCCGGGATCCGGTAGGTGATGGACGCGAACGTGTAGCCGGGGTTGTTCGAGATCTGCGTGGCCGCGACGTAGCCGCCGAGACCGTCGATCGCGACCCGGGCGGCCTCGACCGACGCCTCGATCGAATCGACCTCGAGCGTCACGGAGCCGGTCTTGATCACCTTCAGCTCGGCACCGGCACCACCCGGGTCGTAGGCCGTCGTCACGGACCCGTCGGCCGGCCTCCCCGCCCCGCCGCCCTCGGCGACGGGCGCGACCTCCGGTGCCGTCCCCACGTCGGGCGCGCCGACCGACGGGTCCATCGTCGCGGCACCTCCGCACGCGGCGAGGAGGAGCGCGACGACGGCGGCGAGGACCGCGAGACGCGCCGGGCGGACCCCCGGGACGGACCGGGCGGGCCTGCCCTCGGTCTGGATGAGCGGCTCTGTCATCTCGTGCACCCCTCGTTCGGCTGCGGCGTCGGCTGCGGCATCGGCTCCGATGGCCGACAAGCGGATGACGGCGGCGGACCCGCTCCGGTTCCCCCGATGCTACCGTCTCGCCGATGCGCCTCCCGATCGCCCCGCCGGTCGAGCCGATGCTCGCCGCCCCCGCCGAGACGATCCCGGACGGCCCCGGCTGGCTCTACGAGCCGAAGTGGGACGGGTTCCGGGCGCTCGTCTTCCGGGACGGCGAGGAGCTCCTCCTCCAGAGCCGGGACCGCAAGCCGCTCGACCGCTACTTCCCGGAGCTCGGCGCACCGCTCCGCGACGCGCTCCCCGGGCGTGTCGTCCTCGACGGGGAGATCGTCATCGCGGGCCCGCGCGGCCTCGACTTCGACGCCCTCCTCGCGCGGATCCACCCCGCCGCCTCCCGGGTCGCCCGGCTCGCGGCGGAGACCCCGGCCGCGTTCGTCGCGTGGGATCTCCTCGCGCTCGGCGACGAGGACCTGACGGACCGCCCGCTCGAGGTGCGGCGCGAGCGGCTCGAGACGCTCCTCTCCGACGCGCGCCCGCCGGTCCATCTCACCCCCGCGACGCGGGACCCCGCCGTCGCCGCGGACTGGTTCTCGCGGTTCGAGGGGGCGGGGCTCGACGGGGTCGTCGCGAAGCGCCTCGACGGCACGTACCGGCCCGGCGCCCGGGCGATGACGAAGGTGAAGCATGTCCGGACCGCGGACTGCGTCGTCGCCGGCTTCCGCTGGCACGCGAAGGGGCCGGAGCGACTCGTCGGCTCGCTCCTCCTCGGGCTCCGCGACGCGGCCGGGACGCTCCACCACGTCGGCGTCACCTCGTCGTTCTCGATCGCGGAGCGAGAGGCGCTCGCCGGGGAGCTGGCGCCGCTCCGGGATGGCGCGGTGGCCGGCCACCCGTGGCTCGGCGACGGGGCGGCGGCGACGGGCGGCCGCGTGCCGGGCGGGACGAGCCGCTGGACGCGGGACCGCGACCTCTCGTGGGAGCCCCTCCGGCCGGAGCGGGTCTGCGAGGTCGCGTACGACCACCTCCAGGGCGACCGCTTCCGCCACGCGACGACGTTCCGACGCTGGCGACCGGACCGCTCCCCCGCCGACTGCCGCTACGACCAGCTCGAGGCGACGCCACCGTACGAGCTCGCGGCGATCCTCGGCGGGCGCGCCGCGAGCGACGGCCGATGAAGCGGCGCACCCTCCTCGCAGCGCTCCTCGCCGTCTCGCTCCTCCCGGGTGCGGCAGCCACGGCCCGCGCCGAGGACGGCCTCGTCCCGGTCCCGAGCGCCGCGCTCACCGCGGCGGTGAAGGAGCTCCGGGCCGCGTACGGGATCCCGGGGATCCAGGCGGCGGTCATCTACGCGGACGGCCGGGCATGGAGCGCGAACGGCGGGTTCGCCGACCTCCGCGGCCGGGTCCGCCCGGTCCGCTCGACCCCGTTCGCCGTCGGGAGCGTCACGAAGACGTTCGTCGCGGCACTGATCCTCCAGCTCGTCGCGGAAGGGCGGCTGACGCTCGACGACTCCGCCGCCCCGTGGGTCCCGGAGCTGACGATCCCGGGCGCCGTGACGATCCGGCAGCTCCTCAGCCACACGAGCGGGCTCCACGACTACTTCTCGAACTCGGCGATCGACCGCGCCCTCAGAAGCGCGAAGCGGACGGCGTGGACGCCGGAGCGGGCGCTCTCGTACGCGCGCTCGCCCTACTTCCTTCCCGGGAACGGCTGGGCCTACTCCAACACGAACTACCTCCTCCTTGGGCTGATCGCGGAGCGGGCGACCGGCCTTCCCCTCGCGACGCTCCTCCGGGACCGCTTCCTCGAGCCGCTCAGGCTCTCGAGCGTCGTCCTCCAGGGGGCGGAGGCGCCGCGCCTCCCGGTCGCGCACGCGTACACGTTCGCCTCCACGCTCCGAAGCGCACCGGCGGTGGACCAGGTGGACGGGAGCGGGATCGTCCCCTTCACGTCGGTGACGACCGCGGCGTGGGCGGCGGGCGCGATGGCTGCCTCCGCCTGGGACCTCGCCCGGTGGGCGCGGGCCCTCTTCGGCGGCGAGGTCCTGCCGACCGAGCTCGTCGCCGCGATGCAGGACGCGTCGAGCGCGACCGGCGGTGTGACGAGCGTCTACGGTCTCGGCGTCCGGCGGGACCGGCTCGGCGGGTTCGCGGCGGTCGGCCACAGCGGCCGGCTCGTCGGGACGTGGGCCTCGATGCGCTACTTCCCGGAGCTCGGCATCGCGATCGCGGTGACGACGAACCAGTGGCGCTGGTCGCCGGACCGGATCGTGGGGAAGCTTGTCGGGATCGCGGCGTCGGCCGCCGCCCCGCCCCCGTCGCCGCTGGGCCGCACGGGTCCCTGACGAGCCGGGCGGTGCCCGATCCCGGCGCCGCTCACGCCCCGCGGCGTCGGGACGGCTGGACGCGCGGCGGTTCGCCGGGCGCCTTCGCGTACTGCGGCGGCCATGGCGCGTCGCCGAGGCCGGCCGCCTCGTCACGCTCGGCGAGCTCGAGGAGCCGCTCGAGCGACCCGGCGGCCCGGTCGATCCCGGCCGCGGGGTCCCCGATCGCCGCGAACCGCGCCGGGACGGTCGCGAGCGTGAGGTCGGCGGGCTCGATCGCGTCGAGATCCGCCCACGCGAACGGCGTCGAGACCCGGGCGTCCGGGGTCGGGCGGACCGAGTAGGCGGAGGCGACCGTCCGGTCCTTCGCGTTCTGGTTGTAGTCGATGAAGACGCCGTGCCGTTCCTCCTTCCACCACTTCGAGGTGGCGAGGGACGGGGCGCGGCGCTCGACCTCCCGGGCGAGCGCGACCGCGGCGCGGCGGACCTCCCCGAAACCCCAGCGCCGCTCGATCCGCACGTTCACGTGGATCCCGCGCGAGCCCGAGGTCTTCGGCCAGCCGACGAGCCCGGCGTCGTCGAGGACCTCGCGGACGACGCCGGCGACGGTCCGGATCTGCGGCCACGCCACGCCCGGCACGGGATCGAGGTCGACCCGGAGCTCGTCGGGGTGGTCGAGGTCGTCGGCGCGCACCGGGTGGGGGTTGAGGTCGATGCAGCCGAGATTGACGACCCAGACGAGCTGCGCGGCGTCGCGGACGACGATCTCGTCCGCGGTCCGGCCGGAGGGGAAGGAGAGTTCGATCGTCTCGGTCCAGCCGGGGCGCGATGCGGGGGCGCGCTTCTGGAAGAAGGGCTCCCCCTCGGCGCCGTCGACGTAGCGCTTCAGCGCCATCGGCCGACCGGCGACCCCCCGGAGCGCGCCGTCGGCGACGGCGAGGTAGTAGTGGACGAGGTCGAGCTTCGTGTACCCAGCCCGGGGGAAGAAGACCTTCTCCGGATTGGTGACGCGGACTTCCCGGCCCGCGATCTCGAGGAGCTCGACGCGCGAGGTCGTCGGCGGCCCCTGGCTCAGGCGCTCGCGCGCGCCCGGGCGAGGGCGACGATCTCGGCGATCTCGGCCCCGTCGGCCTCCTCGACCTCGGCGACCGGGATGCCCTCCTCGACCACCGGGCCTCGCTCGAGGCCGGCGGGGATCCACCGGCCACCGACGGCGCAGGCGGCGACCGCGCGCTCGAGGTCGAGCCGGTCGTCGTCGACCCCGAGGATGCCGGTCGCGCCGGCGGCGACCGCGTAGCGGGCGACGCTCGGGCGGCAGACGGCGATGATCGGGGTGGCGTCGCCGTTGCCGCGGAGCCGGCGGATCCAGGCGACGTCGGTCCGCTCGAGGACGACGCCGACGATCACCGCGACGCCGCGGTGCGCGTCGACCGTCCCGGTGTCCGGGCTGACGCCGACGACCGCGTAGACGCCGCGGCTCGCGAGGAGCGAACGAGAGAGGCTGTCGTAGGCGATCGAGCCACGCGGGCTGGCGACCCCCACCGTGATCGGAACCACCGAGGACCCCTTCCGGATGTCGGAGACGCGAGACAAGGGTTCAGTTATACAGCCGGGTGCCGGGCCCGACTATCGGCGGGACCGCCGACGGACGTGTTCGGTTGCCCCGCCGCACCGCCGGTCGGACCGACGGCCGCTTCCGTCAATCCTACGCCGCGGGGTCGTCCCGTCGAGAGCCGATGGTGGGGTCCGGGGGTAGGGAAGGTGCCCTAGTGACACTCCGGAGGAGTCGCCTTCCTACGACGAGAAGCGACGGGAGCCCACGAACGAGCCAGCGGAGACGGCCGCCGAGCCCCGGCGCGTAGAGCGCCCCGAGCCCGGCGAGGAAGCCGCGCCGGAGGTGCGCGTCGTAGGGGTGCCACCACGGCGGATCCCACCAGCCCGGGTCCACGGCGACCGACTTGACGTGGCAGCACTCCCAGAGCCCGAAGCGGCTCCGGGTCATCCCGAAGCCGGACCCCTTCCGGCCGGCCCACGCGAGTTGGCTCGCCCCGGCCGACGAGAGGTGGTCGTTCACCGTCACCGAGCCGGCCTCGAGCCGGGCGGCGATCGCCCGGGCGCGGTCGAGGTCCCGGCTCCAGACCGAGGCGGTCAGCCCGTAGTCGCTCTCGTTCGCGAGACGGATCGCCTCCTCCTCGTCCCGGAACGGCGCGAGCGTGATGACGGGGCCGAAGAGCTCCTCACGCCAGATCCGCGCGTCCGGCGGGACGTCGGCGAGGATCGTCGCCTCGTACGCGCCGGCGAGGTCGGGGTGGGCGGGATCGAGCGGCGAGCCGCCGACGACGAGCCGGCCTCCGCGGGCGACGGCGTCCTCCACGAGCTCGACGACCCGGTCCCGGCTCGACCGGTCGGCCATCGTCCCGAGCTGCGTCGCAGGCCGCCCGGGGTCGCCGGGCCGGAGATGGATCGCCCGCGCGACGAGCCGGCGCTCCAGCTCGGCGGCGACGGACTCCGCGACGTAGAGCCGCTTCACGCTCGCGCACGTCTGGCCGGCGTTGTTGAAGCCGGCCCAGAGCGCGCCGCCCGCCGCCCGTTCGAGGTCGGCGTCCGCGAGGACGAGCATCGCGTCCTTCCCGCCGAGCTCGAGGACGACCGGCCGCGGCCCGACCGGGGCGGCCGACGCGAGCGCCATCACCCGGCGGCCGACGGCCTCCGAGCCGGTGAAGAAGACCTTCGCGATCCCCGGGGCGGTCACGAGCGCCTCGCCGACGACGCTCCCTCCGTGGACGGTCGGGACGAGATCGGCAGGGACCCCCGCGTCGACGAGGAGCGCGCGGAAGCGCTCGGCGGTGAGCGGCGTGAGCGACGAGGGCTTCCAGACGACGCCGTTCCCCGCGACGAGGTTGAAGAGGAGCGCCGCCGAGGCGACGGGGAGCGGGTAGTTGAACGGCGTGATCGCGGCGACGACCCCGAGCGGCTCGAGGACGAGCCGGTGGGATCGGCCGAGGAAGAAGAGCTGGCGCGTCCCGGCGTCGATCGGGGCGAGGTGGCGGGGTGCCTCGCGCTCGAGCCAGGCGGCCGTCTCGAGGACGACGGCGATCTCGCTCGGGACCGCCTCGGTCACGGTCTTCCCCGTCTCGGCCGAGACGAGCTCGGCGAGCTCGTCGGCCCGGTCGAGGACGAGGCCGCGGAGCCGGCGGAGGACGACGAGCCGCTCGCGGAGCGACGACTCGCGCCATGCGGCGGCGGCGACCCCGGCCGCGGCGACCGCCGCGCGGACCTCGTCCGGGGTGGAGCGCGGGACGGAGCCGAGGACCCTGCCGGTCGAGCGGTCGCGGGAGGCGAGACGGTCGGCCGAACCGGGCGCGGCGGTCGAACCGGGCACGGCGCTCGACCCGGGCGCGGCGTCCGCTGCCGAGCCCGACGCCTGCCCCCCGCGCCTCGCCTCCTTCTTCGCGCCCATCGACGCGATGCTACCCGGTCGGGTGGGAGGGCTTGCGCCCGACGCGGTCCGACCGCCACGATGGGGACGTGGACGTCCCGGCGCCGCTCCTCGTCGCCGCCGCCCTCGTCGGCTACCTCGCCGGGTCGGTCTCCTTCGCCCGGCTCGTCGCGCGACGGTTCCTCCCGGGTCGCGACGTCGAGACGACGACCTATCTCGTCGACGACGCCGGGGCGACGATGACCCTCGAACGGGTCGGCCCGTCGGCGATCCGCGAGCGTGCCGGTCCTCGCGCCGGGTGCGCCACCGCGGCGCTCGAGATCGCGAAGGCGCTCGTCCCGACGCTCGCCTTCCGGCTCGCCGACCCGACCGGGATCGCCGCGGCCGCCTGCGCGACGGGCGCGGTCGTCGGTCACGTCCTCCCGATCTGGCACCGCTTCCGGGGCGGCTACGGCGTCTCGCCGCTCCTCGGCGGGCTCGTCGTCCTCGATCCCCTCGCCACGGTCGCGCTCCCGAGCGCCGGGCTCGGCCTCGGCCTCGTCGTCGCCGATGCCTTCGTCGCGTTCGACGTCTGGCCGCTCCTCCTCATCCCGTGGGCGCTCTGGCGGGGTGAGCCCGCGCTCCTCGCGATGGCGGTCGTCGCGAACGTCGTCTTCTGGTGGGCCGAGCTGCCGAAGCTCCGTCGCCACCTCGCCCATCGGCGGGCGACACGGAAGGACCGGCGCGGCCGGATCGCGGAGATCACCTTCGTCATGGGCGGCCGCCCGCCCGCCGAGGACCCGAGCGCGGGCGACGCGGGTCGAGGATGAGCGACCCCCTGCTCCTCGGCGGCGCGCTCGCCGTCGGCTATCTCGCCGGATCGATCTCCGCCGCGGTCGTCGTCGGCCGGCTCGTCGCCCCGGCCGTCGACCTGCGGAGGGTGACGATCCGGTTCGGGTCGGGCGGGGAGGCGGTCCCCTCGGGCGGGGCGTCGGCGACGAACGCCCGGCTCCTCCTCGGGACGCGGTGGGGGGTCGTCGTCGCACTCCTCGACGTCGCGAAGGCGGCGCTGCCGACGCTCGCCTTCGAGTCGCTCCTCCCCGGGTCGGGGGCCGGGGTCCTCGCGGGAGGCGCGGCGGTCGTCGGGCATGTCTTCCCGATCTGGCACGGCCTCCGGGGCGGCTACGGCGTCTCGCCGATCCTCGGGACCTTCCTCGTGGTCGATCCGCTCGCACTCGCGGCGGCCCTGCTCGTGGCCGCGCTCGTCGGGCTCGTCGTCGCGGACCGGCTCGTCACGTACGACAGCTGGACGCTCCTGCTCGTCCCGGCGCTCGCCCTTCGCGGCGACGCCCTCGCGGCGCTCGTGGCGGCGCTCGTCGCGGCGCTCTACTGGCGGGCGATGCGCGAGGAGGTCCTGGAGCACGTCCGCCGGGTCCGGCGCGGCGGACGACCCTGGCGAGTCCGCTTCGGGGAGATCAGGGCGGGCTACACCGGCAGCCTCGATGCGCCGGTGGGACCCGCCCGCGTCCGTGCCCTGCCGCGCGTCGCGGGTCACGACGCGGTGAAGGCGGCGGGCCGCGACTGGGGCCGCTGGTCGTCCGCCCACCGCGGCGACGAGGACGTCCGCACGTACCGCCAGCTCCCGCTCGAGTCCGATCCGCCCGAGCACACGGGGCTCCGCGGCGCGCTCGTCCCGTTCCTCTCGCGCGGCGCGCTCGAACCGCACCGCGAGGCGATCCGCGCCGACGCCGCGACGCTCCTCCGCCCGCTCGCGGCCGGCGACTCGGTCGAGCTCGTCGAGGGGGTCGCGCTCCCGTTCGTCGTCGGCTCGATCGCCCGGGTCCTCGACCTCGAGGCCGACGCGCCGCGCCTCCGCTCGTTCGGCCTCTCGGTCTGGGGGGACCACGAGGGGCGCCGGGACGGAGTCCCGTTCCACGCGTTCCTCGACGAGCTCCTCGACCGGGGCGCGCGAGGCGATGCCGGGCGCGTCCTCGGCGCGCTCGCGGCAACGCCCGTCGGCGGCGCGCCGCTCGACCGGGAGACGCTCACCGGGATCCTCAGCCTCCTCCTCGCCGCCGGGCGGGACACGGTCGTCGGGCTCGTCGCAGGGCTCGGCTGGGGCCTCGTCGCCCGGCCCGACCTCGTCCCGCTCCTCGTCGCGACGGGCGACCGCGGCACCTCGGAGGGGATGATCGACGCGCGCGACCGCTTCGTCGAGGAGGTCCTCCGCCTCACCTCCGACCTCGTCATGGAACGGATCGACCGCGGACCGGACGGGCGTCCCGTGGCGATCGCGCCGCATGTCGCGCTCGACTTCCCCTCCGCGAACCACGACGCGACGGCGTTCCCGGCGCCGGCGGAGATCCGCCTCGACCGGCCGAACCCGCGCGGCCATCTCGCGTTCGGCATCGGGGCCCACGCCTGCCTCGGCGCGACGCTCGCGCGCCTCGAGGGACGCGCCATGCTCGACGCACTCCTCGAGGCGGCCCCCGCCGGCCTGGAGCTCGATCCGGGCGCGGGGCGCGACGCGCTCGTCGCCGATCGGCACCTCGTCGACGGGGTCGAGATCCCGACGGGTTTCCGCCGGCTCGTCGTCCGCGGGCGGTCGGCGGGAACGACGAACCCCGGCACTGGGCCGGGGTCCGTTGATCGGTCGGATGGAGCCGACACTCGGATTTGAACCGAGGACCTGCTGTTTACGAAACAGCTGCTCTACCGCTGAGCTATGTCGGCGCGACCGGGAATCTACCAGAGCCCACCGTGGCGGACCAAGGGGTCCGACCTCCCACGAAGGTACCGGTCCGCCCCGTACCGTCGGGGCCGGCGCCGGTCCGCGCCCCCGGCAGGACCGCCGCGAGGGCGGATCGCCGACCGTCCGTCCCGGGGACTTGACGCGCGGGGCTATCTTCCCCGCATCGGCACGCGAGTGTCGCTGGGAGCGAGGCCCGGACCTGTCCAGGGCCCGACGGGTCGAGGGAACCCGCCGGACGCGCTCCCGGGAATGGAATGGCGCCACTGTCGGCGCCGGGGACGGGCAGACGAGCCCACCGGGGGCTCGGAACCCGTCGTGGAGGAGGAAGCCAGAGCCATGACGGCGGCCAGTATGGGGAAGGCGGCGCGGGTACCCGTCGCCTACGTAGCGGTTCTCGTGCCCGCGATGGGCGCGCTGAACATCGTCGGCGGGTGGATCAACAGCACGCTCAAGCTGCCGATCTTCCTCGACATGATCGGGACGATGGTGGCCTCCGTCGCCCTCGGCCCGTGGTGGGGCGCCCTCACGGGCATCATCACGAACACCGCGGCGTCGTTCGTCATCAGCCCGACGATGATCCCGTTCGCGCTCTGCAACGTCGTCGGCGCCCTCGTCTGGGGCTACGGCATCCGGAGCTTCGGGATGGGCCGCTCGGCGACCCGTCTCGTCATCCTCGGCATCATCTGCGGGATCCTCGTGCAGCTGATGGCCTCGCCGATCGTCGTCTTCGTCTTCGGCGGCGCCACCGGCCACTCGTCCGACGCCCTCGTCGCGGCCTTCGCCGCCGCGGGGAACAGCCTCATCGCGTCCTCGCTCCTCGCCGGCATCACCGGCTCGATCGCGGACAAGATGATCGCCACGTTCGTCGGCCTCGCGATCCTCCGCGCGCTCCCGCCCGGCCTCACCGCCGGGATCGAGCTCCCGAAGTCCGAGGGGCAGCAGAACCTGATGCTCATCGTCGGGGGCGTCGTCCTCGGCGTGATCCTCGTCCTGCTCAGCGTCTTCGTCGTCACGCCGGCGCTCAGCAGCTAGTCCCGAAGACTGAGGAGAGGCACCAATGGCAGGCAACGGCAACGGCGGCGCGACCGTCGGTCCGAAGGAGCAGGTCGCGGTCGGCGTCATCGCGATGGGGATCTTCACGATCTTCCTCCCGAACGCGATCGTGAACATCGTCGAGCCCGACAACGCGTACATCACCCTCTGGGCGATGAACGTCCTCGGCGGACTCTTCACGGTCCTCGCGGGGATCGCGGTCCTTCGGCTCAAGGAGCTCTAGCAGCTCGCTTCACGGACAAGCGAATCGACCGCCCGGTCGCGTCGGACGACGCGGCCGGGCGGTATCGTTCTCGGCCCGTCCCCCTGGGGACGGCCCCGACGCCCGGCAGGCGTCACGAGTTGGAGCACACGTGCCTGGTGAGCGTGTCATCTCGATCGAGGGGCTGACCTTCACGTACGCGACCGGCGGCCGGGCCGCGCTGACCGACGTGAACCTCGAGATCGAGCGCGGCGAATACATCGGGATCATGGGTCTCAACGGCGCCGGCAAGACGACCCTCGGGCTCTGCCTCAACGGGATCGTCCCCCAGTCGACGATGGGCTTCTACGAGGGGAAGGTCACGGTCGAGGGGCTCGACGCGGCGACGACCCCCGTCCGGGAGATGGCGAAGCGGGTCGGGATCGTCTTCGACAACCCGGAGTTCCAGATGAGCCAGGTGAGCGCGGCCGAGGAGGTCGCTCTCGGGCTCGAGAACCTCGGCGTCCCGACCGAGGAGATGATCCCCCGGGTGAGCGACGCGCTCGCGCAGGTCGGCCTCGCCGGCTTCGAGGAGCGCTCCCCGATGGGCCTCTCGGGCGGCCAGCAGCAGCGGCTCGCGATCGCGTCCGTCCTCGTCATGTCGCCGAGGATCCTCTTCATGGACGAGCCGACCTCGAACCTCGACCCGACCGGGAAGGAGGAGGTCTTCGAGCTCGCGCGGAAGCTGAACCGCGACGAGGGGATGACCGTCATCGTCGCCGAGCACGAGAGCGAGGTCCTCGCGACCTTCGCGAACCGGATCGTCGTCCTGCACGAGGGCCGGATCGTCATGGTCGGCACTCCGACCGAGGTCTTCTCGCGCGGCGACGAGCTCACCGCGATCGGCCTCCGCTCGCCGCAGGCGACCGAGCTGGCGCTCCGGCTCGCGGGACCGGGGTCGAATAACCTCCCGGTGACGACGGACGAGGCCGTGACGTGGCTGGAGGCCCGCCGATGAGCGCCCCGATCATCAGCGTCAAGGACGCGCGCTACGTCTACCCGCGCGGGAACGTCGTCGCGCTCGACAGCGTGAGCATCGACATCCCGGAGGGCCAGTCCCTCGGGATCGCCGGGCCGAACGGCTCGGGGAAGACGACGCTGACGAAGCTCCTCAACGGCCTCCTCCGCCCCTCCTCGGGGTCCGTGACGGTGGACGGGAAGGATGCGACGAAGCTGAGCGTCCAGCAGCTCGCGTCGAGCATCGGCTACGTCTTCCAGAACCCGAACCACCAGCTCTTCGCGACGACGGTCCAGGCGGAGCTCGCCTTCGGCCCGACGAACCTCCGGCTCCCGAAGGAGGAGATCGAGGCCCGCGTCGAGGAGGCCTTCGAGTTCTTCGACCTGAAGCAGTACCGGACCGACCACCCCTACCGGCTCAGCTTCCCGCTCCGCAAGCTCGTCGGGATCGCCTCGATCTACACGATGCACCCGAAGGTCTTCATCCTCGACGAGCCGACGACGGGGCAGGACCACCAGACGACGACCGTCATCAACCGGCTGATCCACAAGCTCCGCGACCGCGGGGCGACGATCGTCTGCGTCGCGCACGACATGCCGCTCCTCGCGGACGTCACCGACCGGCTCGTCGTCATGTGGAATGCCGGGATCCTCGCCGACGGGACCGCCCGCGAGGTCTTCGCGAACGACGAGGTGATGAAGGTCGCGCACCTCACCCCGCCGCAGGTCACCCAGATCTCGATCCGCCTCGCCTCCCGGAAGGGGAAGCCGGCGGCCCTCAGCGTCGCGGAGCTCGCGGACGAGCTCGGGAAGGGGAGCGCCCGATGAACACCGGCACGCTTTCGATCACCCACGTCCGCGGGTCGTCCTGGCTCCATCGCCTCGACCCGGTCGCGAAGTTCGCCTGGGTCATCCCGTTCGCCTTCTTCTGCTTCACGACGTACGAGGCGCTCCCGCTCCTCATGTCGCTCCTCTTCGGGATCGTCGTCGCCGTGAGCGCGCGGATCGCGAAGCCGCTCGCGAGGATCATGCTCGTCTTCATCCCGGTGAACGCCTCGATCATCGTCATCCAGGGTGTCGCGCCGGCGATCTGCGGCGGCGTCTGCACCCCGCCGGTCCAGCTCGGGCCGCTGAACATCTACAACGAGGGGCTCTCGCACGCGATCTCGCTCCTGCTCCGCGTCACCGCCTTCCAGGTGATCGGCTTCGCCCTCCTCCTGACGACCCACCCGTCGGACCTCTTCGCATCGCTCCACCGGATGAAGGTCCCGTACCTCGCGAACTTCATGATCGCGATGACGCTCCAGCTCATCCCCGTCCTCCAGCGCGAGGTCGGGCTCGTCATCGCGGCGCAGCGCTCGCGGGGGATGAAGGGGACCGGCTTCGGCGCGATCATCCCGTCGTTCGTCCCGGTCGCCGCCGGGGCCGTCGAGCGCGTCCAGCAGCTCGCGATCAGCCTCGAGGCGCGCGCCTTCGGGTCGGTCGGCCAGAAGACCTCCTATCGGCGGGTCCCGAGCGGCCCGCTCGACGTCGCCGTCGGGATCATCGGGGTCGTGACGATGACGACGCTCTTCGTCTACGGCATCTTCAACTGGGGGCGCGATCCCTCCGCCTTCCTCGTCTTCCCGGAGCAGGTCGCGATCGCGATCTTCCTCGTCGGCTTCGTCGTCTTCGTCGGGGTCTTCGTCGTCGCGATCCGGGCGATGGCCTCGGTCTGAGAAAGGGCGACCCGCGATGTCCCTCACCGAGCCCGACGGCAGCCAGCACCACATCGCGCTCCGGCCGGGCGACGTCGGGCGATACGTCCTCCTGCCGGGCGACCCCGGCCGGGTCGAGCGGATCGCGCGGCGCTTCGAGAACCCGCGCTTCGTCGCCGAGAAGCGCGAGTACGTGACGTGGACCGGGAGCCTCGACGGCGTCCCGGTCTCCTGCACCTCGACCGGGATCGGCTGCCCGTCGACCGCGATCGCCGTCGAGGAGCTGGCCGCGATCGGCGTCGACACGTTCATCCGCGTCGGGACCGCGGGCGCCCTCCAGCGGGGGATCCGGACGGGCGACATCGCGGTCGTGACCGGCGGGATCCGCGACGAGGGGACGAGCCGCCACTACCTCCCGATCGAGTTCCCCGCGGTCGCGGACCTCGACGTGACGCTCGCCCTCCGGGAGGGCGCGCGCTCGACGGGCTACGGCGTCCACGTGGGGGTCGCGCAGTCGAAGGACTCGTTCTACGGCCAGCACGAGCCGGAGCGGATGCCGGTCGCCGACGCGCTCGCCGAGCGGTGGAAGGCGTGGATGGCCGGCGGCGCGGTCGCCTCGGAGATGGAGGCATCGGCGCTCTTCATCGTCGCGTCGACGCTCCGCGTCCGCGCGGGTGGCGTGATGCTCCTCTTCCAGAACCTCGACCACCTGCCGCCGACCCCCGAGGAGCAGGCGCTCGGCGACGTCGAGCGCGTCATCGACGCGGCGATCGCCGGTCTCCGCGTCCTCATCCGCAACGACCGCGCGAGCGGCCGGCTCGGCTCCTGAGAGCGGCGCCCGCATGACCTGGGCCGCGCCCACGGGCGAGCCGCAGCACCACGTCGCGCTCCGCCCGGGCGACGTGGGCCGGTACGTCCTCCTCCCCGGGGACCCGGGGCGCGTCGAGCGGATCGCGTCGCGCTTCGACAACCCGCGCTTCGTGGCGAGGAACCGCGAGTACGTGACGTGGACGGGCGAGCTCGACGGGGTGGCGGTCTCGTGCACCTCCACCGGGATCGGCTGCCCGTCGGCGGCGATCGCGGTCGAGGAGCTGATCCGCTGCGGAGCCGACACGTTCATCCGCGTCGGCACGTCCGGCGGGATGCAGCCGGGGATGCGGACCGGCGAGCTGGCGATCATCACGGCGGCGATCCGCGACGAAGGGACGACGAGCCACTACCTCCCGATGGAGTACCCGGCGCTCGCGGACATCGACGTCGTCGACGCGCTCCGCGAGGCGGCGCGCCGGACCGGCGCCCTCGCGCGGCTCGGGGTCAGCCAGTCGAAGGACTCCTTCTACGGCGAGGTGGAGCCGGAGCGGATGCCGATCGCCGACGAGCTCGCGGCGCGCTGGAAGGCGTGGGTGCGGGGCGGCGCGGTCAGCTCCGAGATGGAGGCGGCCGCGATCTTCATCGTCGCCGCGATCGCGCGCGTCCGCGCCGGCGGGATCATGGTCTGCGCCGGCGCGCCGGACATGACCCGGGAGGAGGCGGAGGCCTCGATGAAGGACTTCTCGATCGACCCGGTGATCGACGCCGCGGTCGAGGGGCTCCGGGTCCTCATCGCCCGCGACCGGGCGACCGGAGGCCCAGCCGCGGCTCCCGCGCGGTGACCGTCCGGCCGGATCTTGCGTTCGACCCGGCCGACCCCGGCTTCGTCGCCGACCCGTACCCCGCGTACGCCCGGGTCCGGGAGACGACGCCGGTCTGGCACCCGGAGGGCGACCACCTCTGGTACCTGACCCGCTACGAGGACGTCCACGCGGCCTTCCGCGACCGCCGGCTCGGGACGACGTTCCTCCACCGCTACACGCCCGAGGAGCTCGGCGTCTCGCCGGGGATCCCGACGTGGCGCGACCCGCGCTGGACCGACTACCACGCGTTCGAGCGGTGGGAGCTCCTCAACCTCGAGCCGCCGGAGCACACGAAGCTCCGCCGGCTCGTGACCGAGGCGTTCACGCCCCGGGCGGTCGAGGGGCTCCGGTCGTCGATCCGCGACCGGGCGGTCCGCCTCCTCGACGAGGGGCGTGAGGCCGGCTCGATCGACCTCGTCGGCTCGTACGCGCAGGCCTACTCGCTCGGGATCATCTGCGACCTGATCGGCGTCCCCGAGAGCGACCGCTGGACGATCCTCCGCCTCTCGGACGACACGATCAGCATGTACGAGCCCGGGCCGAGCGAGGAGCAGCAGGCGACGGCGAACCGGGCCGCCGGCGACTTCCGCCGCTACCTCCTCGAGCTCGTCGCCGACCGGCGGCGCCGGCCGGGCGACGACCTCCTCACCGCGCTCGTCGGCGCGACCGTCGACGGGGAGCGGCTCACCGACGACCAGATCGTCTCGACCGCGATGGTGCTCCTCATGGCCGGCCACGAGGCGGCGGTGAACGCCTCGTCGAACGGGATCGCGGCGCTCGCCGCCCACCCGGACCAGTGGCGGCTCGTCCGGGACGGCGTCGTCTCGCCGCGCGCCGCGATCGAGGAGGTCCTCCGCTGGGACCCGCCGCTCCAGTGGTTCGAGCGGTGGGTCCTCGACGACGGGGTCGTCATCGCCGGGACGGAGATCCCGAAGGGCGGGCGGGTCGCGCTCGTCCTCGCCGCGGCGAACCGGGATCCGCGCAAGCACCCCGACCCGGACCGGTTCGACGTCGCCCGCGCCGACACGAGCCACCTCTCGCTCGGCGGCGGGATCCACTTCTGCATCGGCGCCCCGCTCGCCCGGCTCGAGCTCGAGACGACGCTCACCGAGCTCGCGAGGACCGAGGAGGCGATCCACGTCCTCCCCGGGACCGCCCGCCGCCCCACCTTCCAGTTCCGGGGCTACGAGCACCTCGTCATCGCGCTCAGCCGCCCGGGCTGACCCCGGAGCGGGCGACGAGGAGGCCGGCGAGGCCGACCGCCGCCGCCATCGGGACGAGGACCGACCGCGCCGCATCCGCGCCGAGCGCGTCGACGGCGGCGCCGGTGAGCGCGGACCCCGCGGCGATCCCGAGGATCGTCGCCGACCCGAGGACCGCGAACGCGCCGGTCCGGTACCGGGTGGGGGTCGCCTCGGCGACGAGCGCGTTCGCCTGGATGAACGTCGGCGCGATCGCGATGCCCGCGAGGAGCGAGGCGACGACGAAGGCGGGGTAGCCGGAGACGAGCGCGCTCGGGAGGAGGCCGGCGACGTAGACGAGGAGCGAGAGGGCGAGCCGCCGGCGCGGCGGCTGCCGCCACGAGATCGCCCCGACGACGATCGCACCGGTGAGGCTCGCCGCGGAGTAGACGAAGAAGACGAGGGCGGCGCCCGTCTCGAGGCCGAGCGACCGGGAGTAGGCGAGCTGGACGACCTGGACCGAGCCGAGCGCGATCCCGAGGAGGCCGGTGGCGAGGAGGACGGAGCGGCCCGCGGGGAAGGGGGGCCAGCGCGACTCCCCCTCGAGGCGGGGGTGGGGCGGCGGGGGCGGGAGGCTCCGGCGGGACGTCAGCCCGAAGACGCCCGAGACGAGGAGGATCGAGCCGACGACGATCGGGAGGCCCACGAACCCGACCGTCGCGAGGATGGCGACGAGCGACGGCCCGATGAGGAACGAGACCTCGTCGTTGATCGACTCGAGCGCCTGGGCGGAGTCGCCGGCCGGCGTCCCGTGGAGGAGCGCCATCCATCGGGCGCGGGTGAGGGTCCCGATCGCCGGCTGCGACGCCCCGGCGATCGCCGCGAGCGGGACGATGAGCGGGGTCGCGCCGATGACGAGGAGCGAGGCGACGATCGCGAGCGCGGCGGCGGCGCAGACGAGCGCGAGGAGCCGGGGGATGGCGCCCTGACCGTGCCGGTCCACGAGCCTGCCGATCGGCGGAGCGGCGACCGCCGAGGCGAAGGCGCTCGCCCCGGCCGCCGCGCCGCCGAGCGCGTAGCCCTCCCCGCCGCCCGTCGCGCCCGCGGCCGCCGCGACGAGCGCGACGGGGAACATCGCCATCGGGGCGCGCCCGAGGAGGCCGAAGAGCGCGAGCGTCCGGGCCCCCGGGTGGCCGAGGAGCTCCCGGTACGGGCCGAGGCGGGGACGATCCACGGGTCGGCGCCCGCTCAGTACATCGTCGTGACGGTCAGGTGATGCGGGTGGAACGTCGCGTGGTAGGACTTCCAGAGCCGGTAGTCGACCTGCGGGATGACGAGGCGGAGCTCCGGCGGGCGGAGCTCGTTGAGGGCATCGGTGAGGAGCGCCGTCGCGTAGAGCGTGTGGGCCCGGATCTCGATCTCCTCCTCGCTGTCGCGCGCGATCGGCTCGCCGGCCATGATCCGCCGCTCCAGATCGGGGACGTACTGGAAGATCCCCATCACCCGGAGCGCGACCGGGACGATGTAGTCGGCGAAGGCGGACATCCGGTCGAGGTCGCGGATCCCGGCGCGCCCCTGGCGGACCCACATGGCGTGGAGCCCCCAGAGCGCGAGCTGCGCGAGCTTGTAGATCCGGACGCGGCTCCCCTTGAAGACGTGCGAGTCCTCGAAGCGCGGGAAGTCCGTGACGAGCCGCTCCAGGAGCCCGTTCCCGCCGGCGTACATCGCCGGCTCGCAGCCGGCGGCCCAGGCGTGGAAGCTCCCGTCGAACCGGTCGACGAGCGTCGCCCCGACCGAGCGGAGGATCGCGACCCGCTCGTCGAGCATCGGCATCTCGATCGAACCGGCGAAGACCCGCTCGAGGTCGGCCCTCGTGACGCCGGCCATCCACGCGCCGGTGAAGATCGGCTCGCCCGCGGCGTGCGCACGGTGGAGCGCGGCGACCATCGCCTCGGAGTCGGACCAGGTCCGGCCGCGGTACTCGAGCTCGAACTTGCGGGACGTGGCGAAGTCGGTGAAGGCGAAGTTCAGGCAGTTGACGAAGAGCGTGACGTCGGTGAGGAGGTCCGGATCGGACCCGAAGTCGAACATCTGGGCGCCGTCCGGGAGGCCGAACTCCTCGTAGGCCATCCAGCCGGCGACCCGGTCGACGGCGGCGGCGTTCGTCCGGACCCAGCGCGAGTCCTTCACGACCGGGATCGTCGAGGCGATCACCGGGCTCTCCCAGAACGCGCTCTGCGTCATCGCGTCTCCTCAGCGTGCCCTTCTGGCGTCGACGGAGACGATACGGGATGGGGACGCGGGCGGCGTGCACTCCGCTTCGCCGCGCGCGACGCGGGTGCGCGGGCGGCGTGCGCGGGCAACGTGCGCGCGGGCGGCCGAGGCGGCACCATTCCCCTCGCCGGAGAACGGAATCGGGAGGAGCGAGCGTGGGCGAGCCGACGATCGTCGTGGTCGGGAGCACGAACATCGACCTGATCACGTACGCCGACCGGATCCCGGAGGCCGGCGAGACGCTGATCGGGCGTGAGTTCCGCTCCGGTTTCGGCGGCAAGGGCGCGAACCAGGCGGTCGCCGCAGCGCGCTTCGGCGCCCGCGTCGCCCTCGTCAACGCGGTCGGGGAGGACGCGTACGGCGGCGAGACGCTCGAGAACCTCCGCGTCCAGGGGGTCGACACGACGTACGTCCGGCGCGTCCCCGGGTCCTCGGGCGTCGCGCCGATCTGGGTCGACGCGAGCGGGATGAACCGGATCATCGTCGTCCCGGGGGCGAACGACGCGACGCCCCCCGCGCTCGCCGAGGAAGCGGTCCGGACGCTCCGCCCCGCCGTCGTCGTCGGCCAGTTCGAGGTCCCGCAGCGGGTGACGTGCGCCGGCTTCCGGGCCGCCCGCTCGATCGGTGCGACGACGATCCTCAACCCGGCGCCCGGCGCCCAGATCGAGCCGGAGCTCCTCGCCCTGAGCGACTGGCTCGTCCCGAACGAGCACGAGTTCGAGCTGATCGGGGGCGGCAGGCTCGACGGCGATCCGGCCGGGGAGGACGCGCGGATCGCGGCGTTCGCCGCCCGGACCGGGGGTTCGGTCGCGGTGACGCTCGGCGAGCGCGGCGCGGCGCTCCTCGTCCGCGGGTCGCTCGAGGTCGTCCGGGTCCCCGCGCCGCGGGTCACCGCCGTCGACACGACCGGCGCCGGCGACGCGTTCGTCGGTGCCTTCGCGGTCGGCCTCGCCGTCGGGCTCGCACCGGTCGACGCCGCCCGGCTCGGCTGCGCGTCGGCCGCGGACAGCGTCACGCGCCACGGGACGCAGAGCTCGCTCGCCGATCGCGCCGCGGCGGCCGCCCTCCTTGCCTCGATCAGGAGCTGACGATGCGGATCTACTTCGCCGGTCCCCTCTTCACCTCGGCGGAGCGGGAGTGGAACGAACGGCTCCGGGACCGGCTCGTCGCCGCGGGCCACGAGGTCTTCCTCCCCCAGGAGCAGGAGTTCGACGCGACGACGCCGCAGCAGACCTTCGAGAGCGACGTCCGCCACGTCGACTGGTCCGAGGCGCTCGTCGCGATCATGGACGGCGAGGACCCGGACTCGGGGACCTGCTGGGAGGTCGGCTATGCGTACGCGAAGGGGAAGCCGATCGTGATGATCCGGACCGACTTCCGCTCGTGGGGCGAGCCGGGCGACCCGTACAACCTGATGCTCACCCGATCGGCGACGCTCCGCTACGAGCTGCCGATCGCGGACATGGAGACGGTGGCCGCGACGGTCCTCGGCGCGCTCGCCTCGCTCCGACGCGGGTAGCCGCGAGCCGACGCCCTCGCGGTCCGGCTACCCCTCGAGGTCGAGCCAGATCGTCTTCAGCTCGGTGTACTGGTCGTGCGCGTGGACGCTCTTGTCGTGCCCGCCGAAGCCCGACTGCTTGTACCCGCCGAAGGGGGTCGCGAGGTCGCCCTCGCTGTAGCAGTTGACGCCGACCGTCCCCGCCCGGATCGCCCGCGCCATCCGGTGGGCGACGCGGACGTCGCGGGTGTAGAGGGAGGCGGCGAGCCCGTAGTCGGTGTCGTTCGCGAGCGCGATCGCCTCCGCCTCCCCGTCGAACTCGATCACCGTGAGGACGGGTCCGAAGATCTCCTCGCGCGCGACCCGCATCGCGTTCGTCGCCCCGTCGAGGATCGTCGGCGCGAGGAAGTGGCCGCCGGTCGCCTCGAGGACGCGGCCGCCGCCGGTGATCGGGCGGGCTCCCTCCGCGCGACCCGCCTCGACGTAGCCGAGGACCCGCTGGAGATGGCCGCCGCTGATGAGCGGCCCCATCCGGGTCGCCTCGTCGAGCGGGTCCCCGACGACCCAGTGGCGCTCGGTGTGCGCGACGAGTCGCTCGAGGAGCGCCCCCTTCACCCGGCGGTCGACGAGGAGCCGGCTCCCGGCGCTGCAGTTCTCGCCCATGTTCCAGAAGATCGCCGCCGCGACCCGCTCCGCGACCCGGTCGAGGTCGCCGGCGTCGGCCATGACGATCTGGGGGCTCTTCCCGCCGAGCTCGAGCGCGACGCGCTTCAGGTTCGTCTCCGCGGCGTGCGAGAGGAAGGTCCGTCCCACCTCCGTCGAGCCGGTGAAGGCGACGGCGTCGATCCCGGGGTGGCGGGCGATCGCGGTCCCCACCGTGGCGCCGGGACCCGGGACGACGTTGAGGACGCCCGCCGGGACGCCGGCCTCGGCCGCGAGCTCGGCGGCGCGGAGGAGGCTGAGCGAGGTGAGCTGCGCCGGCTTGATGACGACGGCGTTCCCGGTCGCGAGGATCGGCCCGAGCTTCCATGCCGCCATCTGGAGCGGGTAGTTCCACGGGATGACGGCCCCGACGACCCCGACCGGCTCGCGGACGATCATCGAGACCGCTCCCGGACCGGTCGGCCCCACCTCGCCGTAGAGCTTGTCGATCGCCTCGGCGTGCCAGCGGATCGTCGCCGCCGAGTCGGGGATGTCGAGGGCGCGGGTGTCGGAGATCGGCTTCCCGGCATCGAGGCTCTCGGTGAGCGCGAGCTCCTCGACGTGCGCGTCGAGGAGGGCGGCGAACCGGACGAGGATCGCCTTCCGGTCGGCGGGCGAGGTCGCGGCCCAGCCCGGGGCGGCGGCGCGCGCGACCGCGACGGCGCGATCGACGTCGCCGGCGTCGCACTCGGCGACCTCGGCGATCCGCCTGCCGGTCGCCGGGTTCTCCACGGTGAAGCGACGGCCGCTCGCGGCGTCCGTGAACTCCCCGCCGATGAAGGCGCGGGTCCGGAAGGTGAGCGACGCCGGATCGGCGGCTCGCGTCGTCATCTCGTCACTCCTCGTTCGTCGCCGTGGGGCCCCGAGGCCGCCGCGGGCTCCAAGTATCGCCGACCGGGTCGGTATACTCGCCCGCGATGACCCACGTCTTCGTCGCCCCCCACCCCGACGACGTCGCCCTCAGCTGCGGCGGCCTGATCGCGAACCTCCGCGAGCTCGGCCAGAAGGTGACGATCATCACCGTCTTCTCCGGGACCGGCGAGCCGGGGGCGCTCACGACGTACCAGCGCGAGGCGCTCGGCTTCGGCTCGAAGACGATCTGGCCGGCGACCCAGGCGTTCAACCGCGCGAGCCTCGCGAACGACCATCCGGCGGGCGGGACGCTCCCGCCATGGGCGGCGACCGAGGCGCAGCTCGAGGCGACGCAGGAGGACGCGGATGCGGCGGCGAAGCGCTTCTGGCAGCGCTCGTCGTGGTACCGCCGCGCGGAGATCCGGAACCGGCCGCTCGGCGGCCAGCCGCTCATCGACGACCAGGCGAACCAGGGGCCGGTCCTCACGACCGAGCTCGTCGAGGCGGAGGCGGCGGGCGACCTCATGGCGGCCCGGCGGCTCGAGGACGAGCGGTACGCCTTCTTCGCCGAGGCGTCGGTCGTCTTCCTCGACCTCCCCGACGCGGTCTTCCGCGGCTACGAGGGGGACGGGCAGCTCCTCGGGATGCCGCGCGACGACGACAGCGCCCCGTTCGCGATCCTCCGCCAGGAGATCGCCCGCCATGAGCCGGAACGGGTCTACCTGCCGCTCGGGATCGGCGACCACGTCGACCACCAGCTCGCCCGCTCCGCCGGGATCGCGCTCCTCGCCGAGTCGCGCCGGTGGGTGATGCCGGGACCCGAGTGGACCGGGCGGGTCGTCTTCTACGAGGACTTCCCGTACGCGTGGTGGAACGACTTCGCCCGCCTCGACGACCTCCCGGCGCACGCCTTCGGCGAGCTCCCCGAGGACGTCTCCCTCGCGGCCGAGCTCGCGGACATCGAGGACCAGCTCGAGCGGAAGATCGCCGGGATCTCCCTCTACGCGAGCCAGATCGACCGGCTCTTCGGCGGCAGGACCGAGATGGCGGCCGCGGTCCGCGGCTTCGCGGCCAGGACGGCCGCGCTCGGCGGCGGATCCGGCGCGGCGGAGCGCTACTGGGTGACGACCGCCGTCTGATGCGGTCGGGCGGCTCGCACCTCGTCCGTCCGGTCACCGTCCGCGGCAGGACCTTCCCGCCGCCACTCCTCGTCCTCCTCGCCGCGGTCGGCGCGACGTTCATCCTCGGCCACGCGGCCCCGATGTGGATGGAGCCGCGCGACGACCTCGCCTACTGGCTCGCCGGACGCCGGATCGCCGTCGGCGACCCGATCTACGAGGGCGCCTCCTACCCCGGCGACCTCTACCGGTACTGGTACCCGCCGGTCTTCGCCCAGGCGATCGCCCCGGTGACGCTCCTCCTCCCGGCCGAGGCGTTCGGGGTCGCGTGGATCGCCCTCCTGCTCGGCTGCCTCTGGTGGCTCGGCGGCCGGAGCATCCTCGGCGGTCTCGCGCTCGCGGCCTTCCCCCCGGTCGCGGTCGAGCTCGGCTACCGGAACGTCCACCTCGTCGTCGCGGTCCTCATCGTCCTCGCGATCCGCCGGAGCCCGGTCGCCTGGGTCGCCGTCGCCGCGATCGAGGCGAGTCCGGCGATCGCGCTCGCTCACGTGCTCCTCCGGGGCGCGCGACGGGCGGCGCTTCGAGCGGCGCTCGTCGGAGCCGCGGTCCTCGGAGTGAGCATCCTCGTCTCGCCCGCGGCGTGGCTCGAGTTCGTCCGGGAGGTCCTCACCCGGGCGCCGACCGAGGTCTCGACCTTCCTCGGCGTCCCCTACCCGGTCCGGCTCGCAGCGGGCGCCGCGATCGTCCTCGTCGCGGCCCGACTCCGACCGTCGCTCGCGGACCCGCTCCTCGTCGTCGGGATCGTCCTGGCGCTCCCGACGCTCTGGGGGACCGCGCTCAGCACGCTCGTCGCGCTCGTCCCGCTCCTCAGGGAGCGGGCGACTGATCCGCCGCCGGCGGGACCGCGGGACGAAGGAGCGCCCAGTCCTCGATCTGCTCGACCAGCTCGTAGCGGCGGGTCGCCGTCAGGTCGCTGACGAGGGACCCGAGCGTCGGGTCGAGGGCGACGAGCGCGACCCCCCATCGCTCGAGGCGCACGGCGGCGCCGGTGCCGCCGGCTGCGATCGCGAGGTAGTCCGACCAGACCCGGGCCGGGAAGAGCTCGACCCGGGAGTCGACGGGGACGAGCCGGCCGGGTACGGCGAGCTCGAACCAGGACGCGTAGCGCTGCGGGACGAAGATCCGCTCGCCGGGGCGCGTCAGCTCGGCGACCCGCGCGGCGACGGCGACCGGGGCGTCGGCGAGGAGCGGCAGCGGCGCACCGGTGAGCGGCCGCCAGGCGGGGAGGAGCGCCACGCCGGCGAGCGCGACGGCGAGTGCGACGGCAAGCGCCGGCGCCGAGGTGGCGGCAGGGGCGGGAGCGGCGGCATCGGCGGCGGGCGCGGCTGCGGGGGCGGGGTCGGGGGCGCCGGGCGGCGGTGACGGCCGACCCGGGACGAGGAGTCCGGCCGCTGCCGGGACCGCGACGAGGGCCCACGGGACGATCCCGCGCTCCGCGACGGTGCCGGCGAGCGCGAGCGCGGCGGCGATCCCGAGCGACCCGAGCGGGAGTCCGCGACGGCCGGCGTGCCGGAGCCGACGGAGCGCGAGTGCGGCGAGCCCGACGGCGGCGAGCGCGAAGGGGAGCCCCGGGTAGCCGAGGGGATCGGGGGGCTGCCACTCGGTCACGAGCCCGCGGACCTCCGGCGAGATGCCGAGCGAGATCGCGTAGCCCCAGACGCCGAGGCCCCACGGCGTGAGGCCGGTGGCGAGCGCGGTGACGCCGGCAAGGAGCGCGAGCCGGCCGCTCCCCGGCCGCCGCGCGAGGCGGTCGTCGAGCGCGGCGGCGAGGACGACCGCGGGAGCGAGGACGAACGTGCCGTGGAGGTTCGCCCACGCCGCCGCGACGAGCGGGACGAGGAGGAGGCCGCGCGGCGCGTGCCGGCGTCGGGCGACGAGGAGGATCGTCGCGGCGAGGAGGGCGAGCCCGCCGAGCTGGGCGCGGAGCGCGAGGCCGGGAGCGGCGAGGAGGAAGGCGCCGAGCCCGAGCAGCGCGGCGGTCCGGGCCCCGGCCCCGGTCGTCCGCGCGGCCCCGACGAGCGCGGCGGCGATCGCCCCGACGAGGAGCGCCCGGGCGAGCGCGAGGAGCTCCCAGCCCCCGGCGCGGTGGAGGAGCGCGAGGAGCGCCTGGGCGCCCCACTGCTGGTCGACCCAGGGCTCGCCGCCGACGGTGAAGGTGAACGGATCGGCGGTGAGCGGCGCTCCCGCGGCGAGGATCAGGTCGCCCGCCCGGATCGCGTAGGCGAGATCGACGGTGGAGAGCGGCGCGGCGAGCGCGGCGACCACCGGGAGGGCGACCGCGAGATAGACCCAGAGCGCGTCCGGGGCGCCCGGCCGACGCGCCGCCGCGTCGCTCACGCGCTCGTCACCGGCGGGGTTCGTCGGGGCGGCGGATCGCCGCGAGGAGCGTGACGAGGAAGTACGAGAGGAGACGGGGGGTCGCGAGCGTCGACAGCGCGACGGCGGCCGCCCATCCCCAGCGTCCGGGGGCAAGCCGGATCGCCGCGATCGTCCCCCCGGCGACGAGCGCTCCCCAGAGGAGCGGTGAGATCGCGTACGGGGAGAGGTTGAACGAGATCCCGACCTGCGAGAAGGAGAGGAAGGAGAGATAGCTGAGCGTCCCCTCGGGCTCGAGGACGAGCTGGAGCGCCGCGAGCGCGGCGAGCCACGCCGCGAACCGCACGAGGCTCCGGACGTCCCGTCGTCCGAGCCAGTAGCAGGCGACGAGTCCGGGGAAGAGCTTGAGGTTCGCCGCGAGGGCGATCGCCGCGGGCGAGCCCGTCGCGACGAGCCACGTGACGGGGAGCTGGGCCTGGGCGACGCCGAGGGCGAAGCCGAGCGGGACGCCGAGGAGGCCGAGGGCGACGATCGTCCGACCGGAGAGCCCGATCCGACGGAGCGTCAGGAGGAGGCTCGCGAGGACGATCGCGACCCAGACGGCGGTCGCCGCCTCGAGCGGGAGGAGGGCGAGCGGCCGGAAGGCGATCGCGAGGAGCGGCGGGTAGCGGTAGAACGCCGCCGCATCCGGATCCGCCGCCGGGAGGTAGAGCGGATCGCCCGCGTTCAGCCGGCGACCGGCCTCCCAGTAGGCGCGGACGTCGGCGAACGGGTCGTCGGCGAGGTGGCCGGCGAGGACCCAGGCGCCGGCGGCGGCTCCCCCGACCGCGGCCGCGGCGACGAGGCTCCGCCCGGCGGCTCGCCGCCAGCGCGCGGCCGCCGCTCCCGTGAACACCGGGGGCCGTCGCGCCCGCCCCTCAGCGGGCGAGCGCGCCCTCCCGGCGTCGGACCCCGCCCGTGGCGCGGACGGTGGCCGCCCCCTCGTCGTAGATCGCTTCGATCGCCCGGACCATCAGCTCGAGGCAGAAGCGGTCGTGGACGAGGTCGTGACCGGCTCGCCCGAGCGTGTCGGCGAACGGGTGGTCGTCGAGGAGCCGCCGGATCGCCGCCGCGAGGGCCGCCGGATCGTGCGGCGGGACGAGGAGCCCGGTGACGCCGTCCTCGACCATCTCGGGGATCCCGCCGACGTCGGAGGCGACGACCGGGCGGGAGAGCGCCATCGCCTCGAGGATCGTCAGGCCCTGCGCCTCGCGGTACGAGGGGAGGACCGCGACGTCGAGCGCGGCGGTGACGGCGGGGATGTCGTCCCGGCGTCCGGTGAAGACGACCGAGCCGGCGATGCCGAGCCGTGCCGCCTGCTCGCGGAGCGCGGCCTCGCGGCTCCCCTCCCCGACGACGAGGAGCCGGGCGTCCGGGTCGGCGGCGACGATCGCGGGCCATGCGTCGAGGAGCGTCGGGTGGCCCTTCTCCGCCTCGAGCCGCGCGACGACCCCGACGATCGGACCCTCGGGCGGGAGGCCGTACTCGTCGCGGAGCGTGCAGCACGGCCCCTGATGGTCGTAACGGACGAGGTCGACCCCGTTGTAGATGACGGAGACCGGCGCGCCGACCCGTCCCTCCTCGGCGATCTTCCCCTCGATCGAGCGGGAGACGGCGATGAGCCGGTCCATCTCGGGCGTGAGGCGCCGGAGCACCTCGCGATCCTCCGGCGAGCGGATCCGGGACGAGTGCACCGTCGAGACGACGTACGGCCGCGGCCGCCCGAGCGCCCCGAGCGAGACCGCCGCCCTCGTGCCGACGAGCTCGGCGCGGTACATGTGGTTGTGGACGACGTCCGGCCGGAGCTCGTCGAGGAGCGCGGCGACGGCGCCGACGGCGGTCGCGTCGTCCGGTTCGTCGAGGACGACGGTCGGGACGCCGAGCCGCTCGATCTTCCGCGCTGCGCTCCCCGGGGAGAGCGAGACGAGATGGACGTCGTAGCGGCCCCGGTCGAGCCGCGAGACGAGGTTGAAGACGTGCTCCTGGGCGCCGCCGTTCGTACCCGTCGCCATCAGCTCGACGACGCGGATCGGACCGCCCGCCGGGAGCGGGCCGTGCGCGGGCGGCTCCTGGCACGGGTCGGCCGGGGGCGCGACGGACGCACTCGCGCCGTTCACCGCCCCGGTCGCGTCGGCGGTCACGGCGTCCGCCGGACGAGGAGCCGCTGGATCGGCTCGTCGACCGCTCCCCACTCGTACTTGTACGGCTCGTCGCCGCGCAGGAAGTCGAAGCGGCGGTGGCCACGTCCGATCGCGTCGGCGATGAAGCGGGCGACGAGGACGACCCCGGGCGAGAGCTCGCGCGCGTCGGGGTCGACCCCCGCGTTGTAGTAGTAGACCCCGCCCGGATCCTCGAGGTGGATGCCGGCGGCGATCCGGCGGCCGGCCACCGTGAGGAAGCTCAGGTGGACGTGACCCTCGGCGCCCGCCAGCTCGAAGAGGCGCCGGACGAAGCGCCGGCTCGCGTCGCCGCCGGCGGTCGGCGGGAAGAGCCCGTCGGCCCCCCAGCGCCGCTGGTGGAGGTCGATGAACGCGTCGAGGTCGGCGAGCGGGTCCTCCGACCGGTCGAGGCGGACGTCGCCCGCGCCCTCCGCGCGCCGGACCTTCCGCCGGATCTCGTGGCGCTCCTTCTTGCCGAGACCGTCGAGATACGACTCGAACGTCGCGTCGGCCGGGATGGCGACGACCGGGCAGACGTCCTCGCGCTCGACGTTCAGCGTCCAGCCCTCCCCGGTCTCGCGACGGAGGAACGCGGCGGCGAGCTCGTCCGCGGCGGGGTCGCCGCACCGGAGCCGCCGGAGGTCGACGGCATCCCAGGCGGTGGGACCGCCACCGGACGCGGGTGTCGGCGAGGCGAGCCACGCGGCGATCGCCTCGGCGGCGCCGGGGAGCTCCCCGGGCGGCACGAGGAGCGTCGCGTAGTCGGCGTGGTAGGAGGCGCCGAAGAAGACGGCGGTCGCGGTCGGGGCGACCGGGGTGAGCGGCGCGACGGGATCGCTCCGAAGCGCGGTGTGCGCCGCGGCGTCCCCCGCCTCGACCTCGTGGCGGTGCATGAGCGGCGCGATCCCGACGAGCTCGCCGGTCGAGGCATCGACGAGGGCGAGCGTGTCGTCGTGGGCGTTCGGCCCGTATGCGTCCCACCAGGCGCGATGGAAGGACCAGCGCGCGAAGGGGGTCGCCCACGGGGTCGCGACCGCGAGGGCGTCCCACGACTCGCGCTCGAACGACGCGAACGGGCGGCGCTCGGCGCGGAGTGAGCGGGCGGAGCGGCTCGGGCCACCGCTCCGGGGAGCGGTCGCGTCGGGCGCGTCCGGACAGGCGGGCTCGACGCCGAGCGTCGGGGTCACGCGGCCGAGGATAGCACCGGCCGATCGGCGGGCCGGCGGCGGTGGAGCGGGGGCGGGAAGACGGCCATCGGACCTCTCCGGGAGGTGGCGCCCGGACGGGCGGGAGCGCAGTATCCCGCGTGTGCGCCCGCGGCGCGACCGATGCGAACCGGAGGACGACGACGGAACCGCTCACGCCGACCCCCACCACGAACGGCGCGCCCCGGGGCGCGACCCGCCGTCCCGTCGACGGGACGATCGTCGTCGCCTCCGTCGGCATCGGCCTCGGGTTCGCCTATCTCGTCGTCGCCGGGGGCTACGCCGGGACCGTCGACCCTCGGCTCCGGGTCCTCAGCCTCGTCCTCACCGCGGCCGTCGCGACCGGCTGGCTCGTCGCGGCGCTCGCCCGGCCGGCGCTCCGGCCCCGGTCGACGCTCATGCCGGGGATCGCGGCATCGCTCGGCGCGCTCGCAGTCGCGACGGCGCTCGCGCCGAACCCGCGACTCGGGATCGAGCACGTCGCATGGGCGGTCCTGGTCGCCACGCTCTACCTCGGCCTCGTCCGTCTCGCAGCCGACGACCGGCTCCGGCCGCGCCTCGCGGTCGCCGTCACGGTGGGCGGTCTCGTCGTCGCGGTGGCGTATCTCGTCGTCGTCGCGAGCGACTGGGTCGCCCTCTGGTCCCTCGCGGGACGGGTGACGACGCCCCCGCTCCGACCGGCGGCGAGCCACCTCGGGCTCGGGAACGCGAGCGGGGTGACGATGCTCACCCTCCTCGTCCTCCTTCCGGCGGCGATCAGGTACGGGGCCAGCCGCCGGGCCCTTCCGGTCGTCCTCCTCGCGATCGCCGGGATGGTCACGGTCGCGTCCGGTTCGCGATCCGCCTGGCTCGCCCTTCCCGTCACGGTCGCCGTCCTCCTCGCCGTCCGGGGACGGCTCGCGGATCGCCGGCCCGCCTCGATACCTCGCGCGCGTCCCGTTCGTCCCGTCGCGGCGATCGCCGCGCTCGGGGCGCTCGCGCTCCTCGTCGTCGCCGCCACGCTCCTCGGCCCGGCGATCCTCGGACGGCTGACGAGCGGCGGGGAGTCGCTCCGGGTCGGCCACTGGCTCGTCGCGCTCCGGATGGCGGCGGAGTCCCCCGTCCTCGGCCACGGGCCCGGGAGCTGGGCCGCGAGCCGCATCCGGTACACGGTCGCACCGGAGGCGGACCACTACGTCCCGCACGCTCACGACCTCCTCCTCCAGGTCCTCGCCGAGCTGGGGCTCGTCGGCGCCGCGGCCGGGGCGATCCTCGTCCTCCTCGTCGGCCGGCTGATCGTCGCCGCGCTCAGGGACGCTGACCCGGCCCGGCGGCGCGACGGCTGGGCGGCACTCGCGACGACGGTCTACTTCGTGGCGCACTCGATGCTCGACCTCTACCTCACCACCCCGTCGATCCTTCTCGCGGCCGCGCTGCCGGTCGCGCTCCTCGACGCGAGGGCCGGTGTCCGCTCGGGCCGGGTCGAGCCCTCGCCGGCCGGGCGGACGCCGGGCCGCCGGTTCGCGGACCGGCGGGCGACCGTCGCGTGCCTCGCGCTCGTCGTCGTCGCCGCGGGATCTCTCGGCGCCGCCGAGTCGACCGCCCTGACGGCGCTCCGGGCGACGGTGGCGGTGAACGAGGGACGCGCCGACGAGGGGCTCCGCCTCGCCCGCGAGGCCGCCGCAGCCGACCCCGCGATGCCGGCCCACGACCTGATCCTCGGCCTCGCGGCGGCGCGCGCCGGGGACATGGACCTCGCCGCGTCCGCCCTCGAGCGCGCCGCGGCGGCGGACGACCTCCCGACGGCATGGCTCGACGTCGCCGCCCTCCGCCTCGGACGAGCCGACCGGGCCGGCGCCGCCGTGGCGCTCGAGCGCGCGCTCCGCCTCGGGGACCAGCAGCCGGCGGTCCGGCTCGGGGCGGCGGCGATCGCGCTCGAGCTCGGCGACCGCGATGCCGCCGTCGAGCACCTCGCGGCGGTCGTCGCGGCGGCCCCCACCATCGCCGCGGACGGACCGGTCGCGGAGCAGCTCGGCCTCGGACCGGCGTGGGACGCGGCGCTCGCCCGGGCCGCCGGGGCCTCCCCGGCGGTCGGTGCCGCGATCGCCCTCGCCCGCGGGGACCCGGCGCTCGCCGCGGCGCTCGCGACGGCGATCGACGACCCGAGGGGCCGGCGGACGATGCGGCTCCTCGCGGCCGGGTGGACCGGCGACGGACCTGCGGCCGAGGCGCTCGCCGCCGCGGTGGCTGCGGACCCGCTCGATCTCGGGCTCGTCGCAGCCGCCGCGACCCTCGCGGCGCGACGCGGCGACGACGCGGCGCTCGCCCGCTACGACCGGTGGGCCGGGATCCTCGGAGGGGGCGGGATCGGGTTCGAGGTGAGGCTCGCGCGCCCGCGCGAGGGGAGCGCCCCGGCCGGCGGTCCGCCCCCGGGCCAGACCGGTGCCTTCCACGGCCACTACGCCTACCGTCGGCAGACCCCGTGGGACCAGCTCGTGCCGCTCGTCCCGCGGCTCGTCCTCCGGGCGATCCCGCCGGCCGGACCGCCGGCGCCCCCGACCCCCTGACCGGCCGCTCGGGCGAGACGGGCGCGCAGGCAGGATCCCGCTACGCCGCGCCGCTCCCCGTGACGGCTCGGGGCGTCCTGATCCACGGCGGCGTCGCGCGGTCCGCGAGGAGGAGCGGGACGACGCCGACGATCAGCGAGAGGTGGTTCCACCAGAGGTGCGGGAGGGCGATCGTCGCGGCGAGCGGGACGGTCCAGCGCGCGCCGCGTCTCCCGCCCCAGAGGGCGACGAGCCCCGCGACCGGGAGCCGGATCGCGAGCGGGACCCACTGGGCGACGCCGGCGTTGTCGGCGAGGAGTGCGATCCAGTCCCGCCAGAGATCGGGCCGGAGGACGGCGGTCGGGAGCGCGACGGCCGCCGTCACGGCGAGGGCGATCCCGAGCGGCCGCCACTCGCGGCGGGCGGCGAACCAGAGGAGCCCCACCCCGCACGTCGGCTTCGTCAGGAGGACGACCGCCCAGAGCGCCGGGTACCTGAACGCGGCGGCGATCGAGGCGGCGAGGACGAGGTTCACGTTCGCGAAGTGGAGGTCGCGCGCGACGAACGGGATCCCGGCGATCGCGAGCGAGTAGCGACGGCCGCCGAGCGCGAGGACCGCGCCGGCGAGGATGCAGGTCCAGACGACGAGGGCCGCGGGCCACGGGACCGCGGAGAGGAGCGCGAACGCGAACGCGGCCGGCGGGGCATAGCGGAAGGCGCCGAGCTCGTTCAGGTTGCCGAACGCACCGTACGGGTCGGCGAGGTCGACGTTCGCGTACGCCCACGCGTCGTAGCCCCACGGCTCCGGGACGACGAGGATCAGGTACGGGAGCGAGACGACCCCGAGGACGGTGAAGACGAGGAGGACCGGCCAGTGGAGGGGTCGGGTGTCGAACCGTCGGACCATGGTCCCTTCCAGAGGGCGGCGAGGACGGCGAGGCCGCTCGGCCAGAGCACGGGCAGCGCGAGGGTAGCACCCACGGGGAGCGTCCACGGCCGGTCCGACCGCGCCCCCCAGGCGACGAGGAGGATCGCCGCCGGGAGCCGGACGGCGAGCGGGAGCGGGATCGAGACCTGACCGAGCGGCGCCCCCGCCGCGGTCGCCCCGACCGAGGCGAACCACTCCCCCCAGAGATCGCGGCCGAGGGCGAGCGAGACGAGGAGGGACGCGGCGACGAGCACCCCGGCCGCGGCGAGGGCGATCGCGAGCTGGCGCCACTCACGCCGGACGGCGAACCAGACGAGGCCGACCGCCGGCGTCACCTTCGTGAGGAGCGGGACCGCCCAGAGCCACGGGTGGCGCCGCCCGAGGACGATCGCGGCGGCGATGAGGAGATGGACGTTCCCGTGGTAGAGCTCGAGCGCGACGGGCGGGAAGGCGAGGAGCAGGAGCGCGCGCCGCCCGCCGAGCCAGACGAGCGTCCCGGCGAGGAGCGCCTCCCAGAGCCAGAGGAAGACCCACCACGGAAGGGAGCCCGCGGGTTCGAACGCGATCGCCGCGACCGGCGTGTACGGGAAGGCGCCGAACCGGCCGGCGAGCCGGTCGTACGGGTCCGCGAGATCGACCGCCCAGTACGCCGCGGCGTCGAACCCGAGCGTCCCGGCAGCGGGCGCGACGACGACGAAGAGATAGGCGGCGAAGAGGAGGCCGGCGACCCCGAGCCCGTCCCTGATCGCCCGGAACCGGGCCGACGTCAGCACGGGCGGATGCTACCGGCGCCGCGGGCGGCCGGGTAGAGTGCCGCACGATGCGCACAGCCTTCGCGCTCTACCTCCTCGCGCTCGTCGTCCGGCTCGCCCTCATCGCGGCGTACCCGGACCCGGCGTACCCCGACAGCGCCTACTACGTCGAGGTCGCCCGATCGATCGCGGCGGGGCGCGGCCTCACGGTCGACTTCGTCTGGATCTTCGCGGAGGTCGGCGGCAGGATCCCCGCGGACCCCGTCCTCCCGATCCCGTCGAACGGCCACTGGCTCCCGCTGGCGTCGTTCGTCCAGGTCCCGTTCATCCTCCTCCTCGGCCCGACCGCGGTCGCCTCCGCCCTCCCGTTCGCGTTGATCGGCGCGCTCGCGGCGCCGCTCACGAGGGCGATCGCACGGGATGCCGGGGCGGGCGCGTTCGTCGCGACCGGCGCCGCGATCCTCGCCGCGATCCCGGTGATGACGACCCCGTTCATGACGCAGCCGGACAACTTCTCGCTCTACCAGCCGGTCGTCGCCGGCTGCCTCTGGGCCGCGGCGCGCGCGTGGCGGGGGAGCGGCCGGGCGTACGCGGTCGCCGGCCTCCTCGCGGGCCTCGCGACCTTCTCGCGGAACGACGGTCTCCTCCTCGTCGGGCTCCTCGGGCTCGTCGCGATCGCCGACCGCTTCCGCGGCCGCCGGCCGAACCTCCGCGGCGGGCGGATCCCCGTCGGCGCCGTCGTCGCGGCCGCCGCCCTCTTCCTCGCCGTGATCGGCCCGTGGTGGCTCCGCCAGCTCGGCGAGTTCGGGACGCTCTCGCCGTCGACCGCGTCGGGGCGCGCGCTCTACATCCGGACGATCCAGGAGTGGAACTCGATCACCGGGACGCCGACCCTCGAGTACCTCCTCGGCCAGGGATTCGGTCCGTTTCTCGCGAGCCGCGTCGGCGGCCTCGTCGCCGGGGCGTGGATCTTCACGATCCTCATCTGCGGACTCGTCCTTCTCCCGTTCCTCGTCATCGGCGCGTGGCGCCGACGACGCTCGGCCGACTTCGGACCCTTCTTCGTCCATTCCGCCGTCTTCTTCGCCTTCTCCGGCCTCGTCTCGGCGGTCCACGTGCCGGGCGGGACGTTCATCCATTCCGCGGTGGGCCTCGCGCCGCACGCGTGGATCCTCGCGCTCGACGGCGTCGCGGCGGTCGTCGCCTGGGTCGCCGCCCGGCGGCCCGCGTGGCGAGGGGAGTCGGCGGAGCGGGTCGTCGGGGGCGGGATCGTCGCGCTCTCGGTCGCGATCGGGCTCGCGTCGGTCCCGTCGGTCCACGCGACGTGGGACGAGCCCCGCCGCGAGCGGCTCGCCGTCGCCGCGACGCTCGCGCGCCTCGGGGTACCCGCCGAGGACCGGCTGATGACGATCGACGCGGCGTCGTACCGGTACTTCACGGGCCGCGGCGGCGTCGTCCTCGTCAACGATCCGCTCGAGACGATCCGCGAGGTCGCGGCCGCCTACGACATCCGGTGGCTCGTCATCGAGGCGCGCGACACGGTTCCCTCGGTCAGGCCGATCCTCGAGGGCCGGGGCCGTCCGTCGTGGATCGGGGCGCCGGTCCTCCGGCTCCCCGGAGCGGCGGGACCCACCCCCTCCGTGACGCTCCACCCGGTCTGTCTCGACGCCGACGACCGACGGTGTGCCGGACTCGCGGAGGGGGTCGGTCGCGGTGGCTGACAGGCCCGTCGGCGGGCCTATACTCCGGCCGATGGACCGAACGCGCCCGCCCGCCCCCCCGGCAGGCACGTCGCCGCGACGATCGCCCCGCGCCCCGACATCCGGTGCGCGGACGAAGGGTGCGTCCCGCCCGCGGGTCCGGCAGGCGACGGAGACGGTCGCGCCGGCCGTCTTCGAGGCGCTCACCGCCGAGGCGCGCGCGTCCGTCGAGCGGGCCGCCGCCGCCCTCCGCGACGTCCACGACCGCTTCCGTGACGCGTACCACGAGGAGTTCGTCCGCTGGCAGGCGCTCCGCGACGAGCTCGACGCGCTGGAGCGTCGGGCTCGTGCCCGGAGCGGGGAGCCGCTCGACCGATCCGCCGCCTCCCGGCTCGCGACGCGCCACGACGAGCTGACGGCGGCGCTCGGGCGGAGAAGGACCGAGCTCGCGAAGCTCGAGCTCGTCCAGCGGAGCCTCAGCGGCTCGCTCCCCCTCCTCGACCCCGCGAACCGCGAACTCGAGCGCGCCGCCGAGGCGCTCCCGGTGGACGTCCAGCTCAGGGTGGTCCAGGCGCACGAGGACGAACGCGCCCGCCTCGCCCAGGAGATCCACGACGGGCCGGCGCAGGCGCTCTCGAACGCGGTCTTCCAGGTGGAGTACATCGAGCGGGTGATCGAGCACGACGTGCGGGCGGCCCGCTCGGAACTCCGGCTCCTCCGCGAGCTCCTCAGACGGGAGCTCGGCGACATCCGGAGCTACATCACGCAGCTCCGGCCGCCGCGCCTCCTCCAGCTCGGCCTCTACGGCGCGATCGCGGAGTCGATCGAGAGCTTCACGGCGCTCACGGGGATCGACGTGGAGGTCGATCTCGCCGCCGCGGGGGACGAGGTCGACGAGGCGGCGCAGACCGTCGTGCTCCGGATCGTCCAGGAGGCGCTCCAGAACGCCCGGAAGCACGCGGGGGCGACCCGGGTCTCGGTCCGCTCGTCGAGCGACGGGACGACGTGGCAGCTCGAGGTGCGCGACGATGGCCGCGGCTTCGACCTCGATGCGGTCCAGGGACGTTCGCGGCGGAGCTTCGGGCTACAGTTCATGCGGGAGCGGGCCCAGCTTGTGGGCGCCGGCTTCGAGGTACGATCGCGGCCGGACGGCGGGACCGTCGTCGCGCTCGCGATCCCGATCCGGCAGGAGTGAGGAGAACTCGATGCGGAACGACGGGAGCGGCGTCGCGGAGGACCGGATGATCCGGATCCTCATCGTCGACGACCATGCCCTCTATCGGGTCGGGATGCGCCAGATCCTCGAGAAGGAGGAGGACTTCGAGGTCGTCGGGGAGGCCGAGGACGGGCGGAGCGCCCTCGAGGTCGCGCTCGACACGTCGCCCGACATCGTCCTGATGGACCTGACCCTCCCGAGCCCGGGCGGGAACGAGGCGACCGCGAAGATCAAGCGGGAGCTGCCGGCCGTCGGCGTCATCGTCCTCTCCGCGAGCGAGGACGAGGAGGACCTCTTCGCCTCGATCCGCTCCGGGGCCGCCGCCTTCATCCTCAAGGACGTCGCCCCGGACGACCTCGTGGAGATCATCCACCGCGTCGCGGCGGGCGAGTTCCTCATCAACGACAAGGTCTTCTCGAAGCCCGCCGTCGCGAGCCGCGTCCTCAAGGAGTTCCGGGAGCTCGCCATCTACGGGCAGGAGCAGCAGATCTTCGCGCCCCTCTCGCCCCGCGAGGTCGAGATCCTCGACAACATCGCCCAGGGGATGACGAACAAGCAGGTGGCGTACGCGCTCTCGATCAGCGAGCAGACCGTGAAGAACCACATGAGCTCGATCCTCCGGAAGCTCGCCGTCAACGACCGGACCCAGGCCGTCGTCTACGCGATGCGCCAGGGCTGGATCCGGATGCCCGAGGACTGAGCAGCGTGAGTCGATCCACCGTCGGCGATCTCGCCGACGCCGTCCGCGCCGAGGTCGATGCGCTCGATCGGGAGCTCGCCGAGGTCGCGATGCTCGCGCAGCAGGCGGCGAACGAGTTCGAGCGCCACGACGGCCGGCGGGCCCAGGCAGCGGACCGGCTCGCGGCCGCGAGCCGCGAGAGCGGCGACCCGGCCGAGGTCGCGGAGCTCGCGACCCAGCTGACGACCGTCGCCCGGCGGGCGGGCCTCATGGAGGCCCAGGTCGAGGTCCTCGAGGGGAAGCGGAAGGCGTTCGCCCGCCACCGCGACAGCCTCGCGCGGATCGTCGCCGCGCTCGACGGCGCAGCCGAGACCCTCCCGTTCGGCGCGCCGAGCGCGGCGTCGGACCATGCTCCCGCGCCGACGATCCCGGACGACCGGGCCCTCGTCGCGACGGAATCCCGCGCGGCGCAGCTCGTCCTCGGGGCGCAGGAGGACCTCCGCCGGGAGATCGCCCGCGCGATGCACGACGGACCCGCGCAGAGCCTGACGAACATCGTCCTCGAGGCGCAGATCGTCGAGCGGCTCCTCGCGAAGGACCCGGCCGCGGCGCGGGCGGAGATGCACCGGCTCGCGGCGATGGTCCAGGCGACGCTCGACGCGACGAAGCGCTTCATCTTCGACGTCCGGCCGATGGTCCTCGACGACCTCGGCCTCGTGCCGACGCTGAAGCGGGCCGCCCGGGACCGGGGCCGCCCGGTCGGGACCGAGGTGAGCTTCGAGTCGCTCGGCGTCGACCGGAGGCTCCCTGCCGAGGTCGAGAGCGCCTGCTTCCGGATGCTCGACGAGGCGCTCATCTCGTATCTCGAGGCGCGTCCGGCGCAGGTCTCGATCCGGCTGGACTGGGGCGACGAGCTCGAGGCGCGGATCTGGGCGGTCGCTCGAAGCTCGGGGTCGGGGAGCGACGCGGGCACCGAGGAAGCGGACGGAGCCGCCCACAATCCGGCGCTCGCGGCGATGATCGCCGAGCGGCGCTCGGACCGTGCCGCCGCCGCGAAGGTCGCCGTCCGCCTCCCCGCAGCCGTCTGGTCGGAGATCAAGGGGCTCGCGGTCGCCGTCGGGGTGACCGCCGAGCTCCTCGAGGATGGGGCCGGCCTCCGGCTCGGCGTCCCCTTCCCGACCGAGGGGTGACCCGGGGACGGGGCCAGGGCCTCGTCGAATACGCGATCGTGGTCGCCGGGATCTCCCTGACGACGGCGCTCCTGCTCCTCTGCTTCCCCGACGAGGTCGCCGGCGCCCTCGAGGCGATCGCCGATCTGGTCGCCGGCTCGCCGACCCGTTGAGTTTCGTAGGAAGCCGCTGTCTCTCTGTAAGACAAAAGCCAGTACTACTGTAGGGACCGTCCTAGTACCATCTTCGTTGGCACGATGGCCCGGACCCGCTAGACTCGGGGACAGCCCTCGCGGGAGGGACTTCGGAGGAAAGGAGGTACACCCACCATGGCGATCATCAACGCACTCATCTCGTTCTTCAAGGGCAACGACGAGGGCCAGGGCCTCGCGGAGTACGCGCTCATCCTCGCCCTCATCGCGATCGTCGCGATCGTCGCGCTCATCTTCCTCGGCGGCCAGGTCTCGTCGATCCTCAGCACGGTCGGCGACTCGGTCAACCCGGGCTGATCCGCCGCGGGCGATCCGCCCGCAGATCTCGCACGGTACGGAACGCCGGCCTTCGGGCCGGCGTTCCGATTCCGGCGGCCGGGCGGATAGGGAGACCTCCCGATGGCTCGGGGGTCGTCGGGTCTAGTAGGATGCGACCTCCGGGTTGGCACGCCGTCTCCGGAAGGCGGGTCCTGCCCCATCGGTACCGTGGCCGAGCGTGGCTGCGGTGCTACAGTGACGCGGCCTTTGCATGTCCCCGTCGTGCGGGACCGGCCTGGGGAGAGGGATTACGTTGAGACGATCGAACCGCCTGATCCTGCTGATCGGGATCGTGCTCGCCATCATCGCCTTCGTCGGCATCGTCCTGATCTTCCAGGGCTCGTCGTCGGGGAGCGCCGACGCCGTCCCGAGCGAGCTGCCGACGGTCTACGCGACCGAGGACATCCCGCTCGGCACCGAGATCACGAGCGACCAGCTCGAGACGCGCCGCGTCGCCCCGGACCAGGTCGCGCTCGACGCATTCCCCGATCCGGGTCTCGTCGTGGGCAAGATCGCGGCGACGAACATCGCGGCGGGCCAGCAGCTCCGCCAGGCGGACTTCGCCTTCAACGCCGGCCAGCAGGCGATCTCGGGGAACGTGCCGCTCGGGCTGCGGGCCATCGCGATCCCGGTCGACCAGATCACCGGCGTCGGGACGCTCATCAACGTCGGCGACCACGTCGACGTCATCGGCACGTTCGACAAGCGGAGCTTCGTCGCCCCGGTCGCGGAGAACCAGCCGGCCACGGTCGCGCCGGTCGTCGCGCCGGTCGTCGACGGGGTGGACCTCACGACCGTCAAGGTCCTCGTCCAGGATCTCCTCGTCGTGGGGACGCTCCTCCCGCCGCCCCCGGTCGCCGAGGACGGGACGGTCCAGGAGACCGAGGGGCCGACCTTCACGAACCAGGAGGCGCTCGTCATCGTCGCCGTCACCCCGCAGCAGGCCGAGGTGATCGAGTTCGCCCGGACGCAGGGGAAGCTCTCGCTCGCCCTCCGCTCGCCGAAGGACTACGTGGACGCGGCGGGCGAGCCGATCGTCCCGACGACGACGCAGACGTCCGGCATCGTGCTCAAGAACCTCCTCGAGGAGTACGGGGTCCTGATCCCGGAGATCTGGAACGCGACGGTGGGGACGGCTCCCTGATCGGGGGCGACGCGTGACCGATGGCTGATCGCATCCGCCTGCTGATCGTCGACGACATCCCGGAGACCCGGGAGCACCTGACGCGCCTGCTCGGCTTCGAGGACGACATCGAGGTCGTCGGGGACGCTGGCACCGGCACGGACGCGCTCCGCGAGGCCGAGCGCCTTCGGCCCGACGTCGTCCTCATGGACATCAACATGCCGGACATGGACGGGATCGCCGTCACGGAGCGGCTCGCCACGGTGGTCCCGACCGCGGCCGTCATCATGATGTCCGTCCAGGGCGAGGCGGACTACCTCCGGCGCGCGATGCTCGCCGGGGCGCGCGAGTTCCTCGTCAAGCCGTTCAGCAGCGACGAGCTCGTCGC
>JBJOLT010000084.1:0-4046 GCA_046045415.1 Chloroflexota bacterium | reverse complement strand
GGGTGCGACCCGACCGTCGTGGCGAGCCGCTCCACGAGCGCAGCGGCGGCCGCCCGGAAGGCGCTCGACGACGGGCAGAGGTGCTGGCGGCTCCCGATCTCCAGCCGGACCCCGTCGGCGGTGACCGGGCGCGACTCGGGGTGGGCGAGCGAGAACCAGGGCGGCGGCGACGCGGTGGCGGTCGCGAGGTCGACGGCGATCCCGGCTTCGTGGAGGAGGTCGAGCGCCCGGACGAGCCAGTCGAGGTCCCAGCGATCGGGCGCCGGCTGGATGCGCGACCAGCTGAAGACGCCGACGCTCACGAGCGTCACCCCGGCCTCGCGCATCAGGGCGACGTCCTCGTGCCATGTCGCCTCGGGCCACTGATCGGGGTTGTAGTCGCCGCCGTAGGCGATCCCCGCCGGACGGGCCGGCCAGTGACCCGGCGTCCTCCCGTCCGCGCCCATCGCCCGTCGCCCTCCATCGCTCGCTCGCCGCGCGGCGGGTCACGGCGACCCGGCCCCGACGGTCGACGTCGGCGGCCTACCTTCCCGCGCCGTCGTCGGCGGTGTCAAGGCGAGGGCGGGAGCAGGGCGGGCAGGCGGACCGGGCGCCCGCGACCCGCCCGTCGAGGCCGCGCCGTTCGTTGCCATCGCCGCGGGAACGCGATTACCATCGCGACCGAGCGCGGCCCGCGGTCCTGCGACGCGCCTCCCCGTTCCGCCCGCCGAGGAGTTCCCGATGCAGGACGGCCCGAGCCGCCGGAACCACCCGTACATCCCGAACGCGATCCCCGAGGTCCGGGCCGCGATGCTCGCCGCGATCGGCGCCTCGAGCGTCGAGGAGTTCTACGCGGACGTCCCCGAGTCGATCCGGCTCCGGCGACCGCTCGATCTCCCGGCGCCGGTCGGGTCCGAGGCGGAGCTCGTCCGCCACGTCGAGGGGCTCCTCGCACGGAACGTCTCGACCCGCGAGGCGCTCAGCTTCCTCGGCGCCGGCTGCTACGACCACCACGTCCCCGCGGTCTGCGACGAGATCAACTCCCGCGGGGAGTTCCTCACCGCGTACGCGGGCGAACCGTACGAGGACCACGGCCGCTTCCAGGCGCTCTTCGAGTACGAGTCGCTCATGGGCGAGCTCCTGGAGCGCGACGTCGTCAACGTCCCGACGTACGACGGCTTCCAGGCGACCGGGACCGCGATCCGGATGGCGGCGCGGATCACCGGCCGCCGCGTCGCCCTCGTCCCCGCCTCGATGGGGGCCGACAAGCGCTCGAAGGTCGTCGACTACGTCCGCCCCGACGTCGACGTCGAACTCGTCCCGTTCGACCGGGCGAGCGGGACGCTCGACCTCGCGGCCCTCGAGCGGCGGCTCGCGGAGATCGGCCCCGCCGTCGCGTGCGTCGTGCTCGAGAACCCCACCTTCCTCGGGACGGTGGAGGTGGGCGGCCCGGCGGCCGTCCGGCTCGCCCAGGCAGCCGGCGCGCTCGCCGTCGTCTCGGTCGATCCGTCGACCCTCGGCGTCCTCGCGCCCCCGTCGAGCTGGGGGGCCGACATCGACTGCGGCGACATCCAGACGCTCGGGATCCACCAGCACTACGGCGGCGGCCACGGCGGCTTCATCGCGAGCGACGACGACGTCCGGATCGTCATGGAGTACCCGTCCCGCCTCTTCGGGATCGCCCCGACGGCGGTCGCCGGCGAGTACGGCTTCGGCGACGTCGCGTACGAGCGGACGAGCTTCGCCCTCCGCGAGGAGGGGAAGGAGTGGGTGGGGACGGCGGCGGCGCTCTGGGGGATCACCGCCGGCGTCTACCTCGCGCTCATGGGCCCGGACGGGATGCGCGAGCTCGGCGGGACGGTGATGGCCCGGACCCGCTACGCGATGACCCGGCTCGCCTCGATCCCGGGGGTGAGGATCCCCTTCGCCGCGACGCCGCACGCGAAGGAGTTCGTCCTCGACCTCACGGGGACCGGCAAGCGGGTCGGCGAGGTCGCGGCGCGGCTCCGCGACCGGGGGATCCTCCTCGGGTACGACCTCTCGCGCGAGCAGCCGTCGCTCGGCGAGAGCGTCCTCGTGGCGGTCACCGAGACGAAGACGCAGGCGGACCTCGAACGGCTCGCCGCGGAGCTCGCGGAGGCGGTCCGATGAGCGCGCCGGAGAAGGTCACCCACCGCGGCCCGGGCGGCGGCCCCGCGGTCGTCGGCACGCTCCCGATCGCCCCGAAGCCGATGCCGCGCCGCTTCCACCAGGCCGCCTGGGACGAGCCGGTGATCATGGAGCTCTCCGTCCCCGGGGCCCGCGGCGTCCTCCCGCCGGCGACCGAGCCGGGGATCGCGGCGCTCGTCGGCGACCCGGCGGCCGAGCTCCCGGCGGGGATCGGGCGGGCGACGCGGCCGGCGCTCCCCGAGCTGAGCCAGCTCCACGTCCTCCGGCACTACGTCCGGCTGAGCCAGGAGAACCTCGGGGTCGACCTGAACATCGACGTCGGCCAGGGGACGTGCACGATGAAGTACTCCCCGAAGGTGAACGACCAGCTGATCCGGAGCCCGAAGCTCGCCGACACCCACCCGGCGCAGGACCCCGCCACCGTCCAGGGGACGCTCGAGATCCTCTGGCGCCTCGAGCGGATCCTCGCCGAGATCAGCGGGATGGAGCGGGTGAGCCTCCAGCCGGCGTCGGGCTCGGCCGCGATCTGGGCGAACGTCGCGATGATCCGCGCGTGGCACGAGTCGCGCGGCGAGGGGCTCCACTCGGAGCGGCCGCGCGACGAGGTGGTCACGACGATCTTCAGCCACCCGTCGAACGCCGCGGCGGCGAAGGTCGCGGGCTACCGGGTGATCACGCTCTATCCGGACGCGGACGGCTACCCGGACCTCGAGGCGCTCCGCGCGGCGGTGGGCCCGCGGACCGCGGCCCTCATGATCACGAACCCCGAGGACACCGGGATCTTCAACCCGCGGATCGAGGAGTTCGTCCGCGTCGTCCACGAGGCGGGCGGGCTCGCCTCGTACGACCAGGCGAACGCGAACGGGATCCTCGGGATCACCCGGGCGCGGGACGCCGGCTTCGACCTCTGCCACTTCAACATCCACAAGACCTTCTCGACCCCGCACGCGTGCGGCGGCCCCGGGGCGGGCGCGGTGGGCGTCGCCCCCCATCTCGTCCCGTTCCTCCCCGCGCCGACGATCGAGCGCGACCCGGACGGGACGCTCCGCTTCGACGACGACCGGCCGCTCTCGATCGGGAAGGTCCGTCCGTGGCACGGGGTGACGCCGAACCTCGTCCGCGCGTACGCGTGGGTGATGACGATGGGGGCCGAGGGACTCCGCGAGGTCGCGGAGACGGCGGCGCTCAACAACAACTACCTGATGGCGAAGGTCCTCGAGATCCGCGGCGCATCGGCGCCGTACGCGAGCGGGCGGCGGCGGGTCGAGCAGGTCCGCTACTCGTGGGAGCGGCTCGCCCGCGAGACCGGGGTCCACTCGGAGGACATCGGCTACCGGGCGGCGGACTTCGGGACGCACTACTGGACGAGCCACCACCCGTACGTCGTCCCCGAGCCGATGACGCTGGAGCCGACCGAGTCGTACTCGCGCGAGGACCTCGACGAGTACGCGGCGATCCTCGCGGAGATCGTCCGCGAGGCGTACGAGTCGCCGGAGACGGTGCTGACCGCGCCGCATCGGAGCACGGTCCACAAGATCGACCATGAGCCGCTCGACGACCCGGCACGGTGGGCCGTCACGTGGCGCGCGTACCGGCGCAAGCACCTCGGCGGGGCCGACCGGCCGCGGTGAGCGGCCACCCGGCGCGACCCCGGCTCGGGCTCGTCGTCAACCCGCTCGCCGGTCTCGGCGGGGCGGTGGGCCTGAAGGGGAGCGACGGACCCGCGACGGTCGACGAGGCGCTCGCCCGCGGCGCGGTCCCCCACGCGAACGAGCGCGCGATCGCCGCACTCTCGCGCCTCCGCGAACGCTGGCCGGCGGGCCGGGAGCTCCCCGAGCTCGTCGTGGGACCCGGCCCGCTCGGCGAGACCGCGGCGCGGGCGGCCGGGGTCGAGGCGC
>JBJOLT010000019.1:0-19479 GCA_046045415.1 Chloroflexota bacterium | reverse complement strand
TCGTAGTCGTAGTAGCCGAGCATCTCGATCGCATCGTCGCCCCGGCCGACGGCGTCGACGCGGTAGCCCTGCTCCTCGAGCCCGCTGACGAGCAGCTCGCGGATCCCGCGTTCGTCCTCCGCCACGAGCACCCGCATCTCACCCGGCCCCGGTTGCATCCACATCGTCGATCGTCACGCACCAACCTTACGACCGGATGACGGCGCCCGCGGGACCCCCCGCGTCGGCTCTGCTACGGTGTCCGCGCCCGGAACCGCACCCCCACGGAGGAAGCGATGTCCCGCCGATCGTCCCGCCGCACCGTCGCCCCCGCCATCGCGTCCGCGCTCCTCGCCCTCCTGCTCGTCGGCTGCTCGGGAGGCGGCACGACCGAGGCGGTCCCGGACGAGCCCACCGGGGCGCCGGCGCTCGAGACGATGGACCCCGGCATGGCGATGGGGACCGTCCCGCCCGGCGGCGAGCCGAGTGCGGTCCCGGCGGACGACGCGATGAACCCCCTCGGCGACGCGGAGCTCGAGGAGCGGCTCCCCTCCTCGGTCGACGGCGTCGAGCTGACGAAGGCGAGCTTCAGCTTCGCGAACACGCCGCTCGAGCTCGCGACGCAGGCGTTCGCGGGTGCGGACAGCCTCGGCACCCTCCTCGAGAAGGAGGGGAAGACGTGGGCGGACGTCAGCTACGCGACGGCGATGACCCCGGAGATGTATGCGACGGACCCGTCGGTCAGGACCGGGATGATCTACGCCTACCGCGTCCGCGGCGCGTCCGAGGCGGCGATGCTCGACTGGTTCGGGGTCTCCGGCAACGCGACCGGCGACTTCACCGAGGTCCAGATCGGGGGGAAGCCGGTCCGCTACTACGCGATCCCCGGCATCGAGACCGGCGCCACCTATCTCTGGGCCGACGGCGACACGGTCTTCTGGGTGATCGGCGCGAACCCGAAGGCGTTCGGGGACGCGCTCGTCGCCGCGGTCGACTGAGACGGCAGGGACGACGGTGTCGGGAGGAGCGTCGATGACCGGGAGCGTCGCCGTCGTCACGGGGGCGACCGGCGCGATCGGGGCGGCGACGGCGGGCCGCCTCGTCTCGGCCGGGGCCGCGGTGCACGTCGTCGCCCGTGACGGCGCCGGACTCGCACGGATCGTCGCGGCACTCGGGCCGACGGCGACGGCACATGAGGTCGACCCGACCGATCCGGTCGCGCTCGAGGGCCTCCTCGCCGGGCTCGCCGCCGCCGGCACCCCGGCGGACTCGCTCGTCCACGCGGTCGGCTCGACGCTGCTGAAGCCCGCCCACACGACCTCCGACGATGAACTCGTCGAACTCTTCCGGGTCAACGTCGGCTCCGCGTTCGCCGCGCTCCGTTCATTCGTCCGGGCCCTCCCCCGCGACCGCGGCGGCGCCGTCGTCCTCTTCTCGTCCGCCGCGACCCGGATCGGGCTCGTGAACCACGAGGCGATCGCCGCGGCGAAGGGGGCGATCGACGGCCTCGTCACCTCGGCGGCGGCGACGTATGCCGGGCGCCGCATCCGCGTGAACGCGATCGCGCCCGGACTCGTCGTCTCGAACCTGACCCGACGCCTCGTCGAGCACGAAGCGACGCGACGAGCGTCGGAGGCGATGCACCCGCTCGGCAGGCTCGGCGAGGCGGAGGAGATCGCGGCGCTCGCGGCGTTCCTCGTCTCCGACGATGCGAGCTGGATCACCGGCCAGTCCATCGTGGCCGACGGCGGGCTCTCGGGCGTGAAGCTCCCGCCGTCGCTCTCGGCCCCGAGGTGACCGGGCGCTCCCACGTCCTCGTCCTCGGCGACCAGCTGAACGGCTCGACCGGGGGGCTCGCCGGGACCGACCCTGGCTCCACGTCGGTCCTCCTCGTGGAATCGACCGAATGGGGCCGGAGGCGGCCGTACCACCGCCAGAAGCTCGTGCTCGTCTACGCCGCGATCAGGCACTTCGCCGCGGAGCTCGCGGACGCGGGGTACGACGTCCACCTCCGGCGGGTCGACCGCTTCGCCGACGGGATCGCGGCCCACCTCGCGGCGTTCCCGGGGATCGACGTCACGCTCGCCGAGCCCGCCGATCACGGCGTCGTCGATCTGGTCCGCGCCGCAGTGGAGGCCGCCGGCGGCGCGCTCCGGGTGGTGCCGAACGATCTCTGGCTCTCCGACCCCGCCGACTTCGACCGTTGGGCGGGCGACCGCGCGACCCTCCGGATGGAGGGCTGGTACCGGAGCGAACGGGAGCGGACCGGCTGGCTGATGGACGACGGCGAGCCGGTCGGCGGCGTCTGGAACCTCGACGCCGAGAACCGCCGCGTGCCGCCGCCGGGGACGAGGTTCCCGGCGGTCCCCCGCTTCGAACCGGACGCGACGACGCGAGAGACGATCGCGTGGGTCGAACGGACCTTCCCGGATCACCCGGGCGCGCTCGAACCGTTCTCGTGGCCTGTCACCAGACGCGAGGCGCTCGGTGCCCTCGCGGCGTTCGTCGCCGAGCGGCTCGCCGACTTCGGGCCCTACGAGGATGCGCTCGTCGACGGCGAACGCGCGCTCCACCACTCGCTCCTCTCGGTGTCGCTCAACCTCGGGCTGATCACCGCCCGGGAGGCATGCGAGGCCGCGCTCGCCGCGTGGGCGGATCCGTCGCGCGCGGCGGACCCGCAGCGGGCGATCCCGCTCAGCTCCGTCGAGGGCTTCGTGCGGCAACTCCTCGGCTGGCGGGAGTTCATCCGCCACGTCTACCGGCGGCGCATGCCGGGGCTCCACGAGGCGAACGCGCTCGGCCACCACGGGCCGCTCCCGGCGTTCTACTGGAGCGGCGAGACCCGGATGCGCTGCGTCGGCGAGGCCGTCCGCTCGGTCGTCGACACCGGCCACGCCCACCACATCCAGCGGCTCATGGTCCTCGGGAACTGGGCGCTCCTCGCCGGCGTCGCTCCGGCCGAGGTGAACGACTGGTTCCTCGAGATGTTCGTCGACGCCTTCGACTGGGTCGTCACCCCGAACGTGATGGGGATGAGCCAGTTCGCCGACCGGACGTTCACCTCGAAGCCGTACGTCGCGGGCGGCGCCTACCTCCACCGGATGGGCGACCACTGCGGGAGGTGCCCGTACCGGCCGGATCGCTCGACCGGCGACGACGCCTGCCCCTTCAGCACGCTCTACTGGGACTTCGTCGACCGCCACCTCGACCTGATCGGCGGGAACCACCGGACCGCACCCGTCGCCGCGGCGTGGCGGAAGCGGGACGACGGCGCGAAGGCGGCGATCCGTGCCCGTGCCGAGGAGGTCCGCCGGCTCGCGGCCTCCGGCTCGCTCTAGCGCGCGGTCACCCGTACTTGTCGCCGCGGACCACCTCGACGTCGTCGACCCAGGCGATCACCGCGTAGTCGTCGAAGTAGCGCTCGGCGATCCGCGCGAGGATCGCGTCCGCGACCTCGCGCGACACGATCGACTCGAGGCGGACGTTCGACCCCTCCCAGTCGCCGGAGCGCACGCCCCTCGACCCCTCCCCGCGGACGGGGCCGATCGTCACGCCGCGCGCCCCGAGTGCCCGGAGCTCGCGGATCAGCCGCTCCTCGAGGAGCGCCTCCGCCACGATCGTCACCTTCCTCCGCGTCACGAGCGCCATCTCAGCCTCCCGAGAAGAACCTGGCCGCCGCAAGGACGAGCGGGATCCCGACCGCGAGATTGAACGGGAAGGTGACGGCGAGGACCGCCGCGAGATAGAGGCTGGGGTTCGCCCCCGGGAGCGCGAGCCGGACCGCCGCCGGGGCGGCGATGTACGAGGCGCTCGCGGCGAGGACGCCGAGGACCGTGGCGCCGCCGAGCGAAAGGCCGGTCGCCACCCCGACCGCCGCGCCGCCGATCCCGTTCACGACCGGCGCGCCGATCGCGACGAGCGCGAGACGCGGCCCGACGACCCTGACGTCGCGGAGACGCCGGCCGGCGATGAGGCCGAGCTCGAGGAGGAAGAGGACGAGGACCCCCTGGAAGAGGTCGACGAAGAGCGGTGCGACCGGCGCGAACCGCTCCGGTCCGCTGAGGGCGCCGACGACGAGGCCGCCGCCGAGGAGGAGGACGCTCTTGCTCGTGACGAGCTCCCGGACGGACTCGGCGGTCGAGCCCCGACGCTCACCGCGGGCGAGGAGGAGCGCGACGACGATCCCGGGTACCTCCATGAGCGCGACGAGCGCCGCCACATAGCCCTCGACGGCGATCCCCGCGCCCTCGAGGAAGACGAGCGCGGCGACGAAGGTGACGGCGGAGACCGAACCGTAGTGCGCCGCGATCGCCGCCGCGTCAACCCGGCCGAGCCCCACGAGGCGGCGGACCGCGGCGAAGACCCAGAGCGGGATCACGCACCCGAGTCCGATCGCGCCGAGCGCCGGGAGGAGGACCTCGTCGAGCCGGGCGACCGAGAGCGCGACGCCTCCCTTCAGCCCGATCGCGAGGAGCAGGTAGATCGAGAGGCTCTCGAAGAGCGCCTCCGGGACCTTCAGGTCGCTCCGGACGAGGACCGCCACGATGCCGAGGGCGAACGCGAGGACGACCGGGGAGAGCAGGTTCGCGGCGAGGGGGCCGAGCAGGTCGGTCATTCGGGGGCCATCCTAGCCGCTGGATCCCGGCGGTGGACCCGGAGCGCCGTCAGCGGACCCGGATCGCGAGGATGTTGGACGAAGCGAGATTGCCGCGCCCGTCGTACGCCCGCGCGACCGCGCTCACGCTCGCCGTGGCGTTCGGGGACGTCCACGAGCACGCGTACGGTGCGACGGCGTCGGAGCAGACGAGCGACTGACTCCCCGTCGGGCCGATCCAGAACTCGACGCGGGCGATGCCGTAGGTCGGCGCGTTCACCGCGGCCGTGAGGTCCACCCGGGCGCGCCGCTTGACGGTGAGCGCCCCGCTCGGGGTCAGCGCCACGGCGGGCATGATGGGCCGGCTCACCGTGACGGACCGCGTCACGACCGTCGTGTTGCCGCTCAGGTCGCGCGCCACGGCGAAGAGGAGGTGGCTCCCCGTCGTGGCGGTCGAAGCGTCCCACCGCCACGTCCACGGGCCGGCCCCGAGGCGGCCGAGCGAGCTCGTCGCCGCCGTCCCGTCGAGGAAGAGTTCCACGTCGGCGACGCCGGATCCGTCCGTCCCGTCGGTCACCGCGAGTCCAACCGACACCGCCTCCAGGACGGTGCTCCCGTCCGACGGGGAGAGGAACTGGACCGCCGGGGGCGTCGTGTCGGGCGACGGCGGCGGGGGCGGCGGCGGTGGCGGAGGCGGTGGCGGTGCCGGCGGGGTGACGACGACGTAGCGCGAGGTCAGGCCCATGAGCCCCGTGTCGTCCTGGACCTGGAGCAGGAGCCAGTAGGTGCCCGGGTTCGAGAAGGTGCATGAGCCGACGGGCGTCCGCTGCCCGATCGTGAACGAGGTGCCGCAGCCGATGAAGTAGTAGCGGAGCGTCCCGTCGGTGTCCGCGCTCGCGCTCATGTCCACGCTGACGGTGAGCGGCGCCGTCCCGGAGAGTGCGGAGAGGGTCGCGGCCGCGACCGGCGGCGAGCCGGCGACGCCGCCGACGGAGATGACCGCCGTGTACGTCGGCGAGGCGAGGAGCTCGCGGTCCATCGCGGTCACCGAGATCCGGTAGATCCCGGCGGCGGAGAAGGTCCGCGAGAGGGAGCTGCCGGTCCAGCAGCAGCTCCCGGCCGCGCTGTAGGCGGTCGATGCCCAGATGTCCCAGGCGACCGGGCCGCCATCCGGATCGGTCGCGACGAACGAGATCGTCACGGCCTGACCCACCGTGGCGCTCGCCGGGACCGTGAGGATGCCGCTCGGCGGCGACCCGACCCCGGTCGACGGCTCGACGACGGCCCAGTTGCGGGCCGCCGCTCCCCCGCCGCGATCGTCGGAGACGGTGATGTCGTACGGGACCGCGGCGGTCCGGGCGAGCCCCGGCGCGGTGAACGGGGGGCTGGCGGGGAAGAGCGACGCGACGCGGGAGCCGAAGAGCCACGCGCTCCCCGCGTCGATCGGGCCGCGACCGACGCTGGAGCGGAGCGGATCGCCGTCCGGGTCGCTCGCGCTCTGGGTGAAGGCGATGGGCGACCCGGGTGTCGCGAGCACGTCAGGCCCCACGGACACGCTCGGGAACGCGTTGAGGACCGGGTCGGCGTAGAAGCCCTCGTTGGCGAGCACCTTCGCGAAGTCGAGACGTCCCCCGGTCGTCGTCCGGCGCGCCTTCGCGTCCGTGAGCGCCTGGTAGCTCGCCGGCCGGAGGAGCGCGTCGCGCGCTTGGGCGGCGCTCAGGGCGGGGTGGCGGGCGAGCATCGCCGCCGCGACGCCCGCGACGTGCGGCGAGGCCATCGACGTCCCGCTCAGGCTCCGGTAGCCGCTCGGATCGCAGAGCGAGCACGTGCCGGTGGAGGCGCTCGAGACGATGTTGACGCCGGGTGCGGCGATGTCGACCGAGGCCGAGCCGTAGTTCGTGAACGATGCGCCCACGTCGTTCGAATCCGTCGCGAGGACCGAGACGATCCCGCGGCTCGGGTAGGCGGCCGGGTACATCGGCGTGAAGTCGGCGTTCGCGGACGAGTTGCCGGCCGCGCAGACGTGGAGCGTCGACGGCGCGCCGGGGGTCGACTCGAGCGCTGCCATCGCGTCCGCGAGCGCCTGGCTGTAGCCGCCGCCGCCCCACGAGTTGTTCGTCACCCGGATGTTCACGCCCGCGAGCTTGAGCGCGCGGAGCTTCTCGAAGCCCGCCACCGCGTCGGAGATCTGGCCGCTCCCGCCCGCTCCGAGGAACTTGATCGAGAGGAGCTGGACGTCCCATGTGACCCCGGCGATCCCCGTCGAGTCGTCCCCGGCTGCGCCGATCGTCCCTGCGACGTGCGTCCCGTGGCCGTGGTCGTCCGCACCGCCGGGCGAACAGACGCCGCCGGAGCAGGTGAACCCGTGGACGGTCGGGTTCGCGGGGTCGGACCAGAGGTTCGGTGCGAGGTCCGGGTGGCCGTAGGCGATCCCGGTGTCGATGACGGCGACGACGACCGAGCTCGCGTCCGTCGCGGACTCCCACGCCGCGGGCGCACCGATCTTCCCCATGTCCCACTGGTGCGTCCCGTAGAGCGGATCGTTCGGCGTCCGGGCGACGGTGATGGTGTGGTCGGGCTCGGCGTAGACGACGTTCGGGTCGGCGGCGTACCGGGCGAGCACCGCCTCCACCGGGAGCCCCGGCGGGTTGACGACGAGATGGACGTTGTCCCGCGCGACGAGCGCGCGGCTCGGACCGCTCCCCGGCAGGAAGGTGGGGCCCCGTCGGAACCGGACGATGACGCGGTCGTTCGCGCGCGGGGCCGCCGCGGCCACGACGCCCGTGCCGATCCCCCCGTCGTCCGCCACGGCCGTCCCGAGGCCGCCGGCCAGGACGAAGTCGCCGAGTGCCTCGCCGCCCGTCGCGGGGCCGACGCTCACCGCGGCGACTCCCCCGGCCACCGACGCGGCGACGGACACGGCACCGCCGCCGACGGCGACCGCGGGCGTATCGGCGGTCCCGGCGGCCCCGAGGGTCGCGTCGCCGACCGCCGGAGCCGAGCCGGGATCCTCGCCGGCGCTGCGGCCGACCGCGACGACCGGGAGTCCCGCCGCGCCCACGGCGAGGAGCGTCGCGAAGAGGAAGGAACCGGACCGGACCCGCAGCGACGACACTCGACCCTCCGACACCGCCCCGGACCGCCCCGGAGTCCACACGATGGTGCGTCACCGCACCGGGGCGCGTCCAGTCGGAGCGGGGAGGAGGTGGTGCGCGGACGCACCGGCGCGGTGCCCGGGCGTCGCGGGCGCGTCGGGACGGCACGGGGATCCGGGGTGCCGGGTCGCGGAGCCGCGGGCCGCGCCGGCCCCCGGCGCTCAGTCGTGCCGGAGCGCCCTGATGGGGTCGAGACGGGCCGCGCGCCACGCCGGGAGGACCCCGAACAGGACGCCGATCGCCGTCGAGACGCCGAGCGCGAGGCCGACGATCGCCGGGCTGACGATCGCCGGGACGCCGAGTGCGGCGTCGATGCCCGCGGCGGCGGCGAGCGCGAGGAGGAGGCCGACGATCCCCCCGAGGAGCGAGATGAAGATCGCCTCCGTCAGGAACTGGAGGATGACCGCACGCCGCGTGGCGCCGAGCGCCCGGGCGATCCCGATCTCCCGCGTCCGCTCCGCGACGACCGCGAGCATGATGTTCATGATCCCGATCCCGCCGACGAGGAGGCTGATCCCGGCGAGCGCCGCGAGGAACCCGGTGATGACCGAGAGCGCCTCGTTCACCCGGTCGAGGACGCGGGCGAGGCTCACCACCTGCACGTCGCGGACGCCGTGCCGCTCCTCCATCAGCTCGAGGACGGCGAGCCGGACCTCCTCGACGCGCTCCGCATCGACCGCCCGGAGGTTCACCTGGGTGACGTACTCCTGGTCGGCGGCGTCCATCAGCACCTCGACGGGGAGGTAGGCGACGCCGCTCCGCTCGCTCCCGGTCGTCCCGCCACCGCCGCCGGGGCCGAACCCGCCACCGTTCGCGAACGGGGGATCCTCGACGACCCCGCTCACCGTCAGCGTCGTCTCCGCCGCCTCGATCGTCCGCCCCACCGCCGCGGCCGCGCCGATCTCGCCGAAGAGGGTCCGGACGGCGGACTCGTCGAGCACGGCCCCGCCACCGCCGAACGGCTCGCCCGCGACGAGCTCGTCCCCGGCGATCTCGAAGTACGCGCCGCGCGTCCCCACCGCCGGGAGGCGGACCGGATCCCCCGTCGTCGCGACGGGGAGTGCGAGGTTCAGGTTCGGCGCGACGTCGAGCACACCGTCCACCGCCTCGATCGCCGCGACGTCGTCGAGGGTGATCGTGCTGGACGCCGGACCGACGTCGCCGCCCGCCGGGCCGACGATGAGGCGGGTGGAGCCGAGGTCGACGAAGGTGCCGGCGACCTGCGCGCGAACGCCCTCGCCGAGCGAGAGGAGGAGCGTGACGGAGCCGACGCCGATGATGACGCCGAGGCCCGTGAGGAGACTCCGGAGCTTCGACGCCCGGAGGTCCGCGAGCGCCTCCCGGGCGAAGTCGGCCGGCCGCATCAGGCGTTCCGCTCGATCGCGGCGCGCGCCGACTCGTCGCCCACGACGCGACCGTCCACGAGCGTGACGATCCGCTCGGCGTTCTCGGCGACCGCCCGGTCGTGCGTCACGACGACGATCGTCCGCCCCGACGCGTGGAGGTCCTTGAGGATCCCGAGCACCTCGCGCCCGGTGTGCGAGTCGAGGTTCCCGGTCGGCTCGTCCGCGAGGATGAGCGTCGGCTCGTTCACGAGCGCGCGGGCGATCGCGACCCGCTGCTGCTGCCCGCCGGAGAGCTCGGTCGGCCGGTGGCCGAGCCGCTCGCCGAGGCCGAGCTGCTCGAGGAGCGCCGTCGCGCGCCGGATCCGCTCCCGACGGCCCACCCCCGCGTACATCAGCGGGGTCGCGACGTTCTCCAGCGCGCTCTTCCGGGGGAGCAGGTTGAAGCTCTGGAAGATGAAGCCGATCGACTCGCGCCGCGCGCGGCTCCGCTCTGCGTCGGAGAGGCGGGCGACCTCCCGTCCGCCGATCCGGTAGCTCCCCGCGGTCGGCGAGTCGAGCAGCCCGAGGAGGTTCATCAGCGTGCTCTTGCCTGAGCCGGACGGTCCCATGATCGCGAAGAGCGAGCCGGGCGCGATCTCGAGGGAGACGGCGTCGAGCGCGACCACCCGCTCGTTCCCGAGGAGATAGTGCTTCGTCAGTCCCGAGATCTCGATCGCCGCTCTCACACGGGTATCTTGCCCCGCTTCCGCTCCGCCCGCTCGCGGACGGGTAGACTCCGGCTCGATGGACGACGAGCCGCGCGACCCGCGTCCCGCGACCGGCGACGACGCCGACCGGATCCGGCCGGTCCGCGACCCCGCCGACCCGGACAACCGCCGGCGCCTCAGGGACGCGGCCCGGAGTCTCTTCGGGGACGACCAGGAGATCCTCGATGCCGTCGAGGCGGTCGCGGCGTTCCTCGAGGTCCCCGGGGGCACCGTGCTCTTCGAGGAGGGCGACCCGGGCGACTCCGCCTACGTCGTGCTCGCCGGACGGCTCCGCGCCGTCCTCCAGGGCGAGGGGGGCGATCAGGTCCTCTCCGACGCGGTCCGCGGGGAGACCGTCGGCGAGCTGGGCCTGATCACGGGGCAGCCACGTTCCGCCACCGTCTACGCCGTCCGGGACTCCGTCGTCGCGCGGATCGGCGGCTCCGACTTCGAGACGCTCATCGCGGAGCGCCCCGCGGCCGCGCTCCCGATCATGCGGATCCTCGCGGGCCGGCTCCGGCGACTCACGCTCGTCAAGGGCGAGGTCGCGGCGCGCGACCGGACCGTCGCGATCTTCCCGATCGGCGGAGCGGACCCGGTCGCCTTCGCGTCGTCGCTCGCAGCAGCGGTCTCGACGCGGCACGCGGTCCGGCTCGTCGACCCCGCCGAGGGGGCCCCGGAGGAGACGCTCGCGACGCTGCTGGAGGACCACAGCCAGAGCGACCGGCTCCTCGCCTGCGTCGGCGACCGCGAGTGGACGCGCTGGAACGCCCGGGCGCTCCGTCACGCGGACGAGGTCCTCCTCCTCGCGAGGGCCGATGACGACCCGGCGATCGGTCCCGTCGATGCGGCGGTCTTCGCGCCACGCGAGCGCGGGGGACCGCGGGTCACCCTCGTCCTCCTCCATCCGGAGGGCGTCGCCCCCGAGGGGACCGCGCGCTGGCTCGTCGATCGGCCGGTCGCGCAACACCTCAACCTCCGGCCGAACGATCCCGCGGAGATCGCCCGGGTCGCCCGCTGGGTGACCGGCGCCAGCATCGGGCTCGTCCTCGGCGGCGGCGGCGCACGCGGCTGGGCCCACCTCGGCGTCCTCCGCGCGTTCGAGGAACTCGGCATCCCGATCGACCTCGTCGGCGGGACGTCGCAGGGGGCGCTCGTCGGGGCGGCGATCGCCGACCGCGTCCCCGCGGCGGAGATCCGGGAGCGGGCGCTCCCCCTCGTCCGCTCGCTCCGGGACTACACGCTCCCGATCGTCTCGCTCCTCCGCGGCCGGCGGATCCTCCGGGCGCTCGGCTCCCTCGTCAGGCCGGGGATCGCCGTCGAGGATCTCTGGCTCCCCTACTTCGCGATCGCCACGAACCTCTCCCGCGCCGAGCGGGTCGTCCAGGACGCGGGGTCCGTCGTCGACGCCGTCCGGGCGAGCATCTCGCTCCCGATGGTCCTCCCGCCGGTCGTCCGTGGCGGCGAGCTCCTCATCGACGGCGGCCTCCTCGACAACGTCCCGGTCGCCGAGATGCGTCGGCGGATCGGGACCGGCTCCATCGTCGCGATCGATCTCTCCCCGAGGAGCGACCCGCTCCCCTTCGACCCGCTCGCACCGGACGTCTCCGGCTTCTCGCTGCTCGCCGGGCGCCTCCTGCCGTCCGGCCGGCGACGCCGCCTCCCCTCGATCGCCGAGGTGGCGCAGCGCACGATGATGGCCGGGTCGCGCCACCTGCGGAACCGGGTCGGGGACGGCGACGCCCGCACGCTCGTCCTCCGCCCGCGGATCGGCGATCACGGGCTCCTCGCCTTCGACCGGCTCGACGAGATCGCGGACGCGGCGCACGACGAGCTGCGCCCGTCGCTCGAGACGTGGTGGGACGAGATCGGGCCCGGGACCGTCCGCGGCACGAGCCGGGCCTAGGCCCGGCGAGTCGGACGAGCCCCACGAGCCGCACCGTCGCCCCGCGATGACCGCCGACAGCCACGATCGGATCCTCGTCCGCGGGGCGCGCGCGAACAACCTGCGCGACGTGACCGTCGAGATCCCGAAGCGCCGCCTCACCGTCTTCACCGGTGTCTCCGGCTCCGGCAAGAGCTCGCTCGTCTTCTCGACGATCGCCGCCGAGTCGCAGCGGCTCCTGAACGAGACGTACAGCGCCTTCATCCAGGGCTTCATGACGCCGGCGGCGCGACCCGACGTCGATCTCATCGAGGGGCTGACGACCGCGATCGCCGTGGATCAGGAGCGGATCGGCGGGAACCCCCGCTCCACCGTCGGGACGGCGACCGATGCGAACGCGCTCCTCCGCCTCCTCTACAGCCGGCTCGCCACGCCGCCGCTCGGCAGTCCGATCGCCTACTCCTTCAACACGGCGAGCGTCCGCGCGCGGGGCGCCGTCACGGTCGAGAGGAAGGCCGCGAAGGCGACCGCGGTCTCGTTCAACCGCCAGGGCGGGATGTGTCCGGCGTGCGACGGGCTCGGGACCGTCGCCGGGGTCGACGTCGACGCGCTGCTCGACGCATCCCTCTCGCTCGCGGACGGGGCGCTCCGGATCCCCGGGTACCAGGTCGGCGGGTGGAACCACCGGCTCTACGCCGAGTCGGGCTTCCTCGATCCCGCGAAGCCGATCCGCGACTACGGCGAGCAGGAGCTGCACGACCTGCTCCACCGGGAGCCCGTCAAGGTCCGGGTCGCCGGACTGAACATGACGTACGAGGGGCTCATCCCCCGGATCACGGCCGCCTTCCTCGATCGGGACATCGAGTCGCTCCAGCCGCACCTCCGCGCGTTCGTCGACCGGATCGCGTCCTTCGCACCGTGCGGGGCGTGCGGCGGGACGCGCCTCAACGACGCGGCACGCGGCTCCACCATCCGTGGGGTCAGCATCGCCGACGCGTGCGCCATGGAGGTGGCGGAGCTCGCCACCTGGGTCCGCGGGCTCGACGAGCCGTCGGTGGCGCCGCTCGTCCGGGCGACCCTCGCGATCCTCGACGGGATCGTGGAGATCGGCCTCGGTTACCTTCGGCTGGATCGGGCCGCCGGCACGCTCTCGGGTGGCGAGGCGCAGCGCGTCAGGCTCGTCCGCCACCTCGGGTCCGCCCTGACCGACGTGACGTACATCTTCGACGAGCCGACGGTGGGACTCCACCCGCAGGACGTCGCGCGGCTGAACGCGCTCCTCCTCCGGCTCCGGGACAAGGGGAACACCGTCCTCGTCGTGGAGCACGACCCCGCGGTCATCGCGATCGCCGACCACGTCGTCGATCTCGGTCCCGGCGCCGGAGCGGCCGGGGGGACGGTCTGCTACGAGGGGACGCCCGCCGGGCTGCGCGAGAGCGGGACCGCGACGGGCCGCCATCTCGCCGATCGGGTGCGGCTCAAGGCGGCGGTGCGGCAACCCACGGGCGCGCTCCGGATCCACGATGCCCGGCTGAACAACCTCGCCGGCGTCTCGGTCGAGGTGCCGCTCGGCGTCCTCTGCGCGGTCACGGGGGTCGCCGGCTCGGGGAAGACCTCGCTCGTCCCCGGGTCGCTCCCGCGCGACGCGGGTGTGGTCGTCGTCGACCAGGCGCCGATCCGGGGGAGCCGCCGGAGCAGCGCCGCCACCTGGACGGGCCTGCTGGACCCCGTCAGGAAGGCGTTCGCGAAGGCCAACGGCGTCGACGCATCGCTCTTCAGTCCCAACTCGTCCGGCGCCTGCCCGGACTGCGGCGGGCTCGGCGTCGTCTACGCCGATCTCGGGATCGTCGCGGAGTCGGCCGCGCGCTGCGACACCTGCGAGGGCCGGCGCTTCGACGATCGGGTGCTCGCATACCGCCTCGGGGGCCGCGACATCGGCGAGGTCCTCTCGATGCCGGCCGAGGAGGCTGCCGCCTGCTTCGGGGCCGGCGAGTCGAGGATCCCGGCGGCCCATGCCGTCCTTCGGCGGCTCGTCGAGGTGGGACTCGGCTACGTGACGCTCGGTCAGCCGCTCGCGAGCCTCTCCGGCGGTGAGCGGCAGCGCCTCAAGCTCGCGAGCGGGATGGCGACGGAGGCCGGGACGTATCTCCTCGACGAGCCGACGACCGGGCTGCATCCCGCCGACGTGGCAGCGCTCCTCGCGACGCTCGACCGGATCGTCGACGGCGGACGCTCCGTCATCGTCGTCGAGCACGACCTCGCCGTCGTCGCGCACGCGGACTGGGTGATCGACCTCGGACCGGGCGCCGGCCGCGAGGGAGGGCGGGTCGTCTTCGAGGGGACGCCCGCGGCGCTCGCCACCGCCGGGACGCCGACCGGGACGGCGCTCGCCGCAGCGCTCCCGTAGCGCCCGCGACGCGCGCCGCGTGACCCGCGCGGCCGCCCAGCCCGGCGACATCCGGGGGTAGACTCGGGCGATGGTGGCCCGAACCGTCGACGATCCGAGCGAGCCGTACCGGCGCATCCTCGAGCGGTCGGAGCTGATCCGCCTCCGGGCGGCCACGGCGCCCCTGCGGACCGAGCCGACGACGAGGCGTGGGCACGAGACGGTGGAACACGTCCTCGCGGTCGCCTCGGAGCTCCTCGGCACCGTCCCCGTCCACGACCTCACGACGCACGGCGTCGCGAGCGCCGCGGGAATCAACATCGCGACGCTCTATCGCTACTTTGTCGACATCAACGCCATCCTCCGGGAGATCGCCCTCCGCCGGGAGATCGCCCAGTGCGACCGGATGGTCGACGCGATGCCCCTCCTCGCGGGGGCACCGGACTGGCGCGCCGTCGTCCGCGGCACCGTCCACGAGATGGGCCGGATGCGGCGGGACGTCCCGGAAGGGCGGGCGATCGTCGTCGGCCTCATGACGATCCCGGAGCTCCGGCCCGTCCTCGACGCCGGCCAGGAAGTGGGGTCCCTCCTCACGGCGACGGCGCTCTCCACCCGGACGCCGGCGATGTCCGCCGACGACTGGCTCCCGATCACGCGCCTCCTGATCTCAACGGCTCGTCACGGGATCGACGTCGCCCACGCCGGACCGGATCCGGACGAACGCCGGGTGGAGCTGGTGGCCGATCTGCTCATCGCCTACCTCGCCACCTTCCTCCCCGACTGACCGCCCACCCGCACCCTGGCGCCGTCACCGACGCGTGAAACCGGTGCGCGGGCGCCGCACGAGACGGCGACGGGGACGGCCCCGCGTGGATCCGCCGATATGATCGGGCGATGCCGATCCTCCACGCCCGTGCCGCCGCGCTCCCGCTCCTCCTCGTCGCGCTCGTCGGCCCCGCACTCATCCCGGCGCGCGTCGTCGATGCGGCCGCACCGAGCGGCTTCGCCCAGACGACGGTCGTCTCCGGCCTCGCGAACCCCACCGCGATGGCGTTCGCACCCGACGGCCGGATCTTCGTCGCCACCCAGGCGGGCTCCCTCCGCGTCGTCAAGGACGGGGTGCTGCTCCCGACGCCGTTCCTCACGGTGCCGGTGAGCGCGACGGGCGAGCGCGGCCTGCTCGGCGTCGCCTTCGATCCCGCCTTCGCGTCGAACGGGTACGTGTACGTCTACTACACCGCGACCACGCCGGCGATCCACAACCGGGTCAGCCGCTTCACGGCGGACGGCGACGTCGCGCTCGCCGGCAGCGAGACGATCCTCCTCGACCTCGACAATCTCTCGACGGCGACGAACCACAACGGCGGGGCGCTCCACTTCGGCCCCGACGGCAAGCTCTACGTCGCGGTGGGCGACAACGCGACGGGATCGAACGCGCAGAGCCTGTCGAACGTGCTCGGCAAGATCCTCCGCATCGGAGCGGACGGCTCGATCCCGACCGACAACCCGTTCTACGGCTCGGCGACCGGCATCGATCGGGCGATCTGGGCCCTCGGGCTCCGGAACCCGTACACCTTCGCCTTCCGCCCGGGGACCGGACGGATGCTCATCAACGACGTGGGCCAGAACGCGTGGGAGGAGATCGACGACGGCACCGCCGGCGCGAACTACGGCTGGCCCAGCTCCGAGGGTCCCACGACGACCGCGGGCCACACGGGACCGATCCACTGGTACGGACACGGCAGCGGGCCGTTCCTCGGCTGCGCGATCACCGGCGGCACCTTCTACGACCCCACGACGCGCACCTTCCCCGGCTCGTACGTCGGGAGCTACTTCTTCGCGGACTACTGCGGCGGCTGGATCAACCGGCTGGATCCCGCGGACGGCAACGCGGTCACGACGTTCGCGACGGGGATCGCCGCCCCGGTCGACCTGCGCGTCGGGCCGGACGGCGCCCTCTACTACCTCGCCCGCGGGAGCGGCTCGACGACCGGCGTCGTCGGGCGGATCGCCTACACCGCGACCGGTGCCCCCACGATCGTCCAGCAGCCGGCATCCCGGACCGTCGCCGCCGGTGGCGCGGTCGCCTTCTCCGTCGGCGCCCTCGGCACCGAGCCGCTCTCGTACCGGTGGCAGCGCGACGGGGTGGACATCGCGGACGCGACCGGAGCGACCTACTCGCTCGGGACGACCTCGCTCGCGGACTCCGGCGCCGTCTTCCGCGCGATCGTCTCGAACGACGCCGGGAGCGCGACGACCGGCGAGGCGATCCTCACCGTCGTCCCGAACACGGCGCCGGCTGCGACGATATCCGCCCCGGCCGCCGGGACGACCTATCGCGCCGGGGAGACGATCGCCTTCGCGGGCGTCGCGACGGACGCGGAGGAGACGCTCGGGTCGGGACGCTTCGCGTGGGAGGTGGTCCTCCACCACGACACCCACACGCACCCGTTCCTCTCGGGGCTCTCCGGCACGAGCGGGACCTTCACGATCCCTCGGACGGGCGAGACGTCCACCGGCGTCTGGTACGTCCTCTCGCTCACCGTGACCGACTCCTGGGGCCTCACCCATACCGTCAGCCGCCGCATCGACCCGCGGCTCGTCACGCTGACGCTCGCGACGAGCCCGAACGGCCTCGCGACGACCGTGGACGGCCAGCCCTGCCCGTCGCCGTGCGTCTTTGGGAGCGTCGTCGGCATGGAGCGCTCGATCGGGGCTCCTTCGCCCCAGACGCTCTCCGGCACGTCGTACTCGTTCGGCTCGTGGTCCGACCGGGGCCGCGCCACCCACACGATCGTCGCGCCCGCGTCGGCGACCACGTACACGGCGACGTTCAAGCCCCAGAAGCGACGCTGACGCGATCCCCCTAGGCGTCGCGGGGCGGCGCGGCCTCGCTCCCCGTCGGCTCGTCCGTCCGGAGCCGGCCCAGGAGTGCGTCGAAGAGCAGGAACCCCGAGACGAAGAGCAGGAGCGGGCTCCACGAGGTCGTGACCGCGAGGCCGAAGAGCGCGACCGCGGCGGCGACTCGGATCCGCGTGCCGATGGGCCGCGGGATCCAGGCGATCGGACGGACCGGGCGTCGACGCAGCACGAGTCCGTAGAGGAGCGCGGCAAGGAGCGCGGCGCCGTAGATCACCAGCAGGTTCAGCAGGCCGTACCGGGTGCCGACGAGCTCGACGGCCGAGACGCCGAAGAACTCCCGCTGGATGCCCGGGAGGACGGCGAGGGCGTTCGCCCGATCCTCCAGGTCGAAGTACTCGATCTCGCCGATCGCGAGCGAGTACTTGCCGGCGTTGTCGGGACTCGAGACCCTGATCGTGTAGACCCCCGGCGCCGCGCGGAGGCGATACTCGCCACCGTCCCAGTAGGTGTTCTGACCGAACGGCTCGTAGAAGGACACCCACGCCGCGCCGGCCCCGCCGATGCGCTCCACCAGTTCCTCGCCGCGGTAGATCTCCGCCATCACGTCCCGCTCCGGGCTCGCACCGTCGGGGACGAGGATGCCGACGTAGAGGTCGAACTCGATGTCGGAGTCGATGACGTAGGCGTGCGCCGCGCCCGAGAGGACGCCGTAGTACGCCTTCGAGATCTCGGGTTCCACGACCTCGGTCGTCGCGCTGCCGACGAGCACGGGCTGGTGGGCGAGCGCCGGCCGCGCCCCAACGAGCATCAGGCCGGCAAGGAGCAGCGAGGCGAAGAGCTGCGACCGGACTCTCCCGCCGCATGCAGCGGACCGCGCATCCATCCGCTCGATCGTATCGGGAAACAGAGAAGCGGGCCCCTCGAGGCGCCCGGCCCCGCCGGCCGGCGACGGTCGGCCCTGTACCCGCACGGCGGCGACGGCGCGCTTCAGCGGGAGCTCCACGACGGGCGCGGCGACGGAGGACCGATCGGGCGACGCAGCTCCCGGCTCGTTCGTGGGACGCTCGGCATCCCGGCGCTCAGGCGGCCGGCTGCTCCTCCACCGGGATGAGCCGGAAGGCCGGACCGGCGCCCGCCCGGTCCTCCAGCCCTCGGCCGTACCGGTCCGTGAACGCACGGAGGGCGGCCTCGCGAGCATCCTCGAGAAGGTGCTCGGCGCGGTAGGTGAGGGTCCGCCCGCGAAGCGAGGCGCGGCAGGTGGGGTTCGCGAGGAGGTTGAGCGCCCAGTGCGCGTCCGCGCGGCCCGCGCGCACGAGGAGCGCGCCGTCCTCGGCGTGCACGTAGCCCAGCGGGGTGGCGCGCCACCGGCCCGACCTGCGGCCGAGCGTCTCGATCTGGACGAAGCGTCCGGACCGCGACATCCGGGCGCCCATCAGGGAGTTCAGGGTTCGAATCAGCTTGTTCATGCCCGTCCTTCTGGTGCGGCGCGGTCGATGCGCCCGGCGCGATGGCCACCGAAGTCGCTGCTCTCGAAGTCGCCGGCCAGGCTCCGTGCCTGCCCCCACCGCTCCTGGGCGGACGACCGCCTCTCGTATCGTCCTCGCCGCCGACAGCGCTGTGAGCCTGGCGCCCCCGGACGGCCCGCGGGGCTCGGAGACCGAAGCCTACGACGCGCTCGCGTGGTGCGCGTCGGCGTACGTTGGACCGAGCGGTAGCTCGTCCTCGCCCGCGGATCGCGTCGAGCAGTCAGAAGGGCCCACCCTGCGCGGGCGGGCCCTTCGTCCGGTTTCAGGTGGTCGGGCGGATGGCCCTCACGACGGACACGTGCCCCCCGCCGCAACGCAATCGCCGTTCGTGTTACCGCTGATCGTACCGCCGGTCGATGTGACCGAGCCGCCTGTCACGTACGCCCCGCCAACGGAGCCGCTGGCCGAGTTGCCGCTCACCGCCGACGATCCCGCGAGGGTGAAGGTGCCGGCGGCTTGGGCGAGCCCGCCGCCGTAGGCTGCCGTGTTGCCGCTGACCTTCGACGAGTCGGACATGGTCACGGTGCCGGTGTTGAAGATCCCTCCGCCGAAGAAGGCGGCGGTGTTGTCACTCACCGACGAACCGTTGGCCATGGTGAGGGTCCCGTTGTTGTAGATGCCGCCCCCATTGCCGGAGCTGCCCGCCGTGTTGTCGGTGACCTCCGCGCTGCCGGAGAGGGTAACGGCACTTGAGGAACCACTGAAGATCCCGCCGCCGTCCCTGGCCGTGTTGCCCCACACCGACGCGTTGCCGGACAGGGTGAGAGTGCCCGTGACTGACGGGGAGTCGGGGTCTCCGTTGTAGACCCCGCCGCCCGATTGGGTGCTCACAGCCCCCCCATTCCCCGAAACCTGCGCAGTCCCGGACAGGGACACGCTGCCATTGCGGTTTGAGATCCCCGCTCCGTAGGGTGCCAGGTTGCCGCTGACCTTCGCGCTGCCGGACAGGGTGAGGGTGCCTTCATTGTGGATCCCGCCTCCGGCGGTACCTGCACTGTTG
>JBJOLT010000096.1:0-6715 GCA_046045415.1 Chloroflexota bacterium | reverse complement strand
GCCCGCCGCCGACCGGTCCGCAGCCGGTCCCCGCCGCCGGAGCGGGCGACCGTCGCCCGCCCGACCGGATCGCCGCCGGCGTCCTCGCGATCCTCCTCGGCTCCTTCGGCGCCCACCGCTTCTACCTCGGCCAGGTGGGGCTCGGCCTCCTCTACCTCGTCTTCTTCTGGACGGGGATCCCGGCGATCGTGGGGCTGATCGAGGGGATCCTCTACCTGACGAAGAGCGACGAACAGTGGGCCCGCGAGCACCCGGCGGGGAGCGCCGGCTCGTCCCGGTTCATGGTGGGCTGCCTCGTCGCGATCACGATCGCCGGGGGGATCCTGCTCGTGATCCTCCTCGGGGCGCTCCTCGCGCTCCTTCCGACGGACGTGACCACCTCCCCGTTCGACGCGTCGGTCCCGCTCGTGGCGATCGCCCGCACCTGACGCCCGCGCGACCGTTCGCCGGCTCGACCGCCGGCGCGACGGCGCTCGATAGGTCGAAGACCGTACCTTCGTCCCGGTTGGTGGGCCGCCGACCCGCTGCTAGGCTCCCGCTCCCGTCGTCGAACCCGGGAGGCATGAGCGCGCGGTGAGCGTCAGCGGATCGTCACAGCTCGGGCTCGGGCTCGTCCGCGAGCGGATCGAGCTCCCCGAGCTTCCGCTCGCCCCGGACTGGAAGGGGCACCAGCGGCTCTGGGGCCACAGCTTCCACCCGATGTGCTCCTACCTCGCGAGCTTCCCGGCGGCCCTCGCGCACGCCTTCATCGCGCGCTGGTCCCGGCCGGGCGACGTGGTCCTCGACCCGTTCAGCGGGCGCGGGACGGTCCCGCTCCAGGCGGCCGCGGAGGGGCGGATCGGCGTCGGGAACGACCTGAACCCGTTCGCGCACCTCCTCACCGCGGCGAAGGTGGAGCCGCCCACCGAGGCCGCCGTCCGGACACGGCTCGCGGCGCTCCGGCTCGGCTGGGCGGCGGACGGCGGGCGGGGCGAGGGCGTCCCGGAGCTCGCGGCGGGATCCGGGGGTACCGGGGTCGACGGAGACGCGGCCGTCGTGGCGGAGGCCGTTCCGCCCGAGGTCCGCGTCTCCTTCGCTCCCGGCACGCTCGCCCAGCTCCTCTACCTCCGGCGGACGCTCTGGCTCGACGACCGGACCGACCGGTTCATCGCCGCGACGATCGCCGGGATCCTCCACGGGAAGTCGGAGTCGTACCTCTCGCCGCTCATGCCGAACACGTTCAGCATGGCGCCGCGCTACGTCCGCGAGTTCGCCGCCCGGACCGGCTTCGTCGCGCCGGAGCGCGAGGTGTTCGGGCGGATCGAGCGGAAGGTGGGGCGCCTCTTCCGCCAGTCACCGCCGGCGCGCGAGGGGATCGCGCTCCTCGGCGACGCGCGGGACGCCGGTGCGCGGACGGTGGAGGCGCTCCGGTCGCGGCGGCTCCCGGACCGGGCGCGGCTCGTCGTCACCTCGCCGCCCTACCTCCGGGTAGTCAAATACGGCTACTACAACTGGCTTCGGACCTGGTTCCTCGGGATGGATGCCGCCGCGATCGACCGCTCGCTCGACGACGGGCACCGGCTCCGCGCCTACCTCGACTTCCTCCGCGAGACGCTCGCCGGCCTCCGGCCGGTGCTCGCCGACGACGCGGTCGTCGTCCTCGTCATCGGGGACGTGGAGCGGGACCGCGGCCGGAAGGTGGTCGGCACGGACAGCCTCGTGGAGGCGGTCTGGGAGGAGGCGGCGGCGCCCGGCGACTACCGGCTCGCCGGCGTCGTCGCGGATGCGATCGCTCCCGGCCGGAAGATGACGAAGCTGTGGGGGGAGACCTCCGGCAGGGCGACCGGGACCGACCGGATCCTCGTCCTCGGCGCGACCGAGGCGGGCCGGCGGCGGGCCGTCGCCTCGGCCTCCACCCCGGTGGACTGGACCTGGCCGCCGCGGGCGCTCCGCCGGCTCTGACGAGCGGGGGGCCGGTCCCGCCGCCCGCGGGCCACCCGGAGCCCGCCGGCGCTCCGGCGCGATGCTACGATCGGGGCATGAAGGAGATGTACGACGCGTCCGAGCTCGCCTCGATGGATCCGCTCGTCCTGATGAAGAACCTCGATCACGTGCGGATGACGAGCCGGCGCCTCAGCTACATCCTCCAGCAGCAGGTCCACCTCTACACGCCGACGGCGAACGAACTCCGCGAGCGGATCGACTCGTACGTGGAGGCGGAGCGCCAGATCGAGGGTGAGATGGCGCGCCGGCGGATCCGGGCCTAGTCCTCCGCCACCCCGACGCGCGGCCGCTCGCGCCGCGCCACCGGCGGGAGCGCCGGCTCCGACTCGATCGTCGCGCGCACGAGCGCCGCGAGCCGCGGCATCGCCGAGAGCTCGAACGCGATGCCGTGATCCGCGAGCTCCCCGTGGCTCCAGCCCCGGAAGAGCCCCCGTCCCGCGACCGCGCACATCTCGTCGTAGAGCTCCGGCCAGCCGACCCGCCGTCGCCGGTAGCAGAAGCGGACGAACTCGACGGCATCGGGCGACGCGGACCGGTCGACGGAGGACGCGGGCGGGCTCGCGGTGGCGCCCGCGGCGGGGGACGCGGCGGCACTCGCGAGGTGGGACGCGGCGGGGACGGTCGCGGGTCGCATCGGCGGGTCGGTCCTCCCTCGGACTGCGGGGTCGCGGGGTCGTGAGCGCGTTTCAGGCACGGCGTGGCGGGCGCGCGGCGACGTAGGACGGCACCGCTGCCACCGTTCCGGGACCGCCGGCCCCCCATCGACCCCGGGGGGAGTCGCAGGACCGTCGGAGGCCCATCCTAGACCCGCCCGGAGGGCGGTGGGAAGGGGTCTTGTCCACCAACTCGTCCACCATCTTTTCCACACGTTCCGCCGGGTCCCGCGGCGGTGTGGGAGGGCCGGCCGGGCGTGTCGGTGCGGTGCGGACAGGGGTGGTCGGGGCGACCCCTAGCGAGCGGCGCGGGCGACCCCGAGACCCGGCGCGTCGGTGAGGCGCCAGCGGCACGAATCGTCGAGCTCGAGCCCGGTGAACGGGTCGTCCGCGAGGAGGAGGCAACCGTCGAGGTCGAGCCAGTCGGCGAGCGACGCGACCGCCGCCGAGCCGGCGATCCCGACGGAGGTCTCCTCCATGCAGCCGAGGAAGGTCCGGAAGCCGAGCTCCCTCGCACGCGCGAGCATCCGGTGGGCCGGGCCGGTCCCGCCGCACTTCGCGAGCTTCACGTTCACGCCGGCGACGACGCCGACGAGCCCGTCGAGATCGTCGATCGTGACGGCGCTCTCGTCGGCGACGATCGGCAGCTCGGAGCGCTCCTGGAGCCAGCGGAGCTGGTCGAGCCGGTGTCGGGGGAACGGCTGCTCGATCAGCTCCACGCCGAGCCGGACGAGCTCCGGGACGAGCCTCGCGCCCGCCTCCGGCTCCCAGCCGGTGTTCGCGTCGACGCGGAGCGGCCCGCCGTAGACGGCGCGGACCGCCTCGAGCGTCTCGAGGTCCGCGGCGCCGCCCACCTTGATCTTCAGCGCCGGGAACCGCGCCGCGCGGGCCGCGCGCTCGGCGACGACCGCGGGTGCGTCGATCCCGAGGGTGAAGTCGGTCGGCGGGATCTCGGCCGGAAGGCCGACGAGTCGATGGACCGGGATGCCGAGCCGCTTGCCGACGAGGTCGTGGAGCGCGATGTCGACCGCGCACTTCGCGCCGCCGTTGTGGTGGAGCGCCGCGTCCATCGCGCGCGACGCCCCCTCGAGCGCCACCCGCGCCTCTGCGAGCCCGCCGCGCAGCCCCGCCTCGAACGGCGCGATCGCCTCGAGGAGGAGCGGGAAGACCGCGGCCATCGTCGCCGCCGTCTCGCCGTAGTACGGCTCCGGGTAGCCCTCGCCGAGCCCGACCGGTCCGGCCGGCCCGTCCGCCGGGTCGCGGAGCTCGATGACGACGGTCGTCGCGCCGCGTCCCTCCTCGGCGTGGGAGCGGGCGATCCGGAACGGGTCTCGGAAGGCGAGCCGGAGCGTCTCGGCGCGGAGCTCGAGCGTCACGGGAGCGCCTCGACGAGCGGCCGGATCGCCGCGAAGAGGCGGTCCCCGCCGAAGCGGACCGGGTCGTCGGCCGGGAGGCCCGTGAGCGCCTCCGCCTCGGCGATGAGCCGCCGCGCGTCCGCGTCGTCGGGGTGGAGCGAGGTGTTCAGCGCGATCCCGACGACCTTCGAGGGCTTGACGAGCCCGGCGATCCGCTCGTGCATCTCGATCGCCTCCGGGAGCGGCATCAGCGGGTAGCGCATCTCCGGCCGGTGGTCGAAGTCGTGGATCTCGAGGCCGGGCTTGTGGACGAGGACCATCGCATCGGGCGTGCTCCCGTGGATCAGCCCGAGCGTCACCGGGGAGTACGCCGGATGGTCGATCGAGCCCTGCCCCTCGATGAAGATCCAGTCGCCGAGCCGCTCCGCCTCCTCGACGAGCCACTCGCACGTCCCGTTGAGGAAGTCGGAGATCACCCGGTCCACCGCGACCCCCCACCCCTCGATCATCATCCCGGTCTGGCCCGTCGGGACGAAGACGCCGCGGAGCCCGGCGGCGTTCGCGGCGGCGCGGAGCTCGAGCGCGACCGACATCTTGCCGATCGCGCAGTCGGTGCCGACCGTCAGGATCGTCCGGGTCCCGGGGCGCGGGATCCGGCCGCGGGCGGTCTCCTCGCGCTCCGGGGTCCGCCGGTAGTCGACGATCCGGACGCCGGCGCGCTTCGCCGCCTCCGCGAGCTCCGGGTCGTCGCCGAGCATCGTGTGGAGCCCGGAGAGGATGTCGAGGCCGGCGCGGATCGCGGCGAGGATCGCGCGGCGCCAGTCCGGCGGGAGCTTCCCGCCCGTCGGGGCGATCCCGATGAGGAGCGCGTGCGGCCGCTCCGCCCACGCGAGCGTCTCCTCGAGCGACCCGACGATCGGGATGTCGAACCGGGGCTCGTCGCGGAGCCAGCTTCGGACGTTCTCCCCCGCCTTCGTCGAGTCGATCACGGCGACGACGGTGTCGCGCCCGTAGCGGATGACGCCCATCGCCGTCTTGCCGGCGTGCGGGCCGAAGTTCCCCTCGGCGAGGATGACGAGCCGACGTTCGGGTGACGGTCGCATCTGGTGGGGCTCCTGGGACGGGACGGGACGGTGCGAGGCGCCCCCGGAGCGGGGACGCCCCCGGGAGGCGCGAGCCGGGGGCGTCGGTCTCGGTTCGGTGGTACCGCATACCGGATTCGAACCGGTGATCTCCGCCTTGAGAGGGCGGTGTCCTAGGCCTCTAGACGAATGCGGCTCGAACGGCGCGAGGGCGCCGGACGGGCGCGAATCATAGCAAGGCGGGAGCGGGGCGTCGACACGCGTGGCGCGGGGCCTAGAGCCGGTTCGCCTCGAGGAACGACCGGACCGCGTCGGCGACCTGGACGAAGGCCGCCTCGCCGAGGACGAGCCCGTAGTGGGAATGCGCCCCGAACGGCTCGTATGCGGCCCCGAGCCATTCGGCGAGCGCCTCGCTCGTCGCCTCGGGGACGTAGCGGTCAAGCCCGGCCCCGACGACGAGGGACGGGATCGCCGCGAGCGCTGCCCGGTCCACCGGCACCCCGGCGACCACCTGGCGGCGCGCCGCGCCCGCCTCGCGCGGCTTCTGGCCGAGGAGGTGCTGGATCCGGAGGATGTCCGGGAGCGAGAGGTCGCGGTGGTCGCGGAGGAGCTTCTCCGGGAGCGTGTCCCACCCGAGCCGCGCCTTCCCGTACGCCTCGGGGATCGACCGGAGCTCGTGCGGGCGTGCGGCCGGTCGGAGCTCGCGTGGCGGCTCCGGGCTGAGGAGGACGAGTGCCGCGACCCGCTGGCGCTCCGCGGCCTTGAGGGCGAGGAGGCCGCCCATCCCGTGGCCGACGAGGACCGCGTTCTCGCCGTAGCGGGCGACCGCCGCGAGGACGTCCTCGAGGTAGGAGTCGAACGAGAGGCTCCCGGGATCCGCGGACTGCGAGAGATGGTGGTTCCGAAGGTTGACCGCGTGGGCCTCCCAGCCGCGCCCGGCGAAGTAGCCCATGAAGCGCTCCCAGACCCACGACCCGCCGAGCTCGCCGTGGACGAGGACGAGCGGCTTCCGGCGCGAGCGCCGCTCCGGGAGCCACGACTCGATGTGGACGCCGCGGTCCAGGAGATCCGTCTCGTCCTTGCGGACCGGGCGGCCGCCGCCCGGGAGGGGGGCGGCGATGTTCGGGGCGGCGTCGAGGTGCGGGGAGGCGTCGAGGTCGGTCATCGGCCCGCGAATCCTACGACAGGGACGGCCGGAGCGGGACTCCCGCGGCTCCTGCTAGCCTCCCGCCATGACCCGCCCGCTCCCCGCCCGAACCGGCGCCCCGTCGCCCGGCGCGCTCGCCGCCGTCGTGGCGCTCGCGATCGCGGCCTCCGGGCTCGCCGGGTGCCGGCTCGCCGCCTCGGAGCCGTCGGCGCGGCCGGTCGGGTTCCCGGCGCTCAGCCGCATCGTGGGCCCCGCGGGCGTCCTCCTCGAGGACCCGACCTCCGGCGACGCCGGGTGCGACGACCCCTCGCTCGCGGCGAACGCGATCTCCCTCACCGCGTCGGGGCTCGACCAGCCGGCGCCCGTCAGGATCCATCTCTATCGCTTCAAGAACGAGACCGCGCTCCAGGAGAACCTCGGCGCCGTCTCCGCGTGCGCGACGTCGTACGTCGTCGACCCCGACGGGTTCGAGCTCCTCGTCGTCCCCCCGTACGT
>JBJOLT010000083.1:0-21774 GCA_046045415.1 Chloroflexota bacterium | reverse complement strand
GTGAAGATCGATCGGACGTCGGACGCGGTCCGGTTCCGATTGTCCGTCTGCGCCTCGACGAGGACGGCGACGCCGCCGGGCCCGTAGCCCTCGTAGACGATCTCCTCGAACTGGTCCGCCTCGCCCCCGCCGGTCGCCTTCTCGATCGCCCGCTTGATCGTGTCGAGCGGCATGTTCACGCCGCGCGCCTTCTCGATCGCGATCCTGAGCCGGAAGTTCGCGTCGGGGTCGCCGCCGCCGAGCCGGGCGGCGACGGCGATCTCGCGGCCGACCTTCGTGAAGAGGGCGCCCCGCTTGACGTCGTTCGCGCCCTTCTGGCGCTTGATCGTGGACCATTTCGAGTGACCTGACATCGGCGCGGAGTATAGCCGAGCGAGCGCCCCCTCCCGGCGCGACCGGGCGGCCTATGATGGGATCGCCCGGCGCCGGCGCCCCGGCGACGGCGCTGGAACCAGACCGGTCGCCGGCTGGACCGACGGACCGGACCACCGAGAGGAACGCGTCCGCCATGACGAAGAGCGTCGACCTCCTCCACCTTCGGAGCATCGTGCTCGCGGGGCACGCCGGATCCGGCAAGACGACGCTCGGGGAGCAGCTCCTCTTCCGGACCGGGGCCGTGAAGCGCCTCGGGAAGGTCGACGACGGCAGCTCGACCCTCGACTTCGAGCCCGAGGAGCAGAAGCGGCGGGAGTCGCTCTCGCTCGCGGTCGCGTCGTGCGAGTACGAGGGGACGCGGATCACCTTCGTCGACACCCCCGGCTACCCCGACTTCGTCGCCGAGGTCGTCTCCGGCTTCTCCGCCGTCGAGACGGCCGTCTTCGTCATGGACGCGACCGGCGGGGTCGAGGCCGGGCTCGAGACGGCCGTCGCGATCGGTCGTGCGGACGGCCACGCGGCCTGCTTCTTCATCAACAAGTGCGACCGCGAGAACGCCGACCCGGCGGCGGCGCTCGATGCCCTCCGTGCCGAGTTCGGGACGAAGATCGCGCCGCTCCAGATCGCGATCGGGAAGGCGGAGACGTTCAGCGGCTACGTGGATCTCGTCCACCGGCGGGCCTTCCGGTGGGACGGGACGACGGAGGTCGAGATCCCGATCCCGGCCGAGCTCGAGGCCGAGGTGGCGCTCCGGCGGGACCAGCTCCTCGAGGCGGCCGCAGAGGCGGACGATGCCGTCTTCACGAAGTACCTCGACGGGGTGGAGGTCACCGACGCCGAGCTCGAGGCGTGCCTCCACCGCGGCGTCCGCGACCTCGTCCTCGCGCCCGTCCTCGTCGGCAGCGCGGCGAAGGGGATCGGCCTGACGGCGCTCCTCGACGCCTGCGTCCGCTACCTCCCCCATGCGGACGAGGAGCCTGAGGTCGCCGCGCTCGACCCGAAGTCCGGCGCCGAGGTCCGGATCCCCAACGATCCGGCCGGCCCGCTCCTCGTCCGCGTCTTCAAGACGACCGCCGACCCGTTCGTCGGCCGGCTCACGTACCTCCGCGTCGTCTCTGGGACGCTGAAGAGCCAGGCGCATGCGTGGAACGCGAACCGGAACGAGGATGAGCGGATCGGCCAGCTCCTCTTCCTCCACGGGAAGGAGCAGGAGGCGGTCGGCGAGCTGAAGGCGGGCGAGATCGGTGCCGTCGCGAAGCTGGCGGCCACGGCGACCGGCGACACGCTCTCGACGAAGGAGCGGCCCCTCATCCTCCCCCGGCTCCGCTTCCCCGAGCCGAGCCTCGTCGTCGCCATCGACCCGCTGACGAAGTCGGACCTCGACAAGATGTCGAGCGCGCTCCAGCGGATGCTCGACGAGGAGCCGACCGCCCGCGTCCAGCGGGACGACACGGGCGAGCAGGTCCTCCTCGGCATGGGCGAGGCCCACATCGCGGTCATCGCGGAGCGCCTGAAGCGGAAGTTCGGGGCCGCGGTCGTGACCCGCATCCCGAGGGTCGCGTACCGCGAGACGATCCGCGGCAGCACGCAGGTCCACGGCCGCTACAAGAAGCAGACCGGCGGCCACGGCATGTTCGGCGACGTCTGGCTCGAGCTGGAGCCGGGCGATCCGGGGAGTGGCGTCGTCTTCGCCGAGCGGGTCGTCGGGGGCGTCGTCCCGAAGGGGTTCTTCGCCGGCGTCGAGAAGGGCATCCGGGAGGCGGCGGCCGAAGGGGTCCTCGCCGGGTACCCGCTCTCGGACTTCAGGGCGACGCTCTACGACGGCTCGTACCACCCGGTCGACTCCAACGAGCTGTCGTTCAAGATCGCGGCGTCGATGGCGCTGAAGGAGGGCGTCCTCCAGTGCCGGCCGGCCCTCCTCGAGCCGGTCATGACGGTGGAGGTCCGCGTGCCGGAGCGCTTCATGGGCGACGTCAACCGCGACCTGGCGGGCCGCCGCGGACGGGTCCTCGGGATGGACGCCGCCGAGGACGGCTTCCAGGTGGTCCATGCCCACGTCCCGCAGGCCGAGCTCTTCACCTACGCGACCGAGCTCCGCTCGCTCACCGGCGGCCGGGGGACGTTCACCGCCGCGCTCGACCACTACGAGGACGTCCCGCCGGCGGTCGCCGAGAAGGTGATCGCCGCGCACCGGAAGGACTCGGAGGCGGGCGGCCACCACGCTGGGCCGCGATGAGCCCCACGCCCCACACCACGAACCTTCCCACCCAGCCGGCGTCGTACGCCTGGGAGGCGACGGACGAGGCGGTCGCGGCGCGCTACGGCCTCCCGCTCGAGGCGGTCGAGCGGTTCGACCTCAACACGCCCGGTGAGCCGCCCGCGTGGCTCCCCGACGCGCTCGCGCGCCTCCGGTACCAGGCGCCGCTCAACGACTACCCGCCCGGCGACTACGGGGTGCTCGGCGAGACGGCCGCCGCCGTCCACGGCGTGCCTCCCGATCGTGTCGTCGTCGCCGCCGGCGCGGACGAGGTGCTCGACATCTGTCTGAAGGCGTTCCTGCCGCCGGGCGGGACCGCGCTGATCCCGACGCCCACGTACGCGATGTACCGGGTGCTCGTCGAACAGCGACCGGCCGTCGTCGCGGCGATCCCGCGGCTCGGACCGGCAGAGGGACGCCTCGTCGACGTCGACGCCGTCCGCGCCGCAGCCGAGAATGTAGCGCTTATACATCTATGCGACCCCAACAACCCGACCGCCGTCCCGGAGCCCCCGGGCCGCCTCGCCGCGCTCCTCGACGGGATCGCGGCCGACGCCGCCGCGGCCGGACGCGAGGCCCCCGTCGTCGTCCTCGACGAGGCGTACGCGGAGTTCGTCGGACGGACGTCGATCCCCCTCGTCGACCGCTACCCGCGCCTCGTCGTCGTGCGCACGATGAGCAAGGCGTACGCCCTCGCGAGCTTCCGGGTCGGCTTCGCGATCGTCGGTCCGGCACTCGCCGACCGGCTCCGGCTCTTCCGCGCGCCGGGGTCCATCTCCACGGTCTCGGCCACGGTCGCCACGGAGGCCCTCTTGCGGCCGGACGAGATGCGGGAGCGCGTCGCGAGGACGGTCGCGGAGCGGGAGCGGCTGTCGGCGGGGCTCGCGGCCGCCGGCTGGGCGGCGGGCGAGAGCGTCACGAACTTCCTGCTCGTCGACTTCGGTGGCGCGGACCGCGCGGCGGCGGCGGCGGAGGCGCTCCTCTCCCGTGGGCTCGTGCCCCGGACCTTCGGGGAGGGCCATCCTCTCGCCGACCATCTGCGGCTGACCGTCCGCTCCCCCGTCGCGAACGACCGGCTCGTCGAGGCCGCGCGGGCGTTCGGACGGTCGCGCGCCTGAATCGGGGGCGGTTCAGCCCCGCCTGCGGCCGATCCGGATCGTCCGCTTCCCGTGGCGGAGGACGAGGTAGCGGCCACCGACCGGCCCGGGGAGCTCTGCATCGGGAGCCGCGATCCGGACGCCGTTCACCGAGAAGCCGCCCTGGGCGATCGCCCGACGCGCCTCGCCGTTCGATGCGTAGAGCCCGCTCTCGACCGCGAGCGGGACCGGGCCGGCCGCGAGGGTCGTGTCGTCGAACTCGAAGCGGTCGAGCGCCTCGTACAGGTCGCCGAGCAGGACGGGATCCTCGAGCGGCTCCCCGGAGAACGCCGCGTCGCTCGTCCGGGCGGCCCGCGCCGACGCGTCCGCCCCGTGGACGAGCCCCGTCAGCTCACTCGCGAGCCGCCGCTGCCCGGTGCGTCGCTCGGGTGCCGCCCGGTGCTCGGACTCGATCGCCTCGATCTCCTCGCGACCCAGGAGCGTGAAGACCCGGAGCCTGCCGCCCAGGTCGGCATCCTCGCTCGCGAGCCAGTACTGGTAGAACGCGTACGGGCTCGTGCGGGCGGGGTCGAGCCAGACGGCGGTCCCGTCGGCCGTCTTGCCGAATTTCGCGCCCGACGGGTCGGTGAAGAGCGGGTAGGAGAGGCCGTGAGCGAGGTCCTCGCCCCCGGCGCGCGTCCCGTCGTCGGCGACGTCCGTGCCGCCCGCGACGCGCCGGATCAGCTCGAGTCCGGCGGTGATGTTCCCCCACTGGTCGGCCCCGCCCATCTGGAGCTCCACCCCGTGGCGCTGGTGGAGGTGGAGGAAGTCGGCCGCCTGGAGGAGCATGTAGCTGAACTCGGTGAAGCTGAGGCCGGCGTCGAGCCGCTTCTGGACCGACTCCTTCCGCAGCATGTACGGGACGGTGAAGTGCTTCCCGACGTCGCGGAGGAAGTCGAGGACGCCGATCCCCTCGAGCCAGTCGAGGTTGTTCACCATCGTCGCCGCAGCCGGCCCGGGGGAGAAGTCGAGGAATCGCTCGAGCTGCGAGCGGATCGCCGCCGCGTTCGCCTCGATCGTCGCCCGGTCCAGCAGGTTTCGCTCCGACGAGCGTCCGCTCGGATCGCCCACCATCCCCGTCCCGCCGCCGACGAGCGCGACGGGCCGCCCGCCGCGCCGCTGGAGATGGATGAGCCCGACGATCGGGACGAGGCTGCCGACGTGGAGCGACGGTCCGGTCGGGTCGAAGCCGATGTAGCCCGAGATCGTCTCCCCGGACGAAAGGCGCGCCGGGAGGCCGGGGGTGGCGTCGTTCAGCATCCCCCGCCAGCGGAGCTCGTCGAGCAGGCCGCCGAGCGGTCCGGCGGGACCGGCGGCCGCCCCGCCGCGCGGCGCGGTCACGGGCAGGCTCCGCGGCTCGTCGGAGCCGGGGGGCGCGTTCGCGTCTGGGTCACCCGTCAGATGCTATCGTGGATCGGAGCATGCAGACGAGCCTTTCGCGGCGTGGACGACGTCGTCGCCACGGAGCCGCTCGGTCGGGCGGCGCCGGCGCCGCCCGCGGCGCTGCCGTCCTCCTCCCCCTCTTCCTCTTCCTGTCGCTCGGCGTCCTCGCGCTCACCACGTTCACGGGCGTCGTCGCCGGCTACGGCTTCTTCTCCCGCGACCTCCCGGACCCGAAGGCGGTCTTCGCGAACCTTGCGTTCAGCCAGCAGACGATCGTCACCGACTCGTCCGGCAAGGTGGAGCTCGCCCGCTTCGGCGAGCAGAAGCGCGACCTGATCCCCTTCGCGGCGATCCCGCCCGTGCTCATCGACGCGACGACGAGCATCGAGGACAAGACCTTCTGGACGAACTCCGGCTTCGATCCCCTCGCCTTCGCCCGGGCGACGCTCGAGACGCTGACGGGGAACGAGCGAGGCGCGTCGACGATCACGCAGCAGCTCGTCCGGGCGCGCCTCCTCCCGCCGAGCGCATTCGCCGGCAGCAAGTACGAGCGGAAGATCAAGGAGATCATCCAGTCGATCCGGCTGACGCAGGAGTACCCCGGAGAGGACGGCAAGAAGGCGATCCTCGAGGCGTACATGAACCAGAACTTCTTCGGGAACCAGAGCTACGGGATCGCCGCCGCGGCCAAGTCGTACTTCGGGATCGTCGACCTCGACGAGTTGACGCTCGCCCAGGCCGCGGTCCTCGCCGCTATCCCCCAGTCGCCCACGACGTACGACCTCGTGACGAACGCGGTCGCGGTCGTCGGACCGGACGGGAAGGAGCAGCTCGTCGTCCCGCCGGACACCGCGATCGGCCAGCGGCGCGACCTCGTGCTCGAGCGGATGAAGGAGAGCCGGGTCCTCACCGCGACGACGCTGTCGGACGAGGAGATCGAGGCGGCGAAGGCGGAACCGATCGTCATCGTCGCGCAGAAGCCGACGAACTGGCGGGCGCCGCACTTCGTCTGGCAGGTCCGCAAGGAGGTCGCCGGGATCCTCTGCGGCGCCGACGTCGAGGCGTGCGACCGGCTCGACAACGGCGGCTACCAGGTGACGACGACGCTGGCGTGGAACATGCAGAAGTCCGCCGAGAAATGGGTCAAGGCGGCGGTCCTCGCGCCGAACGCCCCCGACACCACGGCCTACCTCGAGGCGCTGAAGCTCCCCGATCTCCCGTGGGTCCAGGGACTCCGCGGCAAGGACGTGAAGAACGGTGCGCTCATCGCGGTCGACTACCGGACCGGTGAGGTGCTCGCCTACGTGGGTTCGGCGAGCTACTACGCGACGAGCACCGACCCGAAGTTCCAGCCGAAGTTCGACGTGCTCGCCGACGGGTGGCGCCAGCCCGGCTCCGCGTTCAAGCCGATCAACTACATCACCGGGATCGAGGCGCGGACGATGACGGCCGCCTCGATGCTCATGGACGTCTCGACCGACTTCGGGGGCGAGTACGTCCCCCAGAACGCCGACCGGCTCGAGCGCGGTCCGCTCCGGGTCCGCCAGGCCCTCTCGTTCTCGCTCAACATCCCCGCCGTCAAGGCCGCGATCGAGAACGGGCCGGACAACGTCTTCCGGATGGCCCAGCGCTTCGGTCTCACCTTCCAGAGTCCCGACAACATCGCCGGCTCGTCGATCGCGCTCGGGACCCTCGAGGTCCATCCGACGGAGCTCGTGAGCGCCTACGGCGCGCTCGCGAACGGCGGCGTCCTCGTGCCGCGGACGACCGTCACCCGGATCGTCGACGCCGACGGGAACCAGGTGTGGCCGACGGAGGGGGCGCCGGCGCCCGTCGGCCAGCCGGTCGTGTCGAAGCAGGCCGCGTACGTCATCACGGACATCCTCGACGGGAACACCGACCCGAAGCAGAACCCGTACTGGGGGAAGTTCCGGATCCTCGACGGGAAGACCCGCCGGCCGGCCGCGCTCAAGACGGGGACGACGAACGACACGAAGGATCTCGCGGCGTACGGCTACCTCGCGCCGCCCGAGGATCCGACCGCCCCGGCGCTCGCGGTCGGGGTCTGGATGGGGAACAGCGACAACACGATGACCGAGGGCGTCTTCTCGCTCGACTCGACGGCACCGCTCTGGCAGGCGTTCCTCACGGAGGTGACCGAGGGGATGCCGATCGCGGATTTCGTCCGCCCGGACGGCATCGTGGAGGCGACGGTCGACGCGCACAGCGGCCTCCTCCCCGGCCCGTTCACGACGGCGACGTTCGTCGAGAACTTCATCGAGGGGACCGTGCCCACGCGCCTCGACGACACGAAGGTCGCGCTCGAGGTCGACGCGGCGACCGGACTCCTCTGGCAGGAGGGGTGCGTCGGGCCGAAGGAGATCCGCGGGTTCCTCGACCTCTCGAGCGTCGAGTCCGACTACCCCTCGTGGCGCGAGTTCACCGACGACTGGATCAGGCGCGCGAAGGAGGGCGTCGGGACCGAGGGGGGACCCGGCGAGGTCAAGGGGAAGGTGTCGTTCTTCTACAACGGGAGCTACCAGCCGTACGGCGAGGGCTGGGGCGCCCCGTTCGCCCCGGAAGGCGGCTGCCTCGGTCTTCCTCCCTGCGACCCCACGACCGGGATCTGCCCGCCTCCCTGCGACCCCACGACCGGGATCTGCCCGCCCCCGTGCGACCCCACGACCGGGCCGTGCGAGACGCCGCTCCCGACCCTCCCCGTCGTCGCCACCGTCCCGAGCCTCTCCTGCCAGACGCTCGCGCAGGCGGCGTCGACGCTCGCGACGGCCGGCCTCTCACTCGGGACCGTCTCGCCGCCGGGCTCCCCCGAGGCCTTCGTCGTCTCGATCCAGGGGGTGCCGCCCGGGAGCCAGCTGCCGATCGGCTCGTTCGTCGACGTGATCCTCGCCGATCCGGCCTCCGTGGAGTGCGGGAGCCCGCCACCGGGCTGAACCGGCGGGCGGCGCGCCGCGCTAGAGGCTGACGATCGTCGCCCCGTCCCCGCCCTCGCCCCGCTCGCCGGCCCGGACCGAGCGGACGAGCGGGTGGCTTGCCGCGGCGCTCCGTACCGCGTCGCGGAGCGCGCCCGTCCCCAGCCCGTGGACGATCGTGACGCGATCGAGCCCCGCGAGCGCGGCGTCGTCGACGTAGCGGGCGAGGAGTTCGAGCGCCTCCTCGACCCGTGCGCCCCGAAGATCGAGCGACGAGGCGACGCTCCTCGCCCTCGCGAGCTGGAGCGCGGCGGCGGACGCCGAGCCGCCGGGGGCGCCCGCCTCGGGCCCGGCGCCCCGGGCCGGCGACCGGGATACGCCGGCGGCGTCCGGTTCCAGGTCGTCCAGCTCGAGGCTGACGCGGATGCCGCCACTCTCGATCGTCGCTCGCCGCCCATCGCGCTCGATGGCGCCGATCCGTCCGCTCCACCCGCCGCTCCGGCTCCGGACGCGGTCACCGACGCGCCACGGCCGGGCGGGCGCGGGCGGCGCCTCCGGTGCGGGCCCCGGCTCGCCCTGGAGGCTCCCGAGGAGCGCCTCCGCCCGCCCGAGGCCGGCGTCGAGCGCCGGGGCGGTGATCGTGTCGCGCTCGATGGTCCGCCGGAGCGCGGCGACCTCGGTGCGGAGCGCCGCGAGGATCGCGTCCGCCTCCGCGCGCGCGGCGCTCACCGCCTCGTCACGCTCGCGCCGTGCCCGGCGCCGGTCCTCGTCCGCCGCGCGGGCGGCGTCGGCCGCCCGGCGCTCCGCCGCCTGCGCCCGCTCGAGCGCGTCGGCGGCCGCGTCCTCCTGGTCGCGGAGCGAGGCGAGGGTCGCCTCGAGCGCCGCCTGCGTCTCCGACACCCGCGCCCGCGCGTCGGCGACGATCGCGGGCGGGAGACCGAGCCGATCGGCGATCGCGAATGCCTGGCTCCCGCCGGGCAGCCCGATCGTCAGCCGGTAGGTGGGGCTGAGCGTCTCGAGGTCGAAGGCGACCGACGCGTTCCGTGCCGCGGCGGTGTTGTGGGCGTACGCCTTCAGCTCGGCGTAGTGCGTCGTCGCGGCGACGAGCGCGCCGGCGCGGATGAAGTGGTCGAGGAGCGCCTGCGCGAGTGCCGAGCCCTCGGTGGGGTCCGTCCCGGCACCGAGCTCGTCGAGAAGGACGAGCGTGCCGGGGCCGGCGGCCTCGACGATCCGGACGATCGAACGGAGATGCCCGCTGAACGTCGAGAGGCTCTGCGCGATCGACTGCTCGTCGCCGATGTCCGCGAAGACGTCGCGAAGGAGCGGGAGCCGCGAACCCGCCTCGGCCGGGACGTGGAGCCCGGACTGGTGCATCGCGACGAGGAGCCCGAGGGTGCGGAGCGTGACCGTCTTCCCGCCGGTGTTCGGCCCGGTGATGACGAGCGCCGAGAAGTCGCCCCCGAGCGTCACGTCGATCGGCACGACCGTGCCGGAGAGCCCGGGATGCCGCGCGCCGAGCAGCTCGATCTCCGCCCGCTCCGATGTGGCCGCCCGCACCCCGCCCATCTCGACGGAGAGGCGCGCCTTCGCGCTCCAGAGGTCGAACCGGGCGAGGGCGGCGAGCGCCTCCTCGAGCGCCGCCGCGTTCGCGCCGACGAGTGCCGAGAGCTCGTCGAGGATCCGCTCCACCTCGGCCGTCTCGGCCGCCTGCGCCTCGCGCCACGCGTTGCCGAGCTCGACGGCCACGATCGGCTCCACGAAGAGGGTCTGGCCGCTCCCCGACGCATCGTGGACGATCCCCTTCACCCGACCCTTCGCGTCGGCGCGGACCGGCACGACGTAGCGGCCGTTCCGGAGGGTGACGAGCGGCTCCTGGAGCGCCCCGGCGAGGTCGGTGGCGACCAGCTGGTCGAGCCGCCGGCGCAGCCGGTCGAAGGCGACGCGGACCGCAGCGCGGAGACCGCCGAGTCGCGGGGAGGCCCCGTCGAGGAGCTCGCCGGTCGGGTCGAAGCTGCGCGCGAGCGTCGACCGGAGGGCGGGGAGCTCGTGGAGCTCGCGGGAGAGCGCGTGAAGGAGCGGGCGACGCTCGTTCGACAGGGCCGCCCGGAGGCGGCCGACGGCGTCGAGGGTCTCCGCGATCGCGAGGAACTGCGCCGCGTCGAGGCGTCCGCCTCGGGCTGCACGCGCGACCGCCGGACCGATGTCGTGGGCCCCGCCGATCCCGACCGCCGGGCGATCGCGAAGGAGGCCGAGCGCCTCGTCGGTCTCGTCGAGCGCCCGTCCGACCACGACCGCATCCGAGGCCGGCTCGAGGGCCTCCGCGAGCCGCCGGCCCGGAGGGAAGGCGGTCAGGTCCGCGAGCCGTTCGCGAACGAGCGGGAACTCGAGGATCGCGAGCGAGCGTGCGTCCATCAACCGACGCGCCTCGAGAGCGACGGCGACCCGCTCAGGACGAACCGGAGCGGGGCCGACGCCCACGGCTCCCCCGCCCGCTCGATGCCGATCCGGCGGGTCGCGCGGATGCCGGACCCGCCCAGCCGGTCCCGAGCCGGCTCGGCGGCCTCCAGTCGAAGCGAGCCGCCCGGGTCGAGCAGGTCATCCCCGGTCTCGGCCTCATCCACGTCGAAGGCATCGGCGACGAGCGCGGGGCCCGCGGCGAGCCGGGCGGGCGGGAGCGCCGCGATGCGGCGGGCGATCCGCTCCCCGTCCGCGGGCGACGGTGGCGAGCGACGGGCGGCGAGCGAGCGCCGGATCCGGGCGAGCCGCATCGCATCGGTCCCGTCGACGGGCTCGACGGCGCGGATCAGGACCGCCGAGGCGAGTCCGGCAGGGCCCGTGACGGCGTTCAGGCAGCGATGCATCCCGTAGACACGGTACACGTAGGCGGTCCCCGGGGCGGCTCGCATCGCCTCGGCACGACGCCCGGTCGCGAACCGCGCGTGGGATGCCCGGTCCTCGGGCCCTCCGTACGCCTCGACCTCGACGATCCGGCCCACCCGTCTCCCGTCGCGATCGGTCCGGACGAGGCGAGCGCCGAGGAGCGCGATCGCGGCCGTCGCGGGTTCGGTGGCGAGGAGCGCCCGCTCGAGCGGGCGTGTCACCGCCGGAAGACGTTCTCGAGCGCGTCAGGCAGGAAGAACGACGCCGCGTCGACCGCGGCGGGGAAGATCGTCTCGCGATAGACCCGCGCGACCTGCGAGACGTCCCACGCCTGGAACGCCGTGCGGAGGAGCGGGATCTCATCCGGATCCGCGACCGGTGCCGTCGCGAAGAAGCTGTCGGCGATGAGCCCGAGGACGCCGACGGCGACGATCACCCAGCCGAGACCGAGGACGGCGCCGACGATCTCGTCGAGCGCCTCGGAGCCGGCGATCACCGAACGTCGGTAGAAGCCCTGGATGACGATCGTGAAGATCAGCCACGCCGTGAGGAAGAGGACGTAGAACCCGATCATCACCGAGTAGCCGGTCGGGAACTGCTTCCAGTTCGCCGCGAGGAAGTCCCCGAGCGCGTCGCGGAGCGTCGCCGCGAGCAGGAACGCGACCACGAGGACGGCGATCCCAAGGAGCCGGCGGATCGCCCCCTGGATGAAGCCGAGGATGAGCGCCGCGAGCGCGACGATCAGGAACAGGATGTCGAAGAGCGTCTGGGAGAGGATGAGCCCGACGACGTCGTCCACGGGAGCCTCCGGTGCGGGCGTGAGGGCCGGAGCGTAGCAGCGCGGCCCGACGGGCCGCAAGGCGGTCCGCGCCGGTCCGGGGCGGCGCGGAGCCGTTCGGGAAGGGCCCTCGGGTCAGTTCATTCGCGGAACCGCGCCCCGACCGCCGCCTCGAGCGCCGCGCGCACCCGACCGACGATCGCGTCGACCTCCTCGTCGCCGAGTGCCCGCTCCTGTGGCTGGAGCCGGAGCCGGTACGCGAGGCTCTTCTCCCCGGCGGGAAGGGGCGAACCCCGGTACACGTCGAAGAGCCGGTGCTCCACGAGCAGCGGCTCCGCGATCCCGTCGATCGCCGCGCCCGCCGATCCGATCGGCGTCGACTCCGCGACGACGAACGCGATGTCCCGTTCGACGGCCGGGAGACGCGCGACGGCGCCGACCCGCGGTGCGACGACGGTCCCACCCGCGAGTCCGGCGATCGCGACCTCCGCGACGACGACGCGCTCCGTCCGCAGCTCGAACGCATCGACCGCGGCCGGGTGGAGCTCCGCGATCCGGCCGTGCAGGACGACGCCGCCGGCCGTCCGGGCGGCGCCCGGCAGCGATCGACGGGCGGTGACGGTCGCGCTGCGTCCCGGATGGAACGGGTAGCCGTGGTCGTCCGACGCGTAGACCGGCATCGGATGGCCGAGCCGCCGGAGGATCGCCTCGACGACGCCCTTGACGTCCTCGAGATCGACGGTGCGCGACGCGCGCGTCCAGCTCGGCGGGGCCGCCTCGCCGCACCACGCGATCCCGAGGCGCCACCATTCCCGCGGCGGATCGGACGGGCGCTCGCCCCGCGCGTAGCCCTTGCCGATCTCGAAGATCGCCACGTCCGTCGTGCCCTGCCGGAGGTTGGTGCCGACGACCTCGAGGAGGCTGCCGATCAGCTCGCGCCGGAGGACGGAGTGGTGCGCCGAGAGCGGGTTCGTGACGGTGATCGCCGCACCCCCCGCCTGGTCCTCCCCCTCGACGGCCGGATGGGCCGGACCGGTGGGGTCGCCGCTCCAGCGCAGGAGCTCGTCGAGGCGCGGCGAGACGAGCGCGTGCGTGACGACCTCGGAGAGGCCCGCTCCCGCGAGCGTCTCCCGGATCGCGTCCCTGACCTCGAGCGGATCCGGGCGCCACGCCGGCATCGGCGTGTCCGGGGTGGTCCCCGGCACGAGTTCGTAGCCGCGGACCCGGGCGATCTCCTCCGCGACGTCCGCCTCGATCGCGAGGTCGCGACGCCACGTCGGAACGACGGCGAGCAGCGTCTCCGCGGTCGCGTCGACGACGTCGAGCGGCTTCGTCCCTCGCGAGATCGGGATCGCCGTCGCCGGCGGTGCCACCTCCGTCTCGACGCCGACCCGACCGAGGAGCTCCGCCTGCTCCGCCGGCGCCAGCGCGGTCCCGAGCAGGCGGTTCACGCGATCGGGACGGAACGCGACCGAGGCCCGCGGCGGCTCGGCCGGATCGGTGTCGACGACGCCCGGGGCGATGATGCCGCCCGCCCACTCGGCGAGGAGCGCGGCGACCCGGTCGGCACCGAATCGCGCCAGTCGGTGCTCCTGACCCTTCTCGAAGCGGAGGCTCGCCTCGGAGCGGAGTGCGTAGCGCTGCCCGGTCCGCCTGATGCTCACCGGGTCGAAGATCGCGGACTCGACGACCACCTCGGTGGTCGAGTCGCCGACCTCGCTCCCCGCCCCGCCCATGACGCCCGCGATGCCGATCGGACCGCGCCGGTCCGCGATCACGAGCGTGTCGGGCGCGAGCTCCCGCGTGACGTGATCGAGCGTCTCGAGCCGCTCCCCCGCCGCGGCGAGGCGGACGACGATCCGTCCGTCGGCCACGGCGGCCGCGTCGAACGTGTGCGTCGGCTTGCCGAGCTCCAGCATCACGTAGTTCGACGCATCGACGACGTTGCTCACCGGGCGCATCCCCGCGGCCTGGAGCCGCATCTGGACGAACTCGGGCGACGGGGCGATCCGGACGCCCGACACCCAGCGGCCGACGAACCTGCTGCAGAGCGCCGGCTCGGCGACCTCCACGGAGAGTCGCTCGGCCGTCGGGCGCCCCGACTCGACGAGCGAGATGACCGGCGGTCGCACCGGGGCGCCGGTGGCGGCGGAGACCTCGCGCGCGAGCCCGAGGAGCGAGAGGGCGTCGCCGCGGTTCGGCTTCACGTCGACGTCGAGGACGTCGTCGCCGTAGAGGTCGCCGAGCGCCGCACCGAGCGGCGTCGAGCCTGGGAGGATGAGGATCCCTTCCGCGTCCGACGTGAGCCGGAGTTCGTCGCCAGAGCAGAGCATCCCATTGCTCACGACGCCCATCTTCTCGGTCCGCTCGATCCGGCGGTCACCGGGGAGGACGGCGCCCGGGAGCGCGACGGGGACCCGCTGCCCCGGAGCGATGTTCGTCGCCCCGCAGACGATCTCGAGGACCTCGTCGCCGCCGACGCGGACGGTCGTCAGCGAGAGCCGATCCGCACGGGGATGCTTCGCGACCGTGAGGAGCTCGCCGACGACGACGTTCCGCCACTCCGCGCCCCACCGCTCGATCCCGCGCACCTCCATCCCGAGGAGCGTGAGGCGCTCGGCGAGCCGCTCCGGCGTGAGGTCGACGTCGACGTAGTCCCGGAGCCACCCGAGCGGCACCCTCATCGGAACGTCCCGAGGAAGCGGAGGTCGTTCTCCATGTAGAGGCGGAGGTCGCCGACCGCATGGCGGAGGTTCGCGATCCGCTCCACCCCCATGCCGAACGCGAAGCCCTGGTACCGCTCGGGGTCGATCCCGCCGTACTGCAGGACGACCGGGTGGACCATCCCGGCGCCGAGGATCGTCATCCAGCCGGTCCGGGAACAGGCCGGGCACCCGGAGCCGTCGCAGACGACGCAGCCGACGTCGAAGGCGACCGACGGCTCGGTGAACGGGTAGTAGCCGGGCCGGAAGCGCGTCGGGCGGCCGGCGCCGAAGAGCGCGTGGGCGAACTGGTCGAGGAGGCCGCGGAGATCCGCCATCGAGGTCCCCTCGTCGATCATCAGGCCCTCGACCTGGAAGAACTCGGAGGCGTGGCTCGCGTCGACGGCCTCGTAGCGGTAGCAGCGGCCGGGCAGGAGTGCCCGGATCGGCGGCGCCGTCGCGCTCATCACCCTGATCTGCCCGGGGGAGGTGTGCGTCCGAAGGAGCCGCCCCTCGAGGTCCACGTAGAGCGTGTCCCAGAGGTCGCGGGCCGGATGGTCCGGCGGGATGTTGAGCATCTGGAAGTTCGTGACGTCGTCCTCGACCTCGGGGCCCTCGTAGACGACGAACCCGAACTGCCCGAAGACCTCGGCGATCCGGCGCTGCGTCTCCACGATCGGGTGGAGCGTCCCGCGCCCGATCGCGCGTCCCGGGCCCGTGACGTCGATCCGCTCCCCGGCGAGCCGCGTCTCCAGCTCCGAGCCGCGGAGCGTCTCCCCTCGGGCCGCGAAGGCCGCCTCGACCGCCTCGCGGACGGCGTTCGCGGCGGCTCCCAGCTTCGGCCGGTCGTCGGGCGGCAGCCCGCCGATCCCGCGGAGCACCGCCGTCAGGCGCCCCTTCTTGCCGAGGACGTCGAGTTCGAGGGCGTCCAGCTCCGCAGCGCTCGAGGCCGAACCCGACGCGGCGAGCGCCTCGTCCCGGAGGCGCTCGAGCTCATCGATCAGCGTCCCCAGGTCCACGAGCTCGTTCGCCTCCTCGTCCGGAGATGGACGGGCCCCCGTGTCGATGCCGACGCGAGGGCCCCGCTCCCGTTCGCGGCCGCGCGTGGCGGCACGGGTGTCAGGCTCGCTTCGTCGCCTCGACGACGGCCCCGAAGGCCGTGGCGTCCCGGACCGCCAGGTCCGCGAGGATCTTCCGGTCGAGGACGATCCCTGCCCGCTTCATGCCTGAGACGAACGCGCCGTACGTGACGCCGTGAAGCCTCGTCGCCGCGTTGATCCGCACGATCCAGAGGGCGCGCATGTCGCGCTTCCGCTGCTTGCGGTCGCGGGTGGCGTACGCCATCGCATGGAGGCTCGCCTCGCGGGCCGCCTTGACGAGGCGACGCTTGGTCATCCGCCTCCCCTCGGCGGACTCCAGCAGTCGCTTGTGACGCTTGTGGGCGGTGACGCCGCGCTTGACGCGTGCCATCGGTCGGGGTTCCTCCTAGAGGTACGGGAGGAGCCGCCGGACCTGGTCCTTCGCCCAGGTGCCGAGGAGGCTCTTGCCGGCGTAGCGGCGGGTGCGCCGCGACGACTTGATCTCGAGATGGTGGCCGCGCCAGGACTTGACCCGGACCGGCTTGCCGCTCCCGGTCACCCCGATCCGCTTCTGCGCGCCCTTGTGCGTCTTCAGCTTCGGCACGTCGCTCTCACTCTCCGTTCGACGCCGTCTCCGGCGCCGTCTTGCTCGCTCGTCCCTTCGCGGCCGCGGTCCCGGCCGCCTTCGGTGCGCTCGTCTTCCCCGTTCCGGTCGCCGCCTTCGTCGCGACAGCCGTCTTCGTCTTCGCCGCCGGCTTGTCCGCCGCCGACTCCTTCGCCGCCGCCGGCTTCGCCGTTGCGGGCGCCTTCGCCGCCGGCTTCGCCTTCGCCGCCGGCTTCGACTCGGCCGTCGGCTTCACCGTCTCGGGCGCCGCCGGTGCCGGGGGCTCCGGTGCCGGTGCCGCCGGCGACGCCGCCACCCTTGCCGCCGGGGCCGCCGCCGGTGGCGGTGCCGTCGCGACCCCCGGCGTCACGGCGGGCGACGTGACCGATGCCGTTTCGCCCGTCGACTCGGCCGGGCGATCCGCGCCCTCTCCCTTCGGCTTGTGGGTCGACGCGACGGTGATGTGCATCGACTTCCCCTCGAGGAGCGGCGCCCGCTCGAGGATGCCGTGGTCCTTGATCGCCTCCGTGAACTTCGTGAGCAGGTTCCGCCCGATCTCCGGGTGGGTCAGCTCGCGGCCCCGGAACTGGACCGCGATCTTCACGCGATCGCCCTCCGAGAGGAACTCGATCGCGCGCCTCACCTTCGTGTCGAAATCCCCCTGGCCGATCTTCGGCTTGAGGCGGACCTCCTTGAAGGTCACCGACCGCTGCTTCCGCTTCGCTTCCTTCTCGCGCTTCGTGAGCTCGTACTTGTACTGCCCGAAGTCGAGGAACCGGACCACCGGCGGCGCCGCGAGCGGCGCGACCTCGACGAGGTCGTAGCCGCGTTCCTGCGCCAACCGAAGCGCCTCGGCCGTCGGGAGGACCCCGAGCTGCGCCCCGTCCTCGTCCACGACCCGCACCTGCGGGACGCGGATCATCTGGTTCACACGGAGGTCGCGGCTGATGTCGGATCCCCTTCGATGTGGTTCCTGGACTCGCCCATGGGAACACGGACGACCGGGCGCAGTCGCCGGCGGACTATAGCACGCGTCCGGTGCACGGACAACGCTCGGTCAGGCGGGACGACGCTCCGCGGACTCGGCCGCGAGCCGCTCCGCGAGCTGGTCCCACGGCTCGGGCGGGAGCTGCTCCCCCGCTCTCGTCCGCGGGGCGGCCGCCCGCGCTTCGATCTCGCGGTCGCCGAGCACGAGCATGTACGGGATCTTCTGCTCCTGCGCGAGCCGGATCTTGTTCTGCATCCGTCCGTCCGAGTCGTCGACCTCCACGCGGAGCCCGCGGGCGCGGAGGACCCCGGCGAGCTCCCGAGCGGCGTCGACGTGCCGGTCGGCGATCGGGATGACGACGGCCTGGACCGGGGCGAGCCAGAGCGGGAAGGCGCCGCCGAAGTGCTCGACGAGGATCCCGATGAAGCGCTCGAGCGAGCCGTAGATGGCGCGGTGGATCGCCATCGGGCGACGCTGCTCGCCGTGCTCGTCGACGTACGTGAGGTCGAACCGCTCGGGGAGCATCGTCAGGTCCACCTGGATCGTCGCGGTCTGCCAGGAGCGCCCGAGCGCGTCCTCGATCTGGATGTCGATCTTCGGGGCGTAGAACGTCCCGTCCTTCGGCTTCAGCGTGTACTCGATCCCGGCCCGGCGGAACGCCTCGACGATGAGCGACTCCGCCTGCTCCCAGAGCTTCGGGTCCCCGAGCGCCTTGTCCGGCTTCGTCGAGAAGGCGAAGGTCGGCGTCAGCCCGACCCACGCGTACGACTCCCGGATCTCCCCGAGGAGCGCTTCGATCTCGTCCGCGAGCTGGTCGGGTCGGACGTAGATGTGCGCGTCGTCCTGGATGAAGTGGCGGACGCGGGTCAGCCCGGAGAGCGTCCCCGACAGCTCGTTCCGATGGAGGCGCCCGTACTCGCTGAGGCGGATCGGCAGGTCGCGGTAGGAGCGGAGCTTCGAGCGATAGACGATCGTCGACTCGGGGCAGTTCATCGGCTTCAGGCTGAACGTCTGGCCCTCGGATTCGACGAGGAACATGTTCTCGGCGTAGTTGTCCCAGTGACCGGACTGCTGCCAGAGCTTCTGGTGGACGAGGATCGGCGTGCTGATCTCCTCGTACCCGCGGCGATCCTGCAGCTCGCGCATCGCCGCCTCGAGGGTCCGCCAGAGCCGCTGGCCCTTCGGATGCCAGAAGGCCGACCCAGGGCTGACGTCATGGAAGCTGAACAGGTCGAGCTCGCGACCGAGGCGGCGATGGTCCCGCTTCTTCGCCTCCGCCCGGCGCCAGAGGTAGGTGTCGAGCTCCTCCTGCGTCGCCCACACCGTGCCGTAGACGCGCTGGAGCATCGGACGGGCGGCGTCGCCGCGCCAGTAGGCTCCCGCGACGGAGAGGAGCTTGAACGGGCCGATCCGCCCGGTGCTCGCGACGTGCGGGCCCTTGCAGAGATCGATGAACGGCCCGTGCTCGTAGGTGGAGACCGGCGGCAGCGGCGTCCCCTCCGCGGCGGCCTTCGTCGCGAGGTCGTCGAGGATCTCCACCTTGAACGGCTGCCCGGCATCGACGAACCACGCGCGGCCCGCGTCCGGCGCGAGCTCCCGCCGGACGAACGGGTGGTCCGCCGCGACCGACGACCGCATCCGCTCCTCGATCGCCGAGAGGTCCTCGGGCGTGAGCGCCCGCGGGAGCTGGAAGTCGTAGTAGAAGCCGTCCTCGATCGCCGGCCCGATCCCGAGCTTCGTCCCCGGGAAGAGCGCCATCACCGCCTCCGCCATCACGTGGGCGGCCGAGTGACGCATCGCGTCGATCTCGCTGTGGGCCCCGGCGTCGAGCAGCTCGTCGGCGGATCCCCGCTCGGGGACGGAGAGCAGCTCCTCCTCCGTCTCCGCTGCGGCTGCGCCGCCGACCGGTGTCCGTTCGTCAGCCATGCGGGCATGCTCCGGGCGATCGGGAGGGGGTGGTGGGCGACACTGGACTCGAACCAGTGACCTCTTGCATGTCAAGCAAGTGCTCTAACCAGCTGAGCTAGCCGCCCATCGCAGCGCGGTTCCGTCGCGCCGCGGCCGGCATCGTACCCCAGAACCGGGCTGCTCCTCAACGTCGCGGTGGGCGCATCATTGGCGGGTGACCACCGACGAACGGACGACCGCCCACCCCGGCGACGGGCCGACGACCCCGCTCGGAGCGGCCGACGACGTCGAGCTGCTCGACTGCGGCGACGGCCGGCGGCTCGAGCGGTTCGGCTCGGTGCTGCTCGACCGGCCCGCACCGGCCGTCGCGGACCTCCCGCGCCGGGACCCCGCGGCGTGGCGGGCCGCCGACGCCCGCTACGATCGCGGGCCGGGCTGGACGGGCCCGCGGCCGCCGACGGGCACGTGGCGCGTCCGCCTCGGTGGGGTCGGCCTGACGTGTCGCCTCTCCGCCGAGGGGGGCGTCGGCTGCTATCCGGAGCACGCGGCGCTCTGGCGGGCGATCGCAGACGAGCTCGCCTCGAGACCGGGGGCCCGCCTCCTCAACGGGTTCGGTCACACCGGGGGCCTCACGATCGCGGCGGCCGCGGCGGGAGCGTCGGTCGCCCATGTCGATGCCGCGCGCGCCGCCGTCGGGACCGCACGGTCGAACGCCGAGGCCGACGGCCTCGCGGGGGCGCCGATCCGCTGGATCGTCGACGACGTGCGGGCGTTCGTCGAGCGCGAGGTACGCCGCGGTCGACGGTACGACCTCGTCGTCCTCGATCCCCCGTCGTACGGCCAGGGTGGCGGCGGACGGGCCTGGCGACTCGCCGACGACCTGCCCCGGCTCGCCGCGTCGGCGATCCAGCTCCTCGAAGGGCCGGACGGGGCGCTCGTCGTCACGCTCCACAGCTCGGGATGGACGGAGGACCGGCTCCGCCGGCTCCTCGACGACACGGCTCCGGTGGGCACGGGCGGGCGCCCGGGCGGGACGACCGCGACGTGGACGACGACGCTCGCCGCCCGGTCCGGTGCGCTCCTCCCCGCCGGGATCGGCGCCCGCTGGGAGGTCGCGCGGTGACGGGCCCCTCGGACGGCGGCCGGATCGAGAGCCCGCGGAACGAGCGGCTCCGAGCGGTCCTCGCGCTCCGCGACCGGGCCGGCCGCGATGCCGCGGGGCTCACCCTCGTCGACGGTCTGCGCGAGATCCGGCGTGCCCTCGAGGCCGGCGCCGACCTGCGCCAGCTGCTCCAGCGGGAGGGGCCGGCGAGCGTAAAGACACGCAAAGACACCGAGGACGACCGCGAGGCGATCCTCCGGCTCGCGAGGTCGGCGAGGATCCCCGTCACGCCGGTGGCCCCCGCCGCCTACGGACGGATCGCGTACGGCGATCGCGATGACGGGCTCGTCGCCGTCGTCGCGATCCCCCCGAGCGAGCTCGGATCGCTGCGGCCCGGCCCCGCGCCCCTGCTCCTCGTCGCGGACGGGATCGAGAAGCCGGGCAACCTCGGCGCGATCGTCCGCTCGGCCGACGGTGCCGGCGCCGACGGCGTCATCGCGACGAACTCGGTGGGCGACCTCTACAACCCGAATGCCATCCGGGCGAGCGTCGGATCGATCTTCCGGCTCCGCCCCGTCGCGGCGACCCCGGTGGAGGCGATCGAGTGGTGCCGAGCGCGCGGCATCCGGCTCGTGGCCGCCCGCGTCGACGGCGCCACCGACCACACCGCGGCCGACCTGACCGGGCCGCTCGCGATCGTCGTCGGGAGCGAGGCGCTCGGCCTCGGCGGGGCGTGGGACGACCCCGGCGTCGCCCGGGTGCGGATCCCCATGCTCGGCATCGGCGACAGCCTGAACGTCTCGGTCGCCGCGGCCATCCTCCTCTACGAGGCGCGCCGCCAGCGGGGCACCGTGGGCTGAGGCGTCGCCGCTAGGCCTCGTGGACGATCGCCCCGTCCACGAGGACGAGGCTGGGTCGGACGGTCTCGAGCGGACCCCGCGGGTCGACGGGTTCGACGAGGGCGGCCGACGGGATGACCGCGAGATCGGCGCGGCAGCCCGGGAGGAGGCGACCGCGGTCCGGCTCCCCGGCGGCGACGGCAGCGTCCAGCGCGGCCGCGCGGAGTGCACGGTCGAGCGTCAGGGCCTCGCGGGGGACGAACGCGTCCGTGGGGGCGTCGGCCGGTCCCCGCCGGGTCACCGCCGAGACGATCGACGGCCACGGGTCGGGCGCCTCGACCGGCGCGTCGGTCGCGAACGGGATGACCGCGCCGGTCCGGGCGAGCGAGCCGTACGCGTACGAGCCGTGCTCCGTCCGCCGGGCGCCCCAGAAGCGGTACGCGTTCCGGCGGTCTGACCGGATGTCGCGCGGCATCACCGCGGCCGCGATCCCGTCCCGCGCGAACCGCGGCAGGTCCACGAGATCGACGAGCTGGGCGTGCTCGATCCGGGGCATGAGCGGCCCGCAGCGCCCCACTAACGCGAGCGTCCGGAGCGCCGACCGGTTCGCGGCATCGCCGATCGCGTGGATCTGCGTCGCGATCCCGGCGGCGGCGGCGCGCGCCGCGAGACGGTGGACCTCCTCCGGGCTACGGACGTCGACGCCGTACCCGCCGTTCGGTGGCTCCCCGGCGTCGGGCGCCGGCTCGTACGGGGACAGCATCCGCGCCGTCCGGGCGCCGAGCGTCCCGTCCGCGAAGATCTTCAGCCACC
>JBJOLT010000061.1:0-7396 GCA_046045415.1 Chloroflexota bacterium | reverse complement strand
GGACGGCTGTCAAGAGCCGCCGACCCGTGTGCGGGGCGGGAGCGGGAGCGGGAGCGGGTGCGCTGCGCGGCTCGGCTGCGGCGCGGGGCGGCCGCGGCGCGGGCGCTGCGCGGGGCGGGCGCTGCGCGGCGGCGCGGTTTCCTGCCATCCGGGCCGTTTCCGGCGCATCGGCGCTCGATCGCACGCTCGTCGTCTGCGGATCCGCGGCGATCCGTGCAGGACGACGAGCGCTTGCGTGCCGCCGGCGGAGCATCTGTCCGGACAGTGGGGCACGGGCACGCGGGCGCTAGGCACGGGCTCGCGGGAGCAGGGCACGTGTACGCAGACGCTGGGCACGTGCACGCACGCGGCGCCCGCGCGCGCAAGGCCCCGCGGCCCGCCACCTGGCACCCCGGCGCCGGCGCCCCGCCGCCTTCCACCCCGCGGTCTGGCACCGCGGCGCCGGCGCTAGTTGAGCGCGACCCGCCTCGCGCGTCGGTCCGGCGACCACGGCTCGAGTCCCCGCTCGAGCAGGAGGATCTCGCGCTCGAGGAGCGTCGCGAGCCGCTCGAGCCGGACCTCGGCGGTCGGTGCCTCGAGGAGCTCCTGGCGGCTCGTCGGCTCGATGGCGAGGATCGCGCAGAGAAGGAACGAGAGCGTCGTCGGGTCGTTCGTCACCCGGAACCCGGCGTCCCGCTCCGCCGACGCCTCGTCGCCCTCGTCGTCCTCGTCGTCCTCGGTTGCCGCGCTGGCCCCGTCCTCCTCGTCCTCCTCGCGGCCGACGAGCTCGACGTAACGGACGAACCGTGACGAGACCCGATCGACGAGTTCCGTCGCACGCGCCTCGTCCCCGATCGCCTCGTCGAGCTCGCGGACCTCCCCGACGAGGTACGGCTCCCGCTCCGCGTCCACCGAGAGGAGCTCGAACCGGCGCGTCCCGACCGACACGATGTCGAACGTCCCGTCGCCGTTCAGCGTCATCGTCCGTACCGATGCCATCGTCCCGACGGCGGCGAGGGAGAGGTCGGCGCTCCCCGCCTCGCGGCCCTCGCGGATCAGGACCACCCCGAACGGGATGGAGCGCTCGACGCAGCGCCGGATCATCGTCCGGTAGCGCTCCTCGAAGATGTGCAGCGGGAGGCTCGCACCCGGGCAGAGGACGGTGTGGAGGGGGAAAAGCGGCAGGTCCAGGGGTCGGCTCTCCGGCCTTGGTGCGAGGGTCGCGTTCGGTGCGAGGGTCGAGCCGGGTGCGCCGCTCGGCCCAGGCACGCGGGTCGCCCTGTGGACGCGGGTCGCCCTACCGAAGCGGGCTCACCCGGCGACGCGAGTCGGTCCGGCGACGCGAGTCGGCCCGGCGACGCGGGCCCCTCGGGTCAGTGGGCGCAGGACCTCGGCGAGCCGGCGTCGTCGGCGGTCCGGAAGCTCGAGCCGCAGCCGCAGCCGGAGACCGCGTTCGGGTTGTTGACGGTGAATCCCGCGCCCATGAGCGTGTCGACGTAGTCGATCTCCGAGCCCGACAGGAGCGCGACGCTGTTGCCGTCGACGTAGACCTTCACGCCGTTCGCCTCGATCGTCCGGTCCTCGGCGGTCGGCGCGTCCTCGAGCATCATCCCGTAGCGATAGCCCGAGCAGCCGCCGCTGTAGACGTAGACACGGAGGCCGATCGCGGGGTTCGTCTCGCCGGCGGTCAGCTCCTTGAGCTTGCCCGCAGCGGCGTCGGTCAGGCTGAGGGTGAGGGTCGCGCCGTCGATCATCTGCTGGTCGCTCCGTGCGGTGAAGGGCGGGCCGATCGTACGCCGGGGACGGGATTTCGACAAGGGATGCCGTCGAAACCCGGCGCGCCGCCGCCCCCGGGCTTGCCGCGCCCGATACGCTGACCGACGCCGCGAGGATGCCGTGCCATCCGGTCGTCGACGCGGCAGGGTGGGAGGGACGCCCGTGGGCGGTCTGCGCGTCTACCGCGAACTGCTCGCGAACCGGCCGCTCGCGAAGCTCCTCGCGGGCGAGTTCATCAGCGGGATCGGCGACTGGCTCTACATCGTCGCGATCTTCGTCGTCATCTACGAGCAGTCGGGGGACCCGATCCTCGTCGGGGCGTTCGGTGCCGTCCGCCTCCTGCCCTACGCTCTCCTCTCGATCCCCGCGGGGATCGTCGCCGACCGCTTCGACCGCCGGCTCGTCCTCCTCGCCACCGACCTGATCCGCGGCGGGCTCATGCTCGTCCTCGCCGTTCTCTCGATCCTCGAGGCGCCCGCCCTCGCGATCGCCGCCGTCGCGGTCCTCGCCGCGTGCGGGTCGACCTTCTTCTACCCGGCGATCAGCGCCTATCTGCCGTCGCTCGTCGAGGACGAGCGGCAGCTCGGCCCGGCGAACAGCCTCAACTCGAACCTCGGGGAGATCAGCTACATCGTGGGCCCCGCGCTCGGCGGGCTCCTCCTCGTCGTCGGGAGCGTGACGCTCGCGTTCGTCGCGAACGCGCTCACGTTCGTCATCATCGCCGCCATCCTCTGGCGGCTCCCGCCCTCGTACGCGCGGCCGCGGACCCCTGCAGAACCGGCCGCCGAACCGACCGCAGAGCCGGGCGCAGAACCGGCCGCCGCACCGACCGCCGAACCCGCCGCCCCGTCCGCCCCAGCGCGCCTCCGCGACGCGATCGCCCCCCGGCCCCTCGCCGGGCTGCTCGCGATCCAGCTCGTGACGGGCTTCGTCGCATCGGTCTACCAGGTGATGACGGTCATCCTCGCGATCGACATCCTCGGGGCGGGGGAGGAGGCGAACGGCTTCCTCAACACCGCGATCGGGATCGGCGGCCTCGTCGGCGGGCTCCTTTCCGGCTGGCTCGTCCTCCGGCGTGACGCCGGGCCGCCGCTCGCGTTGGGCGTCGTGGTCATCGGCGCCGGGACGGTGGCCCTCGGCCTGACCGGGAGCCTGACCGTCGCCCTCGTCGCCGTCGCCGTCGCCTCGGCCGGCGGGCTCCTCGTCGACGTGATCGGGACGACGATCTTCCAGCGGGTCGTGCCGAACGAGCTGATGGGCCGCGTCACCGGGATCGTCACGGCGGCGAGCATCGTCCCGGCGGTCGTCGGCGCCGCGCTCTTCCCGGTCGTCCTCCTCGCGGTCGGCCCGCTCGTCTCCTTCGTCGCGCTGGGCATCGGGTCGACGATCGCGATGCTCGCCGCGGTCGTCCTGCTCGGCCCGGCGCTCGTCCGGACGCCGACGCCGTACGAGGCGCTCGTCGAGCGGGTCGCGACGCTCGACCTCTTCACCGGCGTCCCGAAGGCCCGGCTCGCGGCCGCGACGCGACGCCTCGTGGAGATCCCCGTCGCCGCCGGGGAGGTGGTGATCCGCCAGGGCGACCCGGCGGACCGCTTCTTCGTGATCGCGAGCGGCACGTTCGCCGTCTCGCGAGCGGAGTCGCCCGGTGCCGCGCCGGTCCGGATCCGCGAGCTCGGCGCGGACGAGGTCTTCGGGGAGCTCGGCCTCCTGCGGCGGAGCCCGCGGACCGCGACCGTCACCGCCGAGACCGACGGCCTCCTCCTCGCGCTCGAGGGGAAGGACTTCCTCGAGCTCGTCGGCCGGGGCGGGCCGCTCGAGGGTCGACTCCTCGGGCTCTACGCCGGCGGCGTGGCCGGCGGGCGCTGATCCCCGCGCTCGACCCCAGGCCTGCGCTCGATCTCAGCCTCGCGCTCGCCCCCGACCCCGCGCTCGCCCCAGGCCCCGTCCCTCAGGCGTCGACCCGTTCGACGATCGTCGCGATCCCCTGGCCGACGCCGATGCACATCGTCGCGAGCCCGTAGCGGCCGCGGCGCCGGACCAGCTCGTGGACGAGCATCGTCGCGAGACGGGCGCCGCTCGCCCCGAGCGGGTGGCCCAGCGCGATCGCCCCGCCGTTCACGTTCACCCGGTCCGGGTCGAGGCCCAGCTCGTCGATGCAGGCGACCGACTGCGACGCGAACGCCTCGTTCAGCTCGACGAGGTCGAGGTCGCCGACGGCGAGCCCGGCGCGGGCGAGCGCCTTCCTCACCGCCGGGACCGGCCCGATCCCCATGACGGCCGGATCGACGCCGGCGACCGCCGTCGCGACGACCCGGGCCATCGGCCGGAGCCCGAGCGCGCGCGCCCGCTCCGCCTCGACGAGCAGGATGGCGGCGGCGCCGTCGTTGATCCCAGAGGCGTTCCCTGCGGTGACCGTCCCGCCCTCGCGGAACGCCGGCGTCAGCGCCGCGAGCGCATCGGCACTCGTCTCCGGGCGCGGATGCTCGTCCCGGTCGACGACGAGCGGCTCGCCCCGGCGACGGGGGATCGTGACGGGGACGAGCTGATCGTCGAGGCGCCCCGCCTCGATCGCCGCCGCCGCCCGTCGCTGGCTCTCGAGCGCGAACGCGTCCTGACGCTCGCGGCCGACGCGCCATCGGTCGGCGACGACCTCCGCGGTCTCGCCGAGCGAGATCGCCGGGAAGCGCTCGTGGAGCCGCGGGTTGACGAACCGCCAGCCGAGCGTCGTGTCGACGAGCTCGTGCGTCCCCCGCTCGTACGGCTCGGCCGGCTTCAGCATCACGTACGGGGCGCGGGACATCGACTCGACGCCGCCCGCGACGAAGACCTCGCCGTCGCCGACCGCGATCGCGTGCGCCGCGGTGTTCACCGCCTGGAGTCCGCTCCCGCAGAGCCGGTTCACCGTCAGGCCGCCGACCTCGACGGGGAGTCCGGCGAGGAGCGCCGCCATCCGGGCGACGTCGCGGTTGTCCTCGCCCGCCTGGTTCGCGCAGCCGAGGACGACGTCCTCGACGAGCGCCGGGTCAACCCCGCTCCGCTCGACGACGGCCGCGACGACGAGCGCGGCGAGGTCGTCCGGCCTGACCGTCGCGAGCGCGCCGGCATATCGGCCGATCGGGGTCCGGCACGCCTCGACGATCCACGCCTCGCGGAGCTCCCGGCCGCTCACCGTCCCCTCCATCGCGGCGTCCGCTTCTCGAGGAACGCGGTCATCCCCTCCTTCTGGTCCTCGGTGCCGAAGAGGAGGTGGAAGATCCGCCGCTCGTGTGCGATCCCGGCCGAGAGCGGCATCTCGTCGGCGGCACGGATGGCATCGACCGCGGCGAGGACCGCGAGCGGCGGCATCCCGGCGATCGTCGCCGCGAGGGCGAGCGCCGCGGAGAGGGTCTCCGCCGCCGGGACGACCCGGGACACGAAGCCGAGCCGCTCCGCTTCGGCCGCCTCGATCCGCCGTCCGGTGAGGATCAGATCCGCGGCCCGCGCCTTCCCGACCGCCCGGGTGAGGCGCTGCGTCCCGCCCGCGCCCGGGATGATCCCGAGCGCGATCTCCGGCTGGCCGAAGACGGCGTCATCGCCGGCGACGATCAGGTCGCACGCGAGGGCGAGCTCCATCCCGCCGCCGAGCGCATAGCCCCGGACGGCGGCGATGAGCGGCGTCCTCGTCGCGGCGACCTCGTCCCAGCGGGCGAACCGGTCGTGGCGGCGGAGCGCGGCAGGCGTCTCACCGGCCATCTCCCGGATGTCGGCGCCCGCCGCGAAGGCGCGCGTCCCCGCGCCGGTGAGGACGATCGCGCGGCAGTCGGGGTCCGCATCGAGGCGGCGGAGGGAGGCGACGAGCTCATCGAGGAGTGCGGCGTCGAGCGCGTTGAGCGACCGCTCACGGTCGAAGACGACGAGGGCGACGCCGTCGAGCGGCTCGCCCGACGCGGGGTCCCGGGCCGGGAGGTCGACGCGGACGGCCGGGGTCGGATGCTCGCTCACGGGCACAGTATGCCGCGGCGGAGCGGCGGGACCGGCCGCTCAGCCGTCCGGCTTCCCCTCGAGCTCCACGACGGCGGCGCGCTCGATCCGGAGATAGCGCCGGCGGTAGTAGAGGAGCGGGAGCGGGTGGGACGCCTCGTTCGAGCCGGTCTCGACCCGTGCGACGACGAGCTCGTGGTCCCCGACCGGGTCGATCCGCTCGACCGCGCACGTCATCGTGGCGATCGCACCGTCGATGAGCGGCAGGCCGCGATCGCCGGGTCGCCACGCGGCGCCGCAGAAGGTCTCGCGGCCCGGGACGACCGGCGCGCCGGCGAAGCAGTCCGAGAGCGGCTGCTGACCCTCGCCGAGGATGTTGACGGCGAAGGCGCCGGTCGCGCGGAGCGGCGGGAGGATCGCCCGCCGCCGGTCGAGCGCGACGACGAGGAGCGGCGGCTCGAGCGAGACCGACGTGATCGCGTTCACCGTCACGCCGGCCGGACGGTCGCCGTCGAGCGTCGTCAGGATCGTCACGCCGGTCGCGAAGTGGCCCATCACGCGGCGGTAGAGGTCGAGCTCGATCGCCATGCGGGGGAGTCTAGCGAGCGGCGGTCGCGCACAATGCGCGCGTGTCCGAGACCGTGCCCGCCGCCGAACCCGCCGAACCCGCGACCGGACCCGCCGCCGCCCCGGCCGCCCTCGCGCCCGCCCGCTCGCCCGCGCCCGCTCGCGCGCAGGAGCTCGCCTCGCTCCCGAACGGCGCCGGGGCCGACGAGCGGCTCGGCGCCGCGCTCGCTGCTGGCGCCGCGCTCCTCTTCGGCACGTCGTACATCGCCACGTCGGTCGCGCTCGTCTCGTTCTCCCCGGCGGCGATCGGCGGGTGGCGCGGCGCGGGCGCGGCGCTCCTCCTCGCGCTCGTCGCCGTCGTTCGGGCCCGCTCCCGCGACCGCCGGCCGCCTGCCGGCGGCCCAGGTCCGCGGCCGGCCCTCATCCCCGATCGACGGACGCTCGCCCGGCTCGTCGTCCTCGGGCTCCTCGGCGGCCCGGGCTTCGTCCTCGGGATGAACCTCGCGGTCGCCGGCTCGGGAGCGACGATCGCCGCCTTCGTGGCCGGGCTCTACGCCGTCCTCGCCGCCGTCATGGCGCCCCTCGTCCTCGGCGAGCGGCTCGGGAGCGGCGCGCTCGCCGGCCTCGCGGCCGCGCTCGTCGGGACGGCGCTCCTCGCGGAGCTCGACCTCGCGGGCCCGGCGATCCCGGGGATCGTCGCCGGCCTCGGCGGGGCCGTCTCGTACGCCTTCTTCCTCCTCCTCTCGCGCCGCTGGCGGCCGGCGGTGATCGGCGCTCCCGGCGAGGCGAGCCCCGGCGCGGGCCTCTCGGGCGAGCGCGTCACCCTCGCCGTCTTCCTCGTCACGGCGCTCGCCCTCCTCCCGGCCTCCGTCCTCGGCGACCCCGCCGCGACCGTCCCCGTCGCCCCGGCCCCGCTCGCGCTCGCGGGCCTCGCGTGGCTCGCGATCGGGCCGAGCCTCCTCGCGAACCTCATGGTCCAGGGGAGCGTTCGGCGGGTCCCTGCCCGCCGGACCTCGAGCCTCCTCCTCCTCAACCCGCTCACCGCCGCGCTCCTCGCCGCACTCCTCCTCGGGGAGCGCCTCGAGCCGACGCAGCTCGTCGGTGCGCTCCTCGT
>JBJOLT010000053.1:0-16144 GCA_046045415.1 Chloroflexota bacterium | reverse complement strand
GTCTGGAGCGGCCGCTTCGGCGCGTGGGACGAGGTGATGCCGCCGCGGACCGCGCCCGGGCCGTCGAACCCGGCGCAGATCGTCGACTGGCGCCGCTTCTCCTCGGACGCGCTCCTCGCCTGCTTCGAGGCGGAGCGGGCGATCCTCGCGCGGCTCACCCCGGCGCTCCCCGTCACGACGAACTTCATGCTCCTCAACGACCGGCTCGATCACCGCCGATGGGGCCGCCGGCTGGGGCTCGTCTCGGTCGACCTCTACCCGGACCCCGCGACCGAGGAGGCGAGCGAGGTGGAGTCGGCGCTCACGCAGGACCTGATGCGCTCGCTCGGGGACGGCCGGCCGTGGCTCCTCCTCGAGCAGGCGCCGAGCGCGGTGAACTGGCGGCCGCTCAACGTCCCGAAGCGGCCCGGGCTGATGCGGGCGCTGAGTCTCGGTGCCGTCGGCCGCGGCGCCGACGGGATCCTCTTCTTCCAGTGGCGCGGCGCCCGCGGCGGGGCGGAGATGTTCCACTCGACCCTCCTCCCGGTCGGGGGGACCGGGACGCGCGGCTGGCGGCGGACCGTCGAGCTCGGCCGGGACCTCGCCCGCCTCGCCGAGGTCGCCGGGTCACGGGTCGAGGCGGAGACGGCCCTCATCCTCGACTGGGAGGCGTGGTGGGCCCTCGAGCAGGGCGGCCATCCGACGAGCGGCCTCCGCTACCGCGACGAGGCGATCGGCTGGTACGGGCCGCTCCACCGGGCCGGGGTCGCGGTCGACGTCCGCGGTCCGGACGAGCCGCTCGACCGCTACCGGCTCGTCGTCGCGCCGAACCTCTTCATGCTCGACCCGGCGGCCGCGGACGCGCTCGCCCGCTACGTGGAGGCCGGCGGGATCCTCCTCCTCGGGACCGCCTCCGGGCTCGTCGATCGCGCGTACCACGTCCCGGGGGGCCATCACCCCGCCCTCCTCCGCGAGCTCGCCGGGATCCGCTGGGAGGAGACGTGGCCGATCCTCGGCCCGGGGCCCATCGACGGGCCCGGCGGCGCGTCGCTCGCGTTCGACGCAGCAGCGGTCCCGGGCGCGGGGCCGGTGGCCGCGACGATCCAGCGCGAGGCGCTCGAGCTCGCCGGCGCGACCGCGGTCGCCCGGCACGTCGGCGGCGAGCTCGACGGGTGGCCGGCGGTGACGCGCCGTGCCGTCGGTGCGGGCGAGGTCTGGTACGTCGGGACGGCGCCCGACCCGGCCGGACGCGAGCGGCTGATCGCCGCGCTCGGGGCGCGAGCCGGGGTGGCGCCGGTCGCCCCCGTCCCGCCGGGGGTCCGCGTCGCGCGGCGCGTCGGGGAGGACGCGTCGTTCCTCGTCTACGTGAACCACGCGCCCGACCGTCGGGTCGTCGTCGCTCCGGGCGCGGGGCTCGATCTCCTTACCGGGCGTCCGATCGCCGCGGACGAGGCGCTCTCCCTCGAGCCGCTCGACGCGGTCGTCCTCCGGCTCGCCCGCGGGTAGGGGGCGCGGCGGCTCGTCGCATCCGGTGGAACGGGACCGGGCCCCCCGCGAAGCGGAAGGGCCCGGTCCGGAGCGGCGTGGGGGATCGACCCTCGACGGGCCGTCAGCAGCCCGAGGGGATGACCCCCCGGTTCGTCGGGGTGGCCGACGAGTCCTGCGCAGACGTGAAGAGACAGCTGGCGGAGGTGCCGTTCAGCTTCGGGCCGGCCATCCCCGGGGAGCCCGTGTAGCCCCACGAGTTGACCGAGATGATCGGGCCGCTCCCGCCGTTCGCGGTCCACGGGCCGCCGGACGAGCCGCCGGAGAGGCCGCAGGAGCCGAGCCACCAGTTCGCGGAGCCGCTCGTCCCGAGCCCCTCCTGGCAGTACATGAACTTCGGGTCCTCGCTCCCGCTGTAGCCGAGCGCGGTCGCGGTCGACCCGACGGTCGGAGCGGAGAACGAGATCGAGAGCGATCCCGCGGCGACCTCGAGCGAGTCGCTCGCCGAGTTCAGGCCGGCCTGGCGCGCGCCCGTCGTCGGGACGACGTAGTACGCGTAGTCCCACGGGATGTTGTTCGGCCAGCTCCGGGTCGCCCAGTCGGAGTCGACGACGCCGTACGACGCGACCCAGCACCCGATCGGGTCGTTCGAGCAGTCGCGGTCCGTCCCGGCACCGGTCGTCCCGGCCTGGTTCGGGATGAACATGACGTTCCTCGCGAAGGCCTTGTACGCGTCGTCGTAGACGCAGTGCGCGGCCGTGATGATCACGGAGGCGTCGGTGCGGGTGTCCGTCGCGACGGTCCCGGAGCAGATGTAGCCGTTCCACTTCGTGAGGCGCGAGTTCGCGGGCATCTCGAAGTAGATCCGCCCGGCCGCGGTCTGGACCGCGCCGCCGGACGACCAGACGGCGTTCGTGACGGTGCTGCCACCACCGCCGCCGCCACCACCACCGCCACCGCCCCCACCGGAGCCGACGGTGAACGAGATGCGCGTGGAGACCGAGGTGTTGCCCCCGCCCCGGGCCCCGTCCTTCGCGCGGACCTCCCACGCCCACGAGCCGGCGGTGAAGCCCTGGATGTTGACCGACCAGACGTTCCCGCTCCCGCGGGCCGGCGAGAAGGACTGGCTCCGGCCGTCCGGGTAGAAGATGACGAACGCGACCGACTTGACGCCGTCGACGTCGGTGACCGTCGCCCTGAACGTGTGGGACTCGGTGATCGTCGCCCCGCTCGCCGGATCCATCGCCGAGTAGGTCGGGCCGACGGTGTCGAGCGGCGTCGCGCCCGCGGCCGTCACGCCGGCGGACGGGCGGACCGGCGCGACCGCCGGCGTCGCGTGGCCGTGCGGCCGGAGCGCGCCGCCGGGGAGCCGGAGGTAGCCCAGCCCGCGGTGGTCGACGACGAGATCGCGCGGGATCGCCGCGGCGCGGCGCTCCGGCGTCCAGTGGGCGACGACCGCGGCTCGCTCTGCGGCGATCGCGGCGGCGCGGGTGGCGGGGGCGGCCGGAGCCGCCGCGGAGGTGGTGGTGAGGACCGCCCCGGCGATGAGGAGTCGGAGGGCGGCCCGAGCTGAGGTATGCATGTGACGATGCTAGGCGACCGACCCGATGTCAGTCATCCTCCGAGGGGAACCTCCGGTGACCGACAGCACCGACGTGGGCGCTCCGCTGACGTCCGGTCGGGTCGGCCGCGGGGGGTCGCCGCCCGTCGCCCGCCGGTCGCCCGCTCGGCGCCGGGTCGGGTGAGCCGGTCAGACCGCTTCGGGGAGCGGCTCCGAGAACTGGCTCTCGTAGAGCGTCGCGTAGAAGCCGCCGCGGGCGAGGAGCTCCTCGTGGCGCCCCTGCTCGACGATCGCGCCGCGGTCCATGACGAGGATCGTGTCGGCGTCCCGGATCGTCGAGAGCCGGTGCGCGATGACGAAGCTCGTCCGGCCGTGCATCAGCCGCTTCATCGCCCGCTGGATGAGGATCTCGGTCCGGGTGTCCACCGAGCTCGTCGCCTCGTCGAGGATGAGGATCGGCGGATCCGCGAGGAACGCGCGCGCGATCGTGAGGAGTTGCTTTTCCCCGGCGGAGACGCTCGCCGCCTCGTCGTCGAGGAGCGTCTCGTACCCGTCCGGGAGCGTCCGCACGAAGTGGTCGACGTGGGCGGCGGCCGCCGCCTCGCGGAGCGACTCCTCGCCGGGTGCCTCCGCGCCGTAGGCGATGTTCTCGTGGATCGTCCCGCGGAAGAGCCACGCCTCCTGGAGGACCATCCCGAACGTCCGCCGGAGGTCGTCGCGGGTCATCTCGCGCGTGTCGACCCCGTCGATCGTGATCCGCCCGGCGTCGATCTCGTAGAAGCGCATCAGGAGGTTGACGAGCGTCGTCTTCCCGGCGCCGGTGGGGCCGACGATCGCGACGGTGGAGCCGGGCTCGACGACGAGGCTGAGGCCGTCGATCAGCGGGACGTCCGGGAGGTACCGGAAGGAGACCCCCTCGAGGACGACGCGGCCGAGCGGGGGCGCGGCGGGCCGGACGGGGACGGCCGGGTCCGGCGCCTCCTCCGCCTCGTCGAGGAGCTCGAAGACGCGCTCCGCCGAGGCGACCGCCGACTGGATCACGTTCGCGATCGAGGCGGTCTGGACGATCGGCATCGTGAACTGGCGCGAGTACTGGATGAACGCCTGGACGTCACCGAGCGTCATCGCGCCCGACGCGACCCGGACGCCGCCGACGACGCAGATCGCGACGTAGTTGAGGTTCGCGACGAAGTTGAGCGCCGGCTGGATGATCCCGGAGATGAACTGGGCGCGCCGGCTCGGCTCGTAGAGCGCGTCGTTCCGCTCCTCGAAGATCGCGATCGCCTCGTCCTGGCGGCCGAACGCCTTCACGATCGCGTGGCCGGAGTGCATCTCCTCGATGTGGGCGTTCAGGAGCCCGGTCGCCTCCCACTGCGCGGTGAACTCCGCCTGCGACCGCTTCGCGATGAGGATCGTGACGACGACCGAGAGCGGGACGGTGAGGAGGGCGATCACCGCGAGCAGGGGGCTGATGAGGAGCATCATCACGAGGACGCCGACGATCGTGAGGAGCGCGGTGATCAGCTGCGTCAGTCCCTGCTGGAGCGACTGGGCGACGTTGTCGATGTCGTTCGTCAGCCGGCTGAGGACCTCGCCCCGCTGCGTCGAGTCGAAGTAGCGGAGGGGGAGCCGGCCGAGCTTCTCGACGGCCGCCTGGCGGAGCCGGTAGACCGTCCGCTGGCTCACCCCCGCCATCACCCACGACTGGCCCCAGCTGAAGATCGCGCTCAGGACGTTCACCGCGAGGAGGACGAGGAGGAGCGAGCCGAGGAGGCCGAAGTCGATCCCGTCGGTGAGGCGCATCGTCGAGAGGAGGTCCGCGAGGCCGTCCTGGCCCGCGGCGCGGAGGCCGTCGAGGGCCTCCTCCTGGCTCATCCCCGCCGGGATCCGCTCGCCTGCGACACCGGCGAAGATCACGTTCGTCGCCTCCCCGAGGAGGCGCGGCCCCACGACGGAGAAGGCGACCGAGACGACGCCGAGGATGACGACGAAGAGGAGGAGCGCCGACTCCGGCCGGAGGAGCCCGAGAAGCCGGCGGAGCGAGCCCGAGAAGTCCTTCGAGCGCTCGGCCGGGGCCATCGCCATCCCGTGCGGTCCGCCGCCGGGACCTCCCCCCGGGCCCCCGCCGGGCCGCCCCCGCCCGGGCCTCCCGGCCATCATGCCGCCTCCTCCTCGGTCAGCTGGGAGAGGACGATCTCGCGGTAGGTCGGACAGGAGTCGAGGAGCTCGCGATGCCGCCCGATCCCCACGACCGCGCCGTCCTCGAGGACGACGATCCGGTCGGCGGAGCGGATCGTCCCGACCCGCTGGGCGACGATGAGGACGGTCGCGTCCCTCGTCTCGGCCGCGAGCGCGGCGCGGAGGCGCGCGTCGGTCGCGTAGTCGAGGGCGGAGAAGCTGTCGTCGAAGACGTGGATCTCCGGCCGCCGGACGACGGCCCGCGCGATCGCGAGCCGCTGGCGCTGGCCGCCGGAGAGGTTCGTCCCGCCCTGGTCGATCTCGGCGGCGAGGCCGCCGGCCATCGCCTCGACGAACTCGCGCGCCTGGGCGATCTCGAGCGCGCGCCAGAGGGCGGCGTCGTCGGCCGCCGCGTCGCCGTAGCGGAGGTTGCTCGCGACCGTCCCGGAGAAGAGGAACGCCTTCTGCGGGACGAGCCCGATCCTCGACCAGAGGTCCTCGCGGCGCAGCTCGCGGATGTCGACCCCGTCGACGAGGATCGCGCCGCCGGTCACGTCGTAGAAGCGGACCGCCAGATTGACGAGCGTCGACTTCCCGGAGCCGGTCGACCCGACGATCGCGGTGACCTCGCCCGGCCCGGCGGTGAAGGAGACGCCGCGGATGACCGGCTCCTCCGCGCCCGGGTAGCCGAAGGTGACGTCGCGGAACTCGATCGTCCCGCGGCGACCCGCCGGGGAGGTCGCCGGGCGCTCCGGGTCGCGGACGCTCGGCTGAGTGTCGAGGACCTCGACGATCCGCTCGGCGGAGGCCGCCGCCCGCGGGACCATGACGAACATGATCACGGCCATGAGGACCGACATGAGGATCTGGAGGATGTAGGCGAGGAACGCGGTCAGCTCGCCGATCGCCATGTCGCCCGACTCGACCCGGAGCGCGCCGAACCAGAGGACCGCGACCGCCGAGACGTTCATGAGGCCGAGCACCGCCGGCATGACGACCGCGAAGAGCCGGTTCACCGCGAGCGCCGTCGAGGTGAGGTCCCCGTTCGCGCGCGCGAACCGCTCCTCCTCGCGCCCCGTCCGGACGAACGCGCGGATCACCCGGATCCCCGCGAGCATCTCCCGTCCGACGAGGTTCAGCCGGTCGATCCGCTCCTGCATCCGGCGGAAGAGCGGGAGCGCGCGGCTGAGCGACAGGCCGACGACCGCGCCCATGAGCGGGACGATCACGACGAGGAGCCCGGAGAGCGGGACGTCCTGGCGGAGCGCCATGATCACGCCGCCGATCGCGGTGAGCGGCGCCGAGACGAGGACGGTCAGGCCCATGAGCACGACCATCTGGACCTGCTGGACGTCGTTCGTGTTCCGGGTGATGAGCGACGGGGCGCCGAAGCGGGCGACCTCGCGCTGCGAGAAGGTCTGGACCGAGGCGAAGATCGCCCCACGGAGGTCGCGCCCGAAGCCCATCGCGATCCGGGCCGCCCAGTAGGCGCCGGCGATCGATGCGAGGCCGACGGCGAGCGTCGCCGCGAGCATCGCGAGCCCCACCTCGAGGACGCGGTCGATGTCGCCGCGCGCGACCCCCTCGTCGATGAGGACCGCGTTCAGCTCGGGGAGGTAGAGGTTCCCGAGCGCCTGGACGAGCAGGAGCGCGATCGCGAGGAGCAGCGCCCGGCCGTAGGGGCGGAGGAAGGTGCGGAGGATGCGGATCATCGGGAGCGGAATGCTACGCCCTCGAGGCGCTATCGTTCCGCGCCATGGCAGACCGACCCCTCCCGGCCTCGTCCGCGCGCCGGAAGGCGATCCTCGACGTCGACCCGGGACACGACGACGCCGTCGCGATCCTCCTCGCCGCCGCCTCCCCCGCGCTCGAGCTGCTCGCGATCACGGCGGTCGCCGGGAACCAGACGCTCGAGAAGACGGCGCTGAACGCGCGCCGCGTCTGCAGCGTCGCGGGGATCCGCGACGTCCCGGTCGCCGCCGGCTGCGACCGCCCGCTCGTCCGGCCGCTCCGGACCGCGGGGAACATCCACGGCGAGACCGGGCTCGACGGGCCGGTCTTCGCCGGCGAGCCCGAGGTCCCGCTCGACCCCCGCCACGCGGTCGATCTGATCGTCGAGCTCGCCCTCGCGCACCCGGGCGAGGTGACGCTCATCCCGGTCGGGCCGCTGACGAACGTCGCGACCGCGCTCCGGCGCGAACCGCGGCTCGCCGGGGCGCTCGCCGGGATCTCGCTCATGGGCGGCGCGTGGGGCCTCGGCAATCAGACGCCGGGCGCCGAGTTCAACATCCTCGTGGACCCGGAGGCCGCGCGCGTCGTGTTCGAGAGCGGCGTCCCGATCGTGTTCCATCCGCTCGAGCTGACCCACCAGGCGAAGGCGACCCCGGACGTGATCGCCCGGATCGAGGCGCTCGGGACGCCGCTCGCCCGCTTCGTCGTCGAGATGCTCGGCTTCTTCGCGGAGACGTACCGGCGGCGGAACGGGTTCGACGGGCCGCCGCTCCACGATCCGTGCGCGGTGGCGTACGTCATCGACCCGTCGCTCTTCGAGACGCGCGCGGTCCGGGTCGACGTCGAGACGCATGCCGAGTTCTCCGCCGGCCGGACCGTCGTCGATCTCCATGGGGTCCTCGGCGAGCCGCCGAACGCGACGGTCGCGACCGCGATCGACGCACCGCGGTTCTGGGACCTCCTCGTCGAGGCGCTCGCCTCCTACCGCTGAGCGGGGCGGCCCCCGGCGGGCCGACGCCGCGTCCGGCCGGGAATGCGAGAGCGCCCCGGCCGTCCGGCCGGGGCGCTCTCATCGCGAGTTCGGATGGCGGGGGAGCGTCAGCTCCCGGAGGTCCGGTCGGTCCCGCTCGAGGCGTCCGGCGCCTTCACCCGGATCGTCATCGACTTCGTCGCCGAGACCGTCGAGACGACGCCGGTCGACCGGTCGCGGACCGGGTGGACGGCGCTGATGCTGATCGCGTGGTCGCCGAGCGTCGCGGTCGGCGAGATCCGGAAGGCGGCCTTCCAGACGCACGCCTTCGCGCGGGAGTTCGGGTTCTGGATGATCCCGACCCGCTTGAGGGTGACCGTGCCGCCCGTCAGGTCCGTCGTCGCGGTGAACGTCACGTCCTTGAGCGTCGCGCGGTCGCAGCGCCAGATCGTCGCGGTGATCCCGACGCGCCCGCCCTGGACGACGGTCCGGGTGACGTTCACGCGCATGATCTGGCCCTTCGCCAGCGCCTTTCCGTTCGAGGCGTCGTGCGCGGTCGCGACACCGGCGGTCGCGAGGAGCAGGGTCGCGGTCATTGCGAGGGCGATGAGACGCCGCATGGGAACCTCCGGGTTGCAGGGTGTCGAGCCAGGGTGGCCCCGTCAGGTGGGGCCGGTCGCAGGATAGAACGGGCGGCGCATCGGCGCGTTACGGCCGCGACGGCCGCGACGCACCGAGGCCGGGTCGGCCGGGCGTCGGCGGGGCGCCCGCGCACCGGGTCGTGCGGGCACCGGGCGGCCGTACGCGGGTCGCCCGTTGACCGGGACCACCGGGTGGGCGACGGATCGCCGCCCCTGCCGTAACGTGGCGCCCGTGACGTCGTTCTCCGAGCGTGGGGACAGCGAGCTCCGCGACCTCGTCCGTCGGGCGAAGGCCGGGGAGAGCGATGCCCTCGCGGCGCTCTACGACCGGTACGCCGAGCGTCTCTACCGATACGGACTCGGCCGCCTCGGCTCGCCCGACGCGGCGGAGGATCTGCTCCAGGAGGTCTTCGTCAAGGTGATCGAGGCGCTGCCGCGGTACGAGGAGCGCGGCGCACCGTTCGGCGCGTGGCTCTTCCGGATCGCCCGGAACGGCATCGTCGACCGTGCGCGCGCGACGATGCCCTCCGCCTCGCTCGACGCCGCGCTCGAGGTCCGCGACGGCGCTCCGGGTCCGGACCTCCTCGCGGAGCGCGGCGCCGACGTCGCCGCCCTCGACGACGCGCTCCGGACCCTCACCCCGGAGCAGCGGGAGGTCGTCCTCCTCCGCTTCTACGGCGGGCTCTCCGGCGCCGAGATCGCCGGGCTGATGGGGAAGCGCGAGGGGACGATCCGCGCCCTCCAGTTCCGCGCGATCGCCTCGCTCCGGCGGCGGCTCGACGACGCCGACCGGCGCCCGGACGCGGACCCGTCGCTCACCTCCTTCCTCGACGAGCTCCCCGGGGAGGCCGCGCGATGACCCGCCGGCCCACGCCGCGCGACCTGCTCGACCGCATGACGGGCCGCCGCGCCGACCCGGCCGCCGACACGATCGACGAGGCGTGGCTCGCCGGCCTCGTCGCCGCCGCCCACCCGGTCGACGCCGAGCGGATCGCGCGGGTCCGCGAGCGGATCCTCATCGCGGGCAGGGTCGCCGCGACCGAGGCGGCCGCGGCGCCGGCCGACGGCCGGATCCACCTCGGGCGCCGACCCGATGCCTCGGGCGGCCGGATCCACGCGGGGCGACGCGCCGCGATCCTCGCGCTCGGCCTCACGGTCGCGACGGTCGGCTCGGTCGCGGGGGCGGAGAGCGGTCCGGGCGAGGCCTTCTACGACGCGCGGCTCGCCGTCGAGTCGCTCGCGCTCCCGCCGGACGACACGCCGGAGGGGGTCGCCGCCCGCCTCGCGCTCCTCGACCGGCGGCTCGCCGAGGCGACCGAGGCGAGCGAGCGCGGCGACGACGCCGCCGCGACGGCCGCGCTCGGCGCGTACCGGAGCCGCCTCGGGGAGCTCTTCCCCGGCGCCGGCGCGGGCGCCGTGGATCTCGCCGCCGTCGCGATCCCCGGGATCGAGCTCGCCGCGGTGGAGCGCCGCCTCTCCGCCGGCGGCGGCCTCCTCGAGCGGATCGGGCGCGGCCTCCGCGCCGACCCGGCCCGCGCACGACTCCTCGACGACGTCTCCAGGATCCGCTCCGCGATCGCCGAGCGGGTCGCGCGCGACGACGCCGCCCGCGAGAACGCCGGGAGCGGCAGCGGCCTCGGGCCCCGACCGAGTCCCGCGCGGGGTGGCGGGGTGAAGCCCAAGGCGAGCCCGACCCCGACGCCCAAGGGGAAGCGGAAGGGGCCGGCGAGGCCGGCCGCGACCGCGACGCCCCGACCGACGGTCACCCCGGCGCCGTGACCGACCGGCCCCGTCCGACGGCCGATCGGACGACCGCCGGTATACTCCCGCCCGTGACCGTTCGAGGGACCTCGCCTCGCCGGCGCCGCCTTGCTGCGATCCTCCTCGCGGCGGCGGTCGTCCTCCCCACCGCTCCGGCCTCCCCGCTCGCCGCCGCCACGCCGTCGGAGCGGACGGCGACGCCCGGCGGCAGCGTCGCGGGCGGCGGCGTCGTCCTCGCGGCGACGACCGGACCCGCCTCGTGCACCGCGTGGACGAGCGAGACGATCCCGCCGTCGACGATCCGCGTCTACCGCACCCGGACCGACACCGTCGAGACGCTCGACTTCCGCGCGTACATGCGGAAGGTCGTCACCGGCGAGTTCGCCCGGACCTGGCCGTTCCAGCTCCTCTCGATCGGGGCGATCGCGGCGAAGCAGAACGCCTGGTACTGGTCCACCCGCGGGCGCGACTGGACGAACCTCTCGACGTGGAGCGGGCGGGCCCGCCCGATCGCCAAGGTCTTCCTCCCGGACGGCCGCTACCAGTGGCAGACGACCGCCGCCTCGCCCTCGGGGTCCGGCCTCTGCTGGGACCTGACCGACAACCCGGGGATCGACCAGTGCTACGACTGCGGGACGACCCCGGTGGACCCGACGACGGCGCCGCGGAACCAGGCCGCGCTCGACGCCACGTGGTCGATCTCGCTCCGCCGGCCGCGGGCGGGCGTCCAGAGCTTCTTCGCGCCGGGCTACGCCGGCCGGCTCGCCGCGACGTGCCCCTCGATGGCGACCCAGGCCGAGTGGGAATCGTGGTTCACCGGCGGCATCGACTTCAACCAAGCCTATGTATGCGCTACACAACTAGGCGAGAGCGGGGGGATGCTCCTTCGCCGCTTCCTCTCGAGCGCGCTCGAGATCCGCGATTCCGGCCGCTCCGACCTGACCGGCGACGGCCTCGGGGACGTGCCGGTCCTCCGCGTCGATCCGTCCGGCTCCGGCCTCGTCGCGCTCGACCCGGCGACCGCGGATCCCGCCTTCATCGGTGCCCTCGGCGCCGGCGTCGCGCCGGTCCTCACGCCCGACCCGGCGACGACCGTCGCCCGCGCCGTCGGGAAGCTGGACCGCTACGACCGCGCGTCGCTCGTCAGCCTCTCGATCGACCAGGGGGCGACCGGGTACCTCGTCGCGCGGAGCCTCGACGCGCCGGGGGCCGTCCGGACGACGAGCTGGTGGAGCGGTCCGATCCCGGGCCTCGACCCGGCGAGCCCGATCGCCCTCGCGATCGCCGACATCACCGGCGACATGCGTCCCGACGCGCTCGTCATCGAGCGGAACGCGTCCCGCGGCGCCGACGGGGTCCCGGTCGCCTGGACGCTCAGGCTCTGGGTGCTCGCGACGACCGACTCCGGCGCCGACCCCTCCGGCTTCGTCCGCTGGGCGGAGCTGGGACCCTACCCGGTCTCGACGCGCTTCGAGCGGCTCGGCGACGTCGACGGCGACGGCCGCGTCGATCTCGTCTTCGCGACGGGCGACGCCCCCGCCTTCCTCGTCGCCCGGGCGAACCGCTCGGGTGCGACGGCCCTCGACCCCGCGGAGCTCTACGGCGCACTCACGCTCCCGGCGAACCCCGCCGAGTGGCGCTTCTTCGCGCTCGCCGACGCGAGCGGGACCGGGCGCGACGAGCCGGTCGTCGGCGCCGGTGGCACGGCCGCGGCCGCGGTCGGCGGGACGAACCTCCCGCTCGCGATCCAGAACGCCGCCGCGACCTCGTACCCGATCGGCTACACCTTCTCCGTCGGCCCGCTCGTCCAGCGCTGGGCGGGGAGCGAGCCGGCGCTCGGCGAGGGCCAGATGTGGGCGGGCGACGTCGACGGCGACGGGCGCTCGGAGATCGCGATCGTGAACGCGACGCTCTCGACCGTCCCGATCCTCGCCTCGACGACGATCGACGCGCGGCTCGCGATCGTCGGGGTCCGGACCGGCGGGACGCCGCCGAGCGCACCGCTCCTCGGCCCCGGGCCGCTCGAGCACGTCAGGGTCGTCGCCCCCGGCGACCAGAGCATGCTCCCGCCCGACAGCACGCTGAAGCGGATCGTCATGACCGCGGGCAAGCTCGCCCCGGCGTTCGCCCCGGAGACGACCGCCTACACCGTCGTCGTCCCGGTCGCGACGACGACGATCCGGATCCGCCCGTTCGCCGCCCACCCGTGGAGCCGGATCACCGTCGCCGGCCGCGTCGTCGCCTCGGGCACGCTCGGGCCGAAGCTGACCCTGAAGCTCGGTGCGAACCCGCTGCCGATCGTCGTGACGGACGGCGGGTCGACGACCACGTACGACCTCGCGGTCGTCCGCGCCGCGAAGCCGAAGGTGCCGTCGATCACGAAGGTGACCGCGCCGGTCGGCGGCCTCGTCCGCGTCTACTGGAAGTCGACGGGTGACGGCGGCAGCCCGATCACCGGCTGGGTCGTCCAGCATCGGCCGAAGGGGACGAAGGCGTGGACCTCCGTCCAGATCCGGCGCCCCGACCAGGCCGGCTACACGATCGCCGGCCTCGCGACCGGCACGACCTACGAGGTCCGGGTCGTCGCGCGGAACGTCGTCGGCGTCACCGCGTCGGCGGTCCGCTCGATCGCCGCCCGCTGACCCACCGCGCGCGCCGCCGTCAGAAGCGGCGCCGCCAGGCGATCGTCATCGTCGCGACGAGCGGCCGCCCCGGCTCGACGACGGCGTGCTCCCCCGTCGAGAGACCGTTCGGCGGTCCCGTCTGCGGCTCGACGCAGATCGCGTCGTCGCGCTCGGTGTAGCAGACCCACCAGGCGGACTCCGGCGCGGAGATCGCGAGCTCCACGGCCCCCGGCCAGCGGACGAGCACCGGCTGCGTCACGTCGACGAACGCGTCGTCCCACGGCCCGGCCGACGGCGGGACCACCTCGCCGGTGGGGATCCCGTCCGGGCCGCGCCGGAGCATCCCGCCCGCACGAAGGACGAGCTCGGCCGGGCCGCCCGCGGCGAGCCGGCGGGGGAACCACGGGTGCCAGCCGACGATCGCCGGCATCGGCCGCTCCCCGGCGTGGATCTCGATCGTCGAGCGGAGGCCGCGGGCCTCGACCGCGACCCGGTGGAGGGCCCGGCCGCCGAACGGCCACGGTGGCTCCAGCTCGATCGCCATCGTCGCCTCGTCCGGGGTCGCCTCGACGACCGACCAGGGGAGCGTCCACGTCGTCCCGTGGATCGCGTGCGGCGGGAGCGAGAGCGGGAGGCGGTGCGTCTCGCCGCGGAACCGGAGGATCCCGTCGCGGAGCCGGCCCGCCCACGGGACCATCGGGTAGGCACCCCACTCGATCGGGCCGTACCCGTCCGGCTTGATCAGCTCGAGGCCGTCGAGCCGGAGCCTCGCGATGCGTCCGCCGCTCGCCGGGTCGAGCTCCACCGCGACGCCGGGCGCAGCGAGCGTGATGCGGTCGGTGGGGCCGCCTCGTTCGTCCATGGCCACGGTGTACCAGATGACGGGCCGTCGCGCCCCGCGCCCACGGCTCCCGACTCCCCTCGGGAATCCGGACGCCCGGCCTGACGGCCGGGCGTCCGGGCTGCGAACTCGCGGGGAGTGCCTAGGAGGAGGTCCCGCCCGTCCCGCTCGTGGAGTCCGTCGCGTCGGGGTTCGGGCAGTCGCCCGGGCCGCCGTGGCGCCCACCCGGGCCGCCGTGGCGCCCGCCCGGACCGTCGCCGGGGACCCGGTTCACCATCTCCGTCACGTGCGCCGTGACGTTCGCCGTCATCTCGTCGGCCTGTGCCTGCGTGATCCTGCCGGCCGCGAGTGCCGCCGCGATCTCGCTCTTCTCGACGGCGACGATCGCGTCGACGACGGTCTGGAGCGCGACGCCCTCGTCGGTCGCGACCTGCGCGATCGACTTCCCGGAGCGGAGGGCCGTCACGAGCTCCTCCCCCGTGACGCCGAGCGCGGTCGCCGCCGCCGCGAGCTCCTCGGCCGGGCCGTTCCCGCCGATGAAGCCGCCGCGCGGCCCGTGGCCCATCCGGCGATCGCCGTGACGGTGTCCGTCGCCCCACGGCCCGGTCCCCGCCGTCGTGTCGGCCGTCGCGTCGCCGCTCACCGCGAGCGCGATCGGCGCGAGCGCGCCCGCCGCGAGGTCGCGGCCGGCGCCCGTGACGAGCCCCGCGCCGACGATCCCGCCGACGACGAGCGCACCCATGACGAGCGCGACGCCACCGAGCGCCGACGCGATCCGGCCGCCGCGCTTCGTCCGGTTGACCGGCGCCGGCTCCGTGCCGGCCGTCCGCTCGAGTTCCGCTACGTGGTTCCGATCGTCCATCTCTCGTACTCCCGTGTCGGAGGCCGGGAACCGCACCCCCGCGGGTGGCCTCCGGCGTCTGCGGGATCCACTATCGGGACCGGACCTTTCGGCTCCGTTACGTCGTCGCGGGGTCCGGGCGTCGGTCCCGGTTTGCCGCGGCCCATCGTGGTCCGGTACGCTTCCCCGAACCGGAAGGGGAGGTTCGCTGCATGTCCACGCCCACCCGACTGCCGCTCGGCATCCACCCCGGCGCAGCCGCGGCCCGGCTCCGGCGACCGCTCGTCCTCCTCGTCGTCGCCTCGCTCGTCGCAGGCCTCGGCGTCGCCATGCCCGTCGTCCGGGAGCGGACCCTCGCGGTGGGCTCGAGCGGCTCGAACGCGATCTGGTACGTCGGGCCGGGCGGGGGATCGGGCCCGTGCGAGTCCCCCGACTTCGTCGTCGGGGTCGCGGGCGACGGATCCGATGACGCGGCGATCCAGGCCGCGGTCGACGCCGCCTCCACCGGCGACACGGTCCACCTCTGCGACGACGTCTACGACCTGACGACCGGGATCGACGTGAGCACCGCCACGGCGACGGCCATCACCTTCGAGGGCGAGTCGACGACCGGGACGGTCGTCGACGGCGCCGACGCGGTCCGCCTCGTCGACGCGACCGGCCGCGACGTGACGTTCGTCGGCCTCACGCTGACGAACGGGCACGCCACGGACGGGGACGGCGGCGCGGTCATCGGGGCGACCGTCACCGTCATCGGCGCAGATCTCACCTCGAACACGGCGAGCGGCACCAGCGGCTCCGGCGGCGCCGTCCGGGCGTCCGTCGCCGTCACGACCATCGGTGGGACCTTCGCCGGGAACGTCGCCGGGAAGTACGGCGGCGCCGTCTGGGCCGCCGGCCCCATCGTCGTCGTCGGGACGACGTTCGCCGGGAACGCGTCGATCGGCACCGACGGCTCCGGCTACGGCGGGGCCGTCATGAGCGGGACGACCGTCGAGGTCTCCGCGGCGACTTTCTCCGGGAACTCGGCGACCGGCGGCACGTACTCGGCCGGCGGTGCGATCTGGGCGGAGCTCTCCGTCTCGGCGACGGACGCCACCTTCACGGAGAACTCGAGCGGCAGCGACGGTGGCGCGATCTTCGCGCAGACCGGGACGTCGCTTCGCGGGAGCACGCTCACGGCCAACTCGAGCGGCGCCGGCGGCGCGATCGTCGTGACGATCGGCCCGGTCCTCGTCGCCGACTCGTCCTTCGTCGAGAACACCGCCGCCACCTCGGCCGGCGGCGCGATCCTCGCCGGCGGGGCCGTCGAGGTGACGAACGGGACGTTCTCCGGCAACGCGGCGACCGGCAGCGGCGGCGCGATCAGCGCCCTTGGCGCGGTCTCCGTGACCGACGCCACCTTCGTCGACAATGCGGCAGCCCTGGCCGGCGGCGCGATCTCGGCGGGCGGCGACGTGGCGATCGCCGGCTCGGAGTTCAGCGCCAACTCGACGGCGGCCGGCGACGGCGGCGCGGTCTACGGCGGCGAC
>JBJOLT010000034.1:0-42411 GCA_046045415.1 Chloroflexota bacterium | reverse complement strand
GCGCCGGCCGGGAACGCGGCCTTCGGCTTCAGGACGAGGACGGTCGAGTCCTCCGCCCAGCGGACCGTCCCCGTCACCGGCTTCCCGTTCACCGTGACGCTGAACGCCTTCGTCGTCGCGGCTCGCTCCATCGACTCGGTGAAGCGGACGGAGACCTCGGCGCTCCTCGCCACCTCCGTCGCACCCGCGACGGGCCGGAACCGGACGACGGCCGGATCGGTCGGCGCGATCGGGATGAACCGCCGGGCGCGGTCGGCCGGCGCGCGGACCGGCACGGTCGGGGCACCGGCCGAGGAGACGACGAGCGGCCGCCCCTCGCCGACCGCCGCGAGCGCCCTCGCCGCCACGGCAGCGGCCTCCGCTCCGGGAGCGCCGAGCGCCGGCTCACGCAGCTCGGGTGCGGCGACGACGCCGGCGACGCCCGCCGCGGGAGTCGGCTCCCCCGCCCCGGCGGCGTCGGCAGCGTCGGCGGCGAGCATCGGCACCGGTGCGACCGCGCCACGGACGAGCGAGACGCCGAGGATGACGAGCGGGAGCGCGCCGATGACGAGCGCGTGCGTCGACGGCAGACGGAGCCGCCGGGACGACGCGACGTAGGCGCGCACGAGGACGGGGACGGCGAGAAACGCCGCCACGGCTTTTCGCAACAGGACCCTCCTCAGGGACGGCGGGAGGATAGCATCCGCGACCGCACCGGAGCGCCCTCCCGACCCGCCGGCACGATCCCGCCGCTCGCGAGCCGCCCGGCCGGCCGGTAGCGGCCGTAGGCGCCGACGACGAGGCCCCTGATCTCGAGGAGCGTGATGGCGCCGAGGAGGGTCGCCGGGCTCCCCTCGACCCGTGCGGCGAGCTCGTCGAGCGTGGCCGCCCCGTCGACGAGCGCGGCCGCGACAGCCGACTCGACGGCACCGAGCGGGGTCGCGTCGGCCGGTACCGCTCGCGGCGCGGGCGCCCCGCCGACGGCGCCCGGTCCCGGCGCCTCCCGGCCGAGATCGAGGTCCTCGAGCAGCTCGGCGTAGCCCGCGACGACGCGGACGAGCCCGGGGAACTCGCGGAGGAGGCGGAGGCAACCGGCGGACCGCTCGCTCTCGAGCGGACCCGGGACGACGTAGCAGCCGCGCCCCTGCTCGAGCGCCTGCGCCGCGGTGATGAGCGCGCCGCTCCTGGCGGCCGCCTCGACGACCACGACCGCCTCGGCGAGCCCGCTGATCACGCGGTTCCGCCGGGGGAAGCTGTAGCGGCGGGGCTCCACCGCGGGCCCGACCTCGGCGACGACGGCGCCGCCCTCCGCGACGATCGCGTCCGCGAGCCGCGCGTGGGCGCGCGGGAAGAGCCGGTCGTGCCCGCCGCCGATCACCGCGACCGTCGGCGCCGACTCCGCGACCGCGGCTGCATGGGCCGCGCCGTCGATGCCGACCGCGAGCCCGGACACGACGACCGCCCCCGCCCGGGCGAGCGACCCGGCGAGCCGCCCCGCGACCCGGCGCCCCATGTCGGTCGGCCGCCGCGTCCCGACGACGGCGACCGCCCTCGGGGCGGCGAGCGCCGCCGGGTCGCCCCGGACGAAGAGGACCGGCGGGGGGTCGGCCGTCGCGCGGAGCCGTGGTGGGTACCCGGGGTCGTCGAGGGTGCCGACGGCGATCCCGCGCGCGACGAGCCGGTCCGCGAGCGCCGGGGCATCCCGGCCCGCGGCCCCGATCCGCGACGCGAGGAGCGCGGGTTCGACGGCTCCCCGTCGGCGCCGCGCCTCGAGGAGCGGCACGAGGGACGCGCCCCCGTCCTCGGCCGCGCGCGCGACGACCGCCGCCGCGCCTCCGCACGCCTCGACGAGCGCGAGCGCGGTCGCCGGGCCGAGCTCCTCCACGGAACCGAGCACCGCCCATCCGAGCGCATCTCCCTCGGGCGCGGCGACGCTCACGCGCCCGCCGCCCCCGGATCGAGGATCGGGACCCGGTAGCGCGCCGCCTCCTCGAGATGCGGTGCCGTCACGGCCCGCTCGCGAGCGAGATCGGCGATCGTCCGGGCGACGCGGAGGAGCCGGGTCGTGCCGCGGGCGGAGAGGCCCATCCGGTCCGCGAGCTCGACGAGGCGACGCTCCGAGGAGGGATCGAGCCGCGCGACCGCCCGGAGGTGGCGGCCGTCGACGCGCGCGTTGAGGCGACCGCCCCGAGCGATCTGGATCTCCCGGGCCGCCGCGATCCGCGCCGCGACCGTCACGCTCGGTTCGGGCTCGCCACGGAGGAGCGAGGCCGTGGGGACGCGCGGCATCCGGACCCAGACGTCGATCCGGTCGCGGAGCGGTCCGGAGATCCGCGCGGCGTACCGTTCCGCGACGCCGGGCCGGCATCGACACCGCTCCTCCTCCCCCGCGGCCCCGCACGGGCACGGGTTCATCGCCGCGACGAGCTGGAACCGCGCCGGGAAGGTGTCGGCGCGCCCGACGCGCGAGATCGTCACGCGGCCCTCCTCGAGCGGTTCGCGGAGCGCCTCGAGGACGTCGCGGCCGAACTCGGGAAGCTCGTCGAGGAAGAGGACGCCACCGTTCGCGAGGGTGACCTCCCCGGGCGAGAGGCCCGGCCCCCCGCCGACGACCGCCGCATAGGAGCTCGTGTGGTGCGGCGCGCGGAACGGCCGGCGCCTGACGAGCGCGTCGACCCCGCCCGTCGCGACCGAACGGACGATCGTCGCCTCGAGCGCCTCGTCGTCATCGAGGGGCGGGAGGAGGCCGGGGATCGTCCTCGCGAGCAGCGTCTTGCCCGATCCCGGCGGCCCGACGAGGAGGAGCCCGTGGCCGCCGGCGAGCGCGACCTCGAGCGCGCGCCGGCCCTCGAGCTGGCCCCGCACCTCGGCGAGGTCCGGGTGGTCCGACCCATCGTCGGCCACCGCGGGCGGAGCCGGTCGCTGGGGCGTCCGGGACCCGGCGGGCTCGGTCGCGAGATCGACCCGGGCCGGCACGGCGGGCGCCGCCCGCCGCCGCGCTCCGCGCCGGAGCAGCCCGAGGGCGTCGTCGAGCGTCGCTGCCGGGAGGACCTCGATCCCCGAGGCGAGCGCCGCTTCCGCGAGCCCGTCCTCGGGGACGATGACGCGACCGGTCCCGCGCCGGGCGAGCGCGGCGACGAGCGGCAGCAGCCCGGGGGGCCGGCGGATCTCACCGCCGAGCGCGAGCTCCCCGACGAGCGCGGCTCCGCCGCCGGTCCGGAGCTGCTCCGAGGCGACGAGGATCCCGACCGCGATCGCGAGATCGAGCGACGAGCCGCCCTTGCGCAGGTCCGCCGGGGCGAGGTTGACGGTGATCCGGCGTGGTGGGTACGCGAGGCCGGTGTTCCGGATCGCGCCGCGCACGCGCTCGCGCGACTCGAGGAGGGCGGTGTCGGCGAGGCCGACGATCGTGGTCCCCGGGAGCCCCGGCGCGACGTCGACCTCGACCCGGATCGCCCGGCCGGTCAGGCCGATGAGGACCGCCGAGAGGAGGCTCGCGAGCACGCCCCGACGCTACGGGGCGTCACTTCGCCCGGGCACACCGGCGGATCACCGGCGGATCGCCGGCACCGCGCCGGGGACGCCCGGTCGCGCCCCCGCCCCCCGGGGGCCGGCGTCAGCCCGCCGCGAGAGGCGCGAGGAGCCGCGGCGTCACCTGGCCCGCGTCGATCGACTTCGCGAAGTCGACGACCGCACGGCCGAGCGTCCCGTTCGCCCCGCCGACCATGAACGGCGTCCCGCGGTTGAGCGCCGTGATGGCCGCCCGGTAGTCGTTGACGATCTGGCGCGCGATCGGACGCCCGAGGGCCGCCTCGACGTTCTTCGCGCCGATCCCGGTCGTCGCGGTCGAGCGGTTGAGGATCAGCTCCACCTTCGAGTCCTCGTAGCCGAGGTGCCGGATCGTCTCGAGGAAGAGACGGACGTTCTTCAGGCACGAGAGGTCGGCGGTGAGGATGAGGTAGATCCGGTCCGCGACGTCCATCAGCTGAAGGTTCGCCTCGTCGAGACGGCGGTCGACGTCGACGATGACGTGGTCCGCCCCGCCCCGGAGGATCTCGACGACCTGGACGAGCTGCTCCGTCCGGACGAGCTCCGCCGACTCGGGCGACGGCGGCCCGAGGAGGACGTCGAGCCCCGTCTCGTGCCGGAAGAGGACGCTCCGGACGAGCTCCTCGTCGAAGCTCGGCGCGGAGACGACGTCGACGATCCCCTTCCGGTCGAGCCCGAGGTCGAGGAAGACGTGGTGATCGCCGAACTGGAGGTTCCCGTCGACGAGGACGGTCCGGCGGCCCACCTCCGCCTGGAGCGCGATCGCGGCGTTCACCGCGAGCGTCGTCGTCCCGACGCCCCCCTTCGCGCCGTAGAAGACGCTGACGCGACCCTGCCGTCCCGACGTGCCGCCGGCGGGGGCGAAGCGGGCGAGGAGGCCGCGCGCGCGGGCGATCAGCTCCTCGGGGAGGAGCGGCTTGACGACGACGTCGTCGGCCCCGGCGCGGAGCGCGCGGACCTTCTCCTGGACCGCCGGGTCCGCCGTCAGCAGGATGATCGGGACGTGGCGGACGCCACCCTCCTCCTCGCGGACCCGCATCGCGAACGTGACCCCGTCGGTCCCGGGGAGTCCGATGTCGTAGACGACGAGGTCCGGCGCCTCGGTCGCCCAGAGCCGGACCGCCTCGGTCCCGGTCGGCGCCCCGAGGGCCTCGTAGCCGGCATCCCGGAAGGCCGCCGTCAGCGAGCGCAGCACGGCCGCGTCGTCGTCGACGACCAGGATCCGCGCCGTCATCCGCACCTCCGCTCGCGCCGGCGCCCCTCGCTCGGCCCCGGGATTATAGGTGGCGAGTCCCGTCGGCTACCGCGACCGGTCGGCGTCCCCGTCGCGTCCCGCCATCCCGCCGCCGATCGCACCGCGGAGCGGCTCGATGAGCGAGAGGAGCTCGATCGGGAGGACGTACTTCGTCGACGGGCTCTGGCCGAGCGCCTTCAGCGCGTCGAGGTACTGGAGCGCCATCGTCTTCTGGTCGATCTGGTTCGCCGCCGCGTAGATCCGTCCGAGCGCCTCGCTGAAGCCCTCGGCGCGGAGGATCGCCGCCTGCCGCTCGCCCTCGGCCTTCAGGATCTCGGACTGCTTCTCGCCCTCCGCGACGTTGATCGCCGCCTGGCGCGTCCCCTCCGACTCGGTGATCACCGCACGCCGGGTCCGCTCCGAGCTGAGCTGCCGGTTCATCGCCTCCTGGACGTCCCGTGGCGGCGTGATCTCCCGGATCTCGACGGTCGTCACCTTGCCGCCCCAGCGCTCGGTGATCTCGTCGAGCTTGACGCGAAGGACCTCGTTGATCTGCTCGCGCTTGGAGAGGACCTCGTCGAGGAGGATGTCGCCGATCACGGCGCGGAGCGTCGTCGTCGCGACGCCCTGGAGCGCCCCGGCGAAGTAGACGACGTTGACGACGCTCTTCAGCGGGTCGCTGATCCGCCAGTAGATGAGGAAGTCGACGCTGATCGGGGCGTTGTCCCTCGTGATCGTCGTCTGGCTCGGGATCTCGATGAACTGCTCGCGCAGGTCCACCTTCACCGGCCGGTCGATGATCGGGACGAGGAACCGGAGGCCCGGCTCCCGGACGAGCCCCTCGTTCGTCCGGCCGAGCCGGAAGACGACCATCCGCTCGTACTGCGCGACGACGCGGACGGAGAGCCAGAGGAAGACGATCCCGAAGACGATGACGAACGTGAGCGCGACGATGCCCGCGGCGGCTTCCATCAGCGGATCTCCCCAGGTGGCGGGGCCGCCCGGCCGGCCCCTCCGGCCGGGTCTGGCACCGGTTCGACGACGACGGTGAGGCCGTCCCGCGCGACCACGCGGACATGCGTCCCGCGCGCAAGGGCGGCGCCGTCCGCGCTCCGGGCGGTCCACTCCTCTCCACCAGCATAGACCGACCCGAGCGGATCGAGCGGGAGCCGGACCTCCCCGAGCGTGCCGGGCGGGAGCGCCTCCTCCCCGACCGTCCCGGCGGCACCGCGCATCCAGCGAGTGCGGATGCCGGCGAGCGTGACGAGGAACATGAGGAGCGCCGTCAGCCCCACCATGAGGCCGATCACCGGGAAGGCGACCGAGACGTCCGGCGCGATCGGCGTCCCGGGCGTCGTGTAGAGCGCGGATGCGCCGAGCGCGAGGGCGACGAGCCCCGCGACGGTGACGAGCCCGCCGCTCGTGAGGAACGCCTCCGCGATGAAGAGGACGACGGCAAGGGCGATGAGGAGGAGGCCGGCGACGTTCAGCGGGAGGCTCCCGAACCCGATGAACGCGAGGAGGATCGCGATCCCGCCGACGACCCCGGTCACGAGGTTCGGGCTGATCACCTCGTAGACGAGGCCGTACGTCCCGACGGTGAGGAGGACGAAGGCCACGTTCGGGTCCGAGAGCGCATGGAGGAACGCCTGGAACGGGTTCATCTCGAGCGGCACGACCGCGGCGCCGGCGGTCGCGACGGTCACCGTCCGCCCGCCGACCTCGACCTCGCGTCCGTCGGCGGCGGTGAGGACCTCGTCGATCGACTCCGCGATCCCGTCGACCGCCCCGACCTCCACCGCCTCGCTCGCAGGCGATGCGACCGCCCGCTCCACGGTTGAGACCGCCCAGTCGACGTCGCGCCCTCGCGCCTCCGCGATCGAGCGGATCTTCGCGATCGCGTCGTTCCGTACCTTCGACCCGAGCGTCCCGGTGATCTCCTCGCCGCCGCCGCCGACCGGGCTCGCCGCCCCGATGCTCGTCGCGGGGGCCATGAGCGCGACGGCTGCCGCGAGCGTGATGAACGTGCCGGCGCTCGCGGCTCGGCCTCCCGCCGGGGCGACCCACACGATCGTCGGCACGTCCGCCTCGAGGAGCGTCCCGACGATCCGGTTCGTCGCGTCGAGGGAGCCGCCCGGCGTGTCGAGCCGGATGATCACGGCCGCCGCTCCGTCCCGCTCCGCGGTCGCGACCGCCGCCGCGAGGTACTCCGCGAGCACCGTGTCGACGATCCCGGTCGCCGGGACGAGATAGACGAACGGCTCCCCCGTCGCCGCGCGAAGCGAGGCGATCGCCCCGCCGGCTCCCCCGGTGATCCCGAGGAGCCACGACGCGACGGTGACGAGCCGGATCAGCGTCCCGGCGCGCCGGCGCCGGCGCGGACCGCCGGCCGGACCGCACCCGGGGTCCGGGCGGGGGCGGAAGCGGGGCCGGAAGCGGGGCCGCCTCACCCCGCCCGACCCTCGAGATGGTCGAAGACGAGCCTGCTCCACGACTCGAGCGCATCGGCGACCGCCGCGACCTCGTCGGGCGCGACGAAGCCGCCGCTCAGCTTCTCGACCTCGCGGACGGCGACCGGACGACCGGACGCGTCCGCGACGAAGACGATGCCGAGATGGACCGCCCCCACCTCGTTCGTGTCGTCGTTGATCAGCCCGATCGGCCGGAAGTCGGGGAGGAAGTCCGCGACGAGCTCCTCGCGCCACTCGCGCCGGAGCCCGCCGTCGACGTCGCCGTCACCCGGGTTGAGGTGGCCGCCGACACCGATCGTCCGGCGGTCGTGGAGCCGCGCGTCGCCCCCTGCCGCGGTCCGGCGCATGAGGAAGTAGTCGGCGCCGTCGCGGAGGACGAGGTACGGGATGATCTGCTTGTGGGTCGGGTCCGCCTCGGCGGCAGGTCGAGGCATGAAGCGACCCACGCTCCGGACCGCGTCGAGCACCCGCTCGACGCCGTCGGCCCGGACGCCGCGCCAGCCCGCTCCGTCGATCACCGCTCCGCGCGGGACCACGAGGACCTCCTCCACCCCGTCGCGTCCCCGGCCGGTCACGTCAGCCGAGCCGCTCCCGGGCCGCGCGGAGTCGCGCCTCGAGCGCCGCCGCGTCCGGCGCATCCCCGGCCTCGAGTGCCGCGAGCCACGAGTCGAGGGCGTCACGGTAGGCACGGAGCCGCGGTGCGATCTCACGCGCGTTCGTGGCGAGGATCCCCGCGCCCATCACCGGGTCGCCCCTGCCGACGCGCGTGGCGCTCGCCCATCCCCCGGCCGCGAGGCGCCGGGCGAGCTCGACCGCGGGGTCGGGGTCGCGGGCGCCGCCGCCGAGGACCGACTCGGCGAGTGCGACGGCGGCGACGAGCGGGAGATGGCTCACCGCGGCCACCGCGGCGTCGTGGTCGCCCGCCCCGAGCCGGACCGGGAGCGCGCCGCACGCGGTGGCGAGCCACTCGACCCGCGCGACGTCGATCTCGCGGGCGCCCTCGTCGACGACGACCCACGGCCGCCCCTCGAAGAGTCCGCCGGTCGCGGCCGCGAAGCCGCTCGTCTCGAGACCCGCCATCGGATGGCCGCCCGCGAACGGGAGCCCGAGCGTGCGCGCCCGCTCGACGATCGTCCGCTTCGTGCTCGCGACGTCGGTGATCGTCGTCGCCGGACCGACGAGCTCGCGGAGCGGGCCGGCGAGCCAGTCGACGAGCTCGAGCGTCGCGAGGGGCGGCGCCGTGATCACGACGAGATCGGCGTCCGCGACCGCCCCACCGAGGTCGTGCGCGACCTCGTCGACGACACCCGCGCGGAGCGCCGCCACCGGACCGCTCCCCGACGGGCTCCACGCCGTGACGATCGGCCGCCGGACGCCACCGAGGTCCGCGCCGTCGCGCCGGAGCGCCCGGGCGATCGAGCCGCCGATCAGCCCGAGGCCGACGAGTCCGATCCGGATCCGCGGTGCCTTCATCGCCCGGCCGTCGCGCGGCCCGTCACCCGCCCCCCGCCGTCAGACGGTGGGGAGGCCGGCGAGCGCTTCCTTCACCCGGTCGGCCTCGAATCCGAAGTCCTCGAGCTGTCCGGAGAGGTAGCGCTCGTACGCGGAGAGGTCGAAGTGGCCGTGGCCGCAGTGGTTGAAGACGATGACCCGCGGCTTCCCCTCGGCCTTCGCGGCGAGCGCCTCGTCGATCGCGGCACGGATCGCGTGGTTCGCCTCCGGGGCCGGGAGGATCCCCTCGTTCCGGGCGAACTGGACGCCGGCCTCGAAGCTCGCGTTCTGGTGGACGGCCCGCGCCTCGATCAGTCCCTGGTCCTTGAGGAGGCTGACGAGCGGCGCCATCCCGTGGTATCGGAGCCCGCCCGCGTGGATCGGCTCCGGGACGAAGTCGTGGCCGAGCGTGTGCATCTTCACGAGCGGCGTCATCCGCCCGGTGTCGCCGAAGTCGTACGCATAGACGCCGCGGGTGAGGCTCGGCGCGGCCTCCGGCTCGACGGCGACGACCCGGTACCCGGTGTTCGGCTCCTTGCGGAGCTTCGCGCCGAGGAACGGGAAGGTGAAGCCCGCGAAGTTCGAGCCGCCCCCGGTGCACCCGATGAGGACGTCCGGCGTCTCGCCGGCCATCTCCATCTGGAGCATCGCCTCCTGGCCGATCACCGTCTGGTGCAGGAGGACGTGGTTGAGCACCGAGCCGAGCGCGTACTTCGTGTCGTCCCGCGTCGCGGCGTCCTCGACGGCCTCGCTGATCGCGATCCCGAGCGAGCCGGGGCTCGTCGGCGTGGCGGCGAGGACCCCCCGCCCGTAGTTCGTCGTCGGCGAGGGGCTCGCGACGACCTCGGCGCCGTACGTCTCCATCAGCATCCGGCGGTACGGCTTCTGGTCGTAGCTCGCCCGGACCATGTAGACCTTGATCTCGATCCCGAAGAGGGCCCCCGCGAGGCTGAGCGACGTCCCCCACTGGCCGGCCCCGGTCTCGGTCGCGATCCGCTTCACGCCCTCGTTCTTGTTGAACCACGCCTGCGCGACCGCCGTGTTCGGCTTGTGGCTCCCGCCGGGGCTCACGCCCTCGTACTTGTAGTAGATGTGCGCCGGCGTATCGAGCGCCTGCTCGAGGCGGCGCGCGCGGAAGAGCGGGCTGGGCCGCCAGAGCTTGTAGACGTCGCGGATCGGCGCCGGGATCTCCACCTCGCGCTCCGTGCTCACCTCCTGGGCGATCAGCGCCATCGGGAAGAGCGGGGCGAGGTCCGCAGGCCCGATCGGCTGGCCGGTCCCCGGATGGAGCACCGGGGCGGGCGGGACCGGGAGGTCGGCCGCGATGTTGTACCAGTGGCGGGGGATCCGATCCTCGTCGAGAAGGTACTTCGTCCGATCGTCGGCCATGGGAGGACTCCTTCGGTGGGCCGGCTCGTGCCGTCCGTCGAGCGGCGACGGGATGGAGGGTCGGTTCACCCGTCAGCGATGGCGGGGCCCTCAACGGTACGGCCGCTCGCCGGGAGTGGCAAGCGCCCCTGCCGGTGAGCGGTCTCGCGGTCCCGGAGCGGCGACGGCCTAGGAGGCGCCCGGCGGGGCTCCCGCGGTGACGGCCGGACCCGACCGATCGGGATCCCCGGGTGGGACTGCGCCGGGCGGACCCGTTCCGGGCTCCGTGACGGCCGACGCGGTCGCGGATACGGGACCCCCCTCGCCTGCCGCCGCGGTGGGCACCCCGCTGCCGACCGAGGGATCGTCCGTCCCTGACCCGCACGGCCGGTCGCCGGGGGCCGCCGACTTCGAGTGACCGGGCGGACCGTCGACCGCGGACGGGCACGGCGGTGCCGCGTTCGCGAGGTGCGGGCCCGGGGGCGGCGGTGGTGGCGGAGGTGGCGGAGGTGGCGGAGGCGGCGGCGGCGGCGGAGGCGGCGGCGTCGGTGGCGTGGGTCCGCTCCCCCCGTCGGTCGGGGTCGGCGACGGCGCCGTCGACGGGGCCGCCGGCTTCGTGCTGGGCCGGGCCGACGGGGGCGCGACGGGCGAGACGACCGCGATCCCTCCCGGCGACGGCGCGGGGCTCGCGGGAGTCGCGGACGGGGCGGCGCTCGCCGTCGGGCTCGCGCTCGGGGCGGGCGTCCCGACGACGCCGGAGACCGCGCCGTCGGGGGTCGGGGACGGGAGTGGCGCGGGGGACGGGACGACGACGACGCCGGCCGTCGGCCCGGGTCGCGAGAGCTCCCCGCCGAGCTGGAACGCGACGGCGAGGAGGATGAGGTTCGCGGAGCCGAGCGCGAGGAGCAGCGCGACGCGCGTCCTCCGCCCGAGGCCCACCGTCATCGGGCGAACCTCGCCTCGGCGAGCGGCTCGTAGCGGGCGGGTCCGCCACCGGTCAGGCTCTCGAAGAGGACGAGCCGGTCGGCCGTCCAGGAAGCGGAGAAGCCCTCGACCTCGGACGCGAGCGCCGCTGCGGTCGCCGCTCCCGCCGCGACCCCGTCGGCGCGTGCGAGCGTCAGGTGGCCGCGGAACGGCCTCGTCTCGCCCGGCCAGCCGGCGGCGACGAGCCCGCGATCGAGCATCCCGGCAAGTGTCCCCAGCTCGTCGGTGCCCTCGGTGAGACCGAGCGAGAGGATCCGCGGATGCGCGGGCCCGGGGAGGATCTCCACCCCGCCGATCGATAGCCCGAAGGGCCGGGTCGCCCCGGCGGCATCGTCGAGGAGCGTGCGGAGGACGGGGAGACGCTCGTCGAGCGTCGGCCCGATGAAGCGCAGGGTGAGATGCAGCCCGTCCATCCGGACCCAGCGTACCTCGCGGCCGCCCCGGCCGCCCGACCGCGGCGCCGGGCCCCCACCGCCGACCCGCCCCCGGACCCGCTCGACGAGCGCGACCACCGACGCGACCGTCTCCGGCGGGAGCGGGACGGCGAAGAAGAGACGCCGCCCGGGGAGCGCCCGCTCGGCGAGCCACCGCGGGACCGGCCGCTCAGGGATCCCGCCGCTCCCACGCCTCGCGGTCGCCGAGGAGGATCCGATGCGCCTCCTCCCGGTCGCGCCAGCCGATGACGTTCGTCGCCTTGTTCTCGAGGAGCTTGTACGTCTCGAAGAAGTGCTCGATCTCGACGAGCCGGTGCGGCCGGACCTGGTCGAGCCGCTCGATGTGGGCCTGGTGCGGGTCGCCGAGCGCGATGCAGAGGACCTTGAAGTCGAACCCGTTCTCGTCCGACATCTCGAGGCCGCCGATCGGGCGGGCCGCGACCCGGCAGCCGGTGAACGTCGGCTCGTCGATGATGAGGAGGGCGTCGGTGTGGTCGCCGTCACCCGCGCGCGTCCCCTCGATGAACCCATAGTCGAAGTTGTAGTGGACCGCGGAGGCGAGGACGCGGTCGAGCCGGAAGACGCCCGTCCGCTCGTCGTACTCGTACTTGTTCCGGCTCCCGCGGGGGATCTCGACGACGAGCTCGACGACCTCGGGGAAGCGGTGCGCCTCGGGCATCTGCGGCTCGCCCCGCCCGTCAGTCGTTGTAGAGGCGCTCTTCGATCAGCTTCTCCTGGACCGGGCGCCCGACCGGGTCGAAGCAGGAGACGTCGAAGTGCTTCTCGAACTCGAGGTCGACGTTGTCCTGGCCGGCCCGGTTCTTCTCGACCGTCGCGACGATCCAGCTCCGGAAGCGCTGCGCCTGGTACGGGTTGAACTCGATGTTCACCTTGGCGACGATGTTGTACTTCTCGTTGAGGATGAGGATGACGTCGGCCTCGTAGTTGATCGCCGACGAGCCGCGGAGGTGGTGGTTCCGCAGCCGGGCCGCCTTGAGCCCCTCCTTGTCGGCCGCGACGACGGCGACGACCGAGACCCCCTCGGAGAGCGCGACGTCCTTCAGTCCGCCGACGACCTGCGTGACCTTCTCCTCCTCCGTCGCCGGCTCCGGGAGGAACGGGACCTTCTGGAGGTAGTCGACGAAGACGACGAGCGGGAGGTCGCCGGCCCGCTCACGGTGGCGGCGGACGAGCGTCCGGAGATTGTCGATCGTGCTCGCGGTCTGCGACCCCTTCAGGAGGTAGAGCCGCTCGCCGTACGCGGCGATCCGGTCGAGGCTCGGGCGGAGCTTCGGGTTCTTCGCGAGCGCGCCAACCTGTCCGTTCGCGGCGGCCGCGGTGGAGACGACCTCCTTGCGGACCTCGCCGATCCGGACCGCGTCGGTCCGCTGACCGAGCGCGGGGAGCGCGGACTCGAGGGCGATCAGCCGGTCGAGCAGGTACTGCTCGTCGTGCTCGAAGCAGAGGAAGAGGGCTGCGGCGGTCCCCGAGAGGGCGATGTTCCGCGCCATCTGGAGCGCCATCGTCGTCTTGCCGGTCCCCTGGGCGCCGCCGATCAGGAGGAGCTCGCCCTGGCGGATCCCGCCGCCGAGCGTCCGGTCGAGCGGCACGAACCCGAGCGGGAGCGGGACGTACTCGAGGAGCTTCCCGCTCGCGACCTTCGCGTCGAGCTCCACGATCGTCTCGAGCGCGCTCCGCGGCGCCAGGCTGCCGCCCGGGCCGTCGACCCGCCACCCGTCCTCGCCGGCCTCCCCGGCCCGCTTCGCGCCCCCAGCCTTCGTCGTCATCGTCGCCCTCCCGTCGATACGCCCGCGGATGGTAGCACCGGGGTCACCCCGCCCCGGCGGCGTAGCGCTCGAAGAACCGGATCATCGCCCGGATCCCGCCCTCGAGATTGTCGAGCCGCATCCACTCGTTCGGCGCGTGGAAGTTGCCGTCCTCGGGGACGAACCCCACGACGGTCACCGGCAGCCCGACGATCCGCTCGAACGAGGCGGCGATCGGGATCGAGCCGCCGGTCCGGACGAAGAGCGGTCGCCGGTCCCATGTCGCCTCGAGGGCGTCCGCGAAGGCGGCCGTCGCCGGGTGGTCGAGCGGCGTCGTCGTCGGGAGCCCGCCGCCGCCGTCGATCACCTCGACCGTCACGCCGGGGGGCGCGATCGCGAGGACGTGCGCTTTCAGCAGTTCGAAGATCCGCTCCGGGCGCTGGTTCGCGACGAGGCGGCACGTGATCTTCGCGCCGGCCTTCCCCGGGATGATCGTCTTGCCACCCTCACCCTGGAAGCCGCCCCAGATCCCGTTCACGTCGAGCGTCGGGCGGGCGCCGGCGCGCTCGAGCGTCGTCCAGCCGGCCTCGCCGACGAGCGCGGGGATCTGCAGCCACGCCTTGTACTCGGCCTCGTCGAAGGGGAGCTCGGCCATGAGCGCCCGCTCGGCCGGCGTCAGATCGACGACGTCGTCGTAGAAGCCCGGGATCGCGATCCGTCCGTCCGGGCCCTTCAGCGCGGCGATGATCGTCGCGAGCGCGTTCACCGGGTTCGCGATCGCCCCGCCGTGCTGGCCGGAGTGGACGTCCTGGTACGGGCCGCGGACCCTGATCTCGGCGGCGCAGATCCCCCGGAGGCCGACGGTGATCGCAGGCAGGTTGCCGAGCCAGAAGCCGGAGTCCGCCACGAGCGCCACGTCCGCGCGGAGTCGCTCGCGGTTCCGCTCCAGCCACGGGTCGAGGTGCGGCGAACTCGACTCCTCCTCTCCCTCGAAGACGAGCTTCACGTTCAGCGGGAGCGACCCACGGACGGCGAGGAGCGCCTCGACCGCGCCGAGTGCGACCGCGAGGTTCCCCTTGTCGTCCGACGCGCCCCGGCCGCGGACCCGGCCGTCCTCGACGACCGGCTCGAACGGCGGCGACGTCCACTCGTCGAGCGGGTCGACCGGCTGGACGTCGTAGTGCGCGTAGACGAGGACCGTCGGCGCGCCCGGGGCGCCGAGCCACTCCCCGTAGACCATCGGGTGGCCGCCCGTCTCGTCGAGCGAGGCGGTCATCCCGATCCGGTCGAGCTCGCGGACGAGCCACTCCGCCGCGGCGCGGCAGTCCGCCGCGTGCGCCGGGATCGCCGAGATGCTCGGGATCCGGATCAGGTCGAGGTACGAGGCGAGACGCCGCTCCCGCGACGCCTCGAGGTGCGCCTCGAGATCGGCGGCGACGGGGACCGGCATCCAGCTCCTCCTCGGGTCTGCCGGCCGTCGGGCCGGACGGCGCCTACGCCGGGCTCGGGCTCGGGTTCGGGCTCGAGCTCCCGCCGGCTCCCGTGCCGCTCGTCGGGACCGGGGCCGACGCGGCCGGCGTCGGCGAGCCGTGCATCTCCGGCTTCGGCGGCAGGTCGGCGAACATCTGCTCGAACGCCTCAGCGTCGACCGTCTCCTCGGCGATCAGCCGGTCCGCGAGCGCGGTCAGCCGGTCGCGGTGGGTCGTCAGCACCTCCATCGCCCGCGCGTAGCCGCGGTCGATGATCGCGCGGACCTCCTCGTCGATCTGCTTCGCGACCTCGTCGGAGTAGTTCCGCTGCTCCCCGATCTCCCGCCCGAGGAAGACGAGCTCGTCGCGCTTCCCGAACGACAGCGGGCCGAGGCGATCGCTCATCCCGAACTCCGTGACCATCCGTCGGGCGAGCATCGTCGCCTTCTCGATGTCGTTCGAGGCGCCGGTCGTCGTGTCGCCGAAGATCAGCCGCTCCGCGGCGTTCCCGCCGAGGAGGCCGGCGATCTTGTCCTCGAACTCCGACTTGCTCTGGAGGTAGCGGTCCTCGGTCGGGAGGGCCATCGTGTAGCCGAGCGCCATCCCGCGGCTGATGATCGTCACCTTCTGGACCGGGTCGCACTTCGGGAGGACGCGCTGGACGACGGCGTGACCGCCCTCGTGGTAGGCGATGATCACCTTCTCCTGGTCGCTGATGATCCGGCTCTTCCGCTCCGGGCCGGCGACGATCCGCTCGAGCGCCTCCTGGAACTCGGGCATCCCGATCACCTTCTTGTTCCGGCGCGCGGAGAGGATCGCGGACTCGTTCACGAGGTTCGCGAGGTCGGCGCCGGAGAAGCCGGGCGACTGGCGGGCGATGTTCTCGACGTCGATGTCCTTGTCGAGCGGCTTGCCCTTCGTGTGGACCTTGAGGATCGAGACGCGGCCCTTCATGTCCGGCCGGTCGAGGATCACCTGGCGGTCGAACCGGCCGGGCCGGAGGAGCGCCGGATCGAGGACGTCGGGGCGGTTCGTCGCGGCGACGACGATCACGTTCGTGTTCGTGTCGAAGCCGTCCATCTCGACGAGGATCTGGTTGAGCGTCTGCTCGCGCTCGTCGTGCGAGCCGCCGAGCCCGGCGCCGCGCTGCCGGCCGACCGCGTCGATCTCGTCGACGAAGACGATGCACGGCGAGTTCCGCTTCGCCTGATCGAAGAGATCGCGGACGCGGCTCGCACCGACGCCGACGAACATCTCGACGAACTCGGAGCCCGAGATGCTGAAGAACGGGACGCCCGCCTCGCCCGCGACGGCGCGCGCCATCAGCGTCTTGCCGGTGCCGGGAGGTCCGACGAGGAGGACCCCGCGGGGGATCCGCGCCCCCAGCGAGTTGAACTTCTCGGGGTACTTCAGGAACTCGACGACCTCCTGAAGCTCGGTCTTCGCCTCGTCGACGCCGGCCACGTCGGCGAACGTGACGACCGTCTTGTTGCCGAGGAACATCCGGGCCCGGCTCTTCCCGAAGCTGAGCGCCTGGTTGTTCGTCCCCTGGGCCTGGCGCATCATGAAGAAGATGAAGCCGCCGATCAGGAGGATCGGCAGGATCCCCGTGACGAGCAGCCCGAGCCACGAGCTGTCCTGCGGCTTCTCCGCCCGGTAGACGTTCGGGTCGAGGCTGACGCCGCCCGCCGACGCCGCCTGCTTCATGTCGGCGTTCACGTCGGTGAGGACGCTCGGGATGACGGTGACGTACGTCTCCCCGCCGCTCGTCGTCACCGTGAGCGACTGCTCGCGCTGGACGACGGTCGTCACCCGCCCGGTCTGGACGTCGTCGAGGAACTTCGAGTAGCCGACGCTCGGCTGGTTCGGGGTCTGGATCAGCCAGGTGTAGAGGAGCAGGACCGTGCCCACGACGAGCACGAGCATCACGATCCCGTTGCGGAAGAACTTCGCGTTCAAGGAGCGCCTCCGGTGACGGCGGGCGGGATGCGCCAGACCGTGCGGTGAGTATACCGGCGGGGACGCGGGGGGCCGGAACGGCCTGGTCGCGCGTGACGGCGTCCCTCGGGGGGATTGGTAGCGGAGGGCGGATTCGAACCACCGACCAAGGGCTTATGAGTCCCCTGCTCTACCACTGAGCTACTCCGCCGCCGTTCGCAGCCGGGGGATTCTAGCGCGGGCGGGACCCGTCGTCAGCGGGCGCGTCCCACGACGGCGCGCGCCCCGATCCGATCCCGGACCGGCGCACGGTCGCCCGACCGGCCGGCGCCGGCGGGCCGCTCGGCGGCGGACGTCCGACCGGCGAGCGGCCCCGACGCGGGGATCCCGGGGAAGCTCGGCCCGGAGGCGCTCGCGCACGGGGCGAGGTCGATGAGCGCGCCGTTCATCGTGACCTGGAAGTCGGAGCCCGCCGCGGTCCCGTCGACCCAGGCCGCGACCGTCCCGCCCGAGCGCTCGGGCACGGGGCCCCACGTCCCCGTGAGGCCGCCGTTCCGCGGGTTCGCGGCCGGGAAGAGCGGGTCGCCGCTGCCGTCGACCGGCACCCACGTGAAGTGGGTGACGTAGAGGCGGTACGACGCACCGATGGAGAGCCCCTTGACGGAGAGCCGCGCCCGCTCCTCCTTCGTGGTCGCGTCGTCGTTCGTCCAGAGCGGCCTGTCGTCGGCGCTGAAGAGGTAGAGCTTCGTGTCGGAGGTCGTCGTCGCGGCGTTGACCGTGCTGAACGTCGCGCGTGCATTCGTCGCCGTCACGCAGAGGAGCTTCACCTCGCCTGCCGCATCCCCGGTCTCGTCGAACGATCCGGTGCTCGTCACCCGCGACGCATCGACGGCCGCGGCCGCCGACGGGAGCGCGAGGAGCGCGAGGAGCGCAAGTGCCGGGAGGACGATGCGACGGGTGCGTCCCCGAAGCGATCGACGCGCGGCCGGACGGGACATCTCGAGACCACCGTGCTGCACAGAGAGTCGCGTCACCGTAGGAGGTCGACGATACCCCCGTCAGTCGGAATGCGCCACGGTGGCCGTCGGCGCCCGCCTACGCTCCGCGACCGGACCCCACTCGACCGACCCGCGACCGTCGAGCGGTGGTGCCGGACGACACCGCCCGCCGTCAGCGCGGACGGTCGCCGAAGAGGAGCGAGAGCCAGGTCTCGAGCGGCGAGCGATCGGCGGAGACGCCCGTGAGGCGTCGCTCCGCGGAGCCCGGCGCGTCCGGGGCGAGCGGCGGCGCGTCCGGGGCGAGTACGAAGGCCCGCTCGCGGGCGGCACCGAGGTCGAAGGCACGTGCCTGCTGGACGACGTACTGGAGCTCCTGGATGCGGAGGAGCTCCGCCCGGAGACCGTCGATCTCGAGCGCGAGCGCGGCGTTCTCGGCTCGGAGCGAGTCCGCGGTGAGCGTCGCGCTCGAGGCCTCGCTCATCTGGCGCGCGAAGACCGCGACGATCCAGACGGTGACGAAGGTGCCGGCCAGGAAGGCGGCGCGGCGGCGCCCGAAGCCGGCGACCCCGAGCCCCGCGAGCGACGCCGCGGGCGCGCTCCCCGGGCCGGCGTCCGTCGCCTCGCCCGCGGCCTCCCCCGGCGCCCGCCCCGATCCCGCCCGCGAGATCGCGGCGAGGAGCGGCTCGAGGGCGGGGATCGGTCTCATGGGCGGGGATGCTAGCTGCGCGCAGCTGACATGTCAACCGATCCGTGCGGGGGCGGCCGGGCGTGCCAGCAAAGGTGTCACGCGGCCGCGCGACCGTCTGCTACAGTCCGCGGATAGAACACCCGTTCGGTATCTGGGAGACCCGATGCGCACGTACGCCCCGGCCGCCGTCGAGTCGGTCCTCGCCGACCTCCTCGCCGATCCGTCGCTCGCTCGGACCGTCGTCCATCACGAGACGATCCCCGCCCGTCCCGCGTCGAGCGTCCCGCTCCCCGCCTGGCTCGACGGGCGGATCGTCCGGGGCCTCGCGTCGCGGGGGATCGAGTCGCTCTACGGCCATCAGGCGGAGGCGGTCGAGGCGGTCCGCGCGGGCGAGGATGTCGTCGTCGTCACGCCGACCGCCTCGGGGAAGACGCTCTGCTACACGCTCCCGGTCCTCCAGGCGATCGCCGAGGACCCGTCGGCTCGCGCCCTCTGGCTCTTCCCGACGAAGGCGCTCGGCCAGGACCAGGTCGCGGAACTCTCGGAGCTCGCGACGGCCGCCGAGCTCGCGATCTCCGCCGCCACGTACGACGGCGACACCCCGGCGCCGATCCGGTCGGCGATCCGCACCGCCGGCCAGGTCGTCGTGACGAACCCGGACATGCTCCACGCGGCGATCCTCCCCCACCACACGAAGTGGTACCAGCTCTTCGAACAGCTTCGGGTCATCGTGATCGACGAGCTCCACACGTACCGGGGCGTCTTCGGCGGGCACGTCGCGAACGTCCTCAGGCGGCTCCTTCGGATCTGCGCCCACTACGGCTCCAACCCGGTGATCGTCACGTGCTCGGCGACGATCGCGAACCCGGGTGAGCTCGCGGAGCTCCTCACCGGCCGCCCGGCGAAGGTCGTCGACCGGAACGGGGCCCCGGCGGGCGAGCGCCACCTCCTCCTCGTCGACCCGCCGCTCCTCGACCCGGCGACCGGCGCCCGCGGCTCGTCGCTCACGCTCGCGAACCGATGGGCGCTCCCCTTCCTCCGTGCCGGCCGCCAGACGATCGTCTTCGGCCGATCGCGGACCGCGGTCGAGCTCCTCCTCACCGGGCTCCGCGAGGCGCTCCGGGAGGCGCACGGACCCCGGACGCGGATCCGCGGCTATCGCGGCGGCTACCTCCCGAGCGAGCGCCGGGCGATCGAACGGGGCCTTCGCGACGGCGAGGTGCTCGGCGTCGTCAGCACGAACGCCCTCGAGCTCGGCGTCGACATCGGGCGGCTCGACGTCGCGGTGATCGCGGGCTACCCCGGCTCGATCGCGGCGACCTGGCAGCAGATCGGCCGGGCCGGCCGGCGCCAGGGGACCGCCGTCTCGATCCTCGTCGCGAGCGGGAGCCCGGTCGACCAGTACGTGATCCACCACCCGGAGTACCTCCTCGCCCGGAGTCCCGAGGAGGCCCGCGTCGACCCGGACAACCTCCATGTCCTCCTCGCCCACCTCCGCGCCGCCGCCTTCGAGCTCCCCTTCGAGCCGGGCGAGGTCTTCGGTCCCGCGCCCGCCGACGACCTCCTCGCCTTCCTCGCGGAGGAGGCGCACGTCCGCCAGGCGGGCGACGGCCGCTGGTACTGGGCGAGCGAGAACTTCCCGGCGTCGGAGATCTCGCTCCGCGCCGCGGCCGAGGAGAACGTCGTCATCATCGACACGACCCCGGACCGCCCGCGGGTGATCGGCGAGGTCGACCTCTTCTCGGCGCAGACGCTCGTCCACGAGAACGCGATCTACCTTCACGAATCGAGCCAGTTCCACGTCGACCGGCTCGACTGGGACGAGCGGAAGGCGTACGTCCGACGGGTCGACGTGGACCACTACACGCAGGCGGACCGCGGCGTGACGCTGAAGCCGCTCGACATCTTCGAGGAGCGGCCCGCCCCGGGCGGCCGGACGCTCCACGGCGAGGTGATGGTCGCGAGCATCGCGACGCTCTACAAGAAGCTGAAGCTCGGGACGAACGAGAACATCGGCTGGGGGCCGATCGCCCTCCCGGAGATCGAGCTCCAGACGACCGCATGGTGGCTCGCCGCGACCGATCTCGAACCGGGATGGCGGCGCGCGGACCTCGACGTCGCGCTCGTCGGGGCCGGGCGGGCGATCCAGACGGTCGCGTCCGTCGTCCTCATGGTGGACCCGCGCGACCTCGGGCTCGTCACCCAGGTCCGCTCGCCCCACCACGACGCCCCGACGATCTACCTCTACGAAGCGGTACCGGGCGGCATCGGACTCGCGCCGCGACTCTGGGCGCGTCACGACGAGCTGATCGCCGCGGCGGCCGACCTCGTCGAGGCGTGCCGCTGCGAGACCGGCTGTCCGGCCTGCACCGGCCCGAACCTCGAGCCGGGGGTGGACGCGCGGGCGCTCGCGGCGCGGCTCCTCCGCGAGCTCGCCGGCGGGGCCGCCGGGTCGCGCCCAGACCGCCCGCCCGTAGCGCTCGAGGCGGGCGCCGCCTGATGCTCGATCAGGGAGGCGGGACCCCGGGCGGACCTCCCGCCGCGAGGATCGGCGCGACGCTCGAGCGCCGGCTCGCCGCGCTCCGGGAGCAGCGACGAGCGGCCTCGTCCTCCCAGACGGGGCTCGAGGCGCCGGCCCTCATCCGTCGCTCCCCGGACGCGGTCGAGCGACTCGCGCGGGCGGTCGACGGCGAGGCGGTCGCGACGGCATCCGGCGCGTACGTGAGGATCGACCGGACGCCGCGCGCCATCCCCGTCGACCGGGGTGCGCTCGCCATGCTCCCGTCACTCCCGTCGCCGGACGCGCGGCTCGTCTGCCTCGATACGGAGACGACCGGGCTCGGCACGGCGAGCGGGACGGTCGCGTTCCTCGTCGGGCTCGGCTGGTGGGAGGGCGACCGCTTCGTCCAGCGTCAGCTCCTCCTCCCCGACCAGTCGGACGAGCCGGGCCTCCTCGAGGCGCTCCGGCGCGACCTCCCGCCGGACGCGACCCTCGTGAGCTACAACGGGCGGGCGTTCGACTGGCCGCTCCTCGTCGCACGCTACCGGATGGGCCGCACGGCACCGCCCGGATTGGCGGGCCACCTCGACCTCCTCCCGTTCGTCCGGCGCCACTTCCGCCATCGGCTCCCGGACGCGCGGCTCCGAACCGTGGAGCGCGAGCTGCTCGGCCTGCGGCGGGTCGGCGACGTCGACGGCTGGGAGATCCCGGGCCGCTACCTCGGGTTCCTCCGGGGCGGCGACCCGGCGGCCCTCACCGACGTCGTAAGCCACAACGACGAGGACGTCCGGTCGCTCGCCCGGCTCATCGCCCACGTCGCGGGCTACCTCGGGCGCCCCGCGGCATGGGCGGACGGCCATCCCGGCGATCTCGAGGCGCTCGCCACGACGCTCCGCCGCGCGGACCGGGCGGACGAGGCGCTCGCCTGTCTCGAGGCGGCGCTCGGGACGTGGGACGCGCTCCCCGGACCCGAGTCGGGCTCGCGGCACGCTCCAGGCGCCTCGTCCCTCCCGACGCGCGCGGCCCTCGCCGCCGGTCGCGCCCGGCTCCTCGCACGACTGCGCCGGAACGCGGAGGCCGCGACCGCCTGGGAGGCCATCGCCGGCGAGGGGGGTCCCGCCGCGGCCGTCGCGTGGGTCGAGGTCGCGAAGCTCCGCGAGCACCGGCTCCGCGATCCCGCCGGGGCGCTCGACGCGACCGGCAGGGCCGCGACCCTCGCCGAACGATCCCGCGCGCTCGGGCGGCCGCTCGACGCGCTCGAGAACGACGTCCTCCGGCGGGACGCCCGGCTCCGGCGGCGGCTCGCCCGTGCCGCGGCCAGGCCGCGATCGGCCGCGGTCAGTCGGTGGCGAGCGCCGGCCTGACGGTCAGCCCGACGGCGCGTGCCATCCGGGCGAGCACCTGCGCCCGCTCCGGGACGCCGAGGAGTCCCTTCCCCTCGAGCACGAGCGACCCGGCGGCGGCGGCGAGGAGGAGGTCCGAGTTGTGGGCGATCCGCCCGCCCACGAGCCGGGGGTCGACGCGGACCGCGAGGAGCGATGCGAGGAAGACGTCCCCCGCGCCGACCGGGTCGACGATCCGGTCCGGCGGGATCGGCGGCCACGCCTTCATGTCGTGCGGGCCGTCCGGGCCGGCGGTCATCGCGAGGCCGCCGTGCGCGCCACGGGTGACGCAGAGTTGCGCCCCGGGCTTCATGACGGCGGTGAGCGCCGCGAGCGGGATGTCGGCGTCGAAGTCGTCGCGGCTCACGCCGAGCAGGTCGGCCCGCGCGACGACCGGCGAGCGGCCGGGCGGGTGGTGGAGGACCACCTCGTTCGGACGCATCTCACGGAGCAGCCCCTGCCACCCGACGGCGACGAGGCCGCCGGCCGGCAGCTTCGTCGCCCAGTCGTCGGGGATCTCCGCGGCGACGGGCGCGATCATCCAGCCCGGGGCGTCCCGCCACTCGTCGGGGAGCGCCGCGGTCGGGACCGGATCGGAGGGGCCGTGGCTCCGCTGGATCCGCCCCGTCGGCGTCTCGATGTTCTCGAAGATCGGGCCGCGCTCCAGCGGGACGAGACGGAGGTCCACGCCGGCCGCCCTCAGGAGCTCGAGTTCGGTCGCCTCGGCCGCGATCTCGTCGACCCCGACGAGCGCGGCGGTCGGGATCCCGAGGAGCGCGGTCGTCAGCGCGCTGTACGAGACGCCGCCGCCGAGGCGCCAGCCGCGGTGATCCTCGGACGTGATGTCGCGCGCCGCGGCACCGACGACGACGATCGAGGGGATCGCCGCATCGCCACGCTCCGCTGCAGCCACCCGCGCCTCCTCTCCCCCGGTCCGGGCCCGATCGCCGGGCGGCTCGCTCGGGCCGTCGACCGTGCGAGCGTATACTCCCGGGGCCAGGGCCGCTCGGCCAGGCGCCCCCCACGAGGCGAGCCGCCGTGTACTTCTATGAGCTCCACGAGGGCGACGACGACGTCTTCTCGGACCTGATCCTCGGCCACGCCGACGAGATCGAGCCGGAGGCGTTCTACGAGCTCGTCCAGGCGGCGCGCCGCCGGGTACAGGACTCGTTCGAGACGGACACGCTCATCGAGGCGATCGCCGAGGAGCTCGAGCGCGATCACGGGTTCGTCGCGATCTCCGACGAGCGGCTGACCGCCGCGGTCAACGTGTCGAGCGACGAGGACGAGAACTTCCTCGCCCCGCTCGGGCGCGAGGACCGGGCGCCCCGGACCCGGCGGGACGCCGAGGGCGACGACGACGATGACGACGACGAGGAGGACGAGGACCTCTTCGCGGCCGACTACCGGGGCGTCATCGCCGACTTCAAGCCCGGCGGGGGCGACTGACCGGTCCGCGCCGGACCGGGACCCCGGGCTACTTGCTGAAGAGCACCTCGAGGACGTCGCCGTCGCGCACCCGGTACGTCTTCCCCTCGGAGCGCAGCTTCCCGTGCTTCCGCGCCTCGGCGATCGAGCCGAGCTCGAGGAGGTCCTCGTAGGCGACGACCTCGGCCCGGATGAACCCCTTCGCGAGGTCTGAGTGGATCGCTCCGGCGGCGTCGACCGCGCTCGAGCCGGACGGGATCGGCCACGCACGGACCTCGTCGGGCCCCGCGGTGAGGAAGCTGACGAGGCCGAGGAGCCGGTACGAGAGGGCGATCACCCGGTCGAGGCTCGACTCGGCGAGGCCGAGCTCCTCCATGAAGACGGCCGCCTCGCCGGGGTCGAGCTCCCCGAGCTCCATCTCGATCCGGGCCGACAGCGCATCGACGAGCGCGTGCCGATGGCCGTAGCGGTCGGCGACGCCGGCGACGATCTCGGCCGAGCGCGGGAGGTCCTTCTCGCCGACGTTCAGGAGGACGAGGACCGGCTTCTGCGTGAGGAACCGGAAGCCGCGGATCGCCTTCTCCTCGTCCGGCGTCAGCTCGACGTCCCGGATCGGCGAGCCGCCCTGGAGCGCCTCGTGGAGCCGACGGAGGACCGCCTCCTCGCGTTCGTTCGCATCGCGCTCGGCCTGGGTCCCGTGGCGGCCGCTCGACTTCAGTCGCTCGAGCCGCCGCTCGCAGACGGCGAGGTCGGCGAGCGTGAACTCGAGATCGAGGCGCTCGAGGTCGCGCCACGGGTCGACCGAGCCCTCCGGGTGCGGCATCGCCGGGTCGTCGAACGCGCGGACGACGTGGAGGAGCGCATCCGAGTCGCGCAGCCGCGCGAGATGCTCGGCGGGGAGCTCCTCCGCCCCGACCCGCCCCTCCGACGAGGCAGGCGGCGCGGGGAGGTCCACGTAGGTGACGTCCGCCTGGACGACCTTCTTCGGCGAGAAGATCGACGCGAGCCGGTCGAGGCGGGCGTCGGGGACCTTCACGACGCCGACGTTCAGCTGGAGGCCGCCGAAGCCGCCGGTCTCGGCATGGCCTCGGGTGAGGGTGTTGAAGACGGTCGTCTTGCCCGACGCGGCGAGACCGACGATCGCGATCTGCATGGGACCTCGGGTGATGGGCTCCGGGTCGGGCGGGCGCCCGCGCTCCCTGTGCCCCGCTCAGTATCCGACGCCGGGGTCGACGACGTTGTGGAGCGGCTCGCCGCGGGCGAAGCGGCCGAGGTTCTCGCAGAAGAGCCCGACGCTCCGGTCGAGGACCCGCCCGCTCGACCACGCGGTGTGCGGCGTGACGATCGCGTTCGGGAGGTCGTAGTACGGCGAGGAGGGCGGGAGCGGCTCTTCCCGGAACGTGTCGAGGATCGCGCCGCCGATCGTCCCCGCCCGGAGCGCGCGGATGAGCGCGTGGTCGTCGACGTGCTGGCCGCGGGCGACGTTCACGAGCCACGCCCCCGGCTTCATCGCCGCGAGCGCCGCCTCGTCGATCAGCCCGTCCGTGTCGGCGGTGAGCGGGAGCGCGAGGACGACGAAGTCGGCGATCGCGAGCAGCTCCCCGAGCGCCTCGGGGCCGCCGAGCACCTCGATCCCCGCGCGCTCCGGGGCGGTCGACGCGCTCCGGCGGGTGGCGACGACGCGGCACCCGAACGCGAGGGCCCGGTCGGCGATCGCCTCCCCCATGCTCCCGAGCCCGACGATCCCGACGGTGACGTCGGCGAGCTCGCGCCCCTCGAGCGGCTGCCACGTCCGCTCGCGCTGGAGCTCGAGGAGCTGCGGGAGGCGCCGGCAGACCGCGAGGATCGTCATGAGGACGTACTCGGCGACCGGGGCGCTGAAGACGCCGCGCGCGTTCGTGACGACGAGCCCCCGCGCGCGGGCGGCGGGGGTGAGGACCCGCTCGACGCCGGCCGTCGCGGAGTGGACCCACGCGAGCCGCGGGGAGCGGGCGAGGAGGCGGTCGAACGTCTCGGCCGGGAGGCTCCCGCGGAGGAGCACCTCGACGTCGTCGAGCGGACCCTCGGCATGGCCGTCGAAGGAGATCGGCACGAGGCGCGCGCCCGGGGCCGCGGCACGGATCGCGTCGAGGTCGCGCGTCCGCCAGCGCGCGGAGAGGATCGGCGTGAGGCCGATCGCCGCGGGGGCCCCGCCCGGACCGCTCCCGGGTCCGGCGACGAGACGCGTCGGACCGCCGCTCATCGCTCGCTCACCGGTGACTCAACCCTCGCTCCCCATCGTTCGCCGGAGCCAGCGCTCCGGCGCCGCGATCTCCTCGCTCGTCGGCAGGGTCGCCGGCCCTTCCCAGAGCCGGGCGAGCGCCTCGCGACCGCCCCGGTCGGCGATCGAGCGGACGAACCGCTCGCCGCGAGCGTACTGCTCCAGCTTCAGGTCCATCCCGGTGAGCCGAAGGATCGCCCGCTCCGAGCCTGACCGCCTCGTCCGCCGCTCGTGGAACCGCGCCCCGATCGTCGCCGCCTCGGGGACGAGATCGCGCCCGACCTCGTCCATCACGTAGTCGGAGAAGCCCTCGAGGAGGCTCATCAGCGCCTGGGTCTCGCGGAAGCTCCGCCGCTGCTCGGGGCTCATCATCGCCTCGAGCCAGTGGTCGCCCGGCTCCCCCTCGCCCCGGAGCCGCCTCCCGAGCGCGGCGAGCGCCTCCCGCCCGAGCGACGCGGCGTCCGTCGACGCGGCCGCGAGCTGCGCCTCGAGCCGCTCGGCGAGATACGGGCGGAGCCACGGATGCGCCTCGAACTCGAACGCATGCGTCGCCTCGTGGAGGGCGATCCACGTCCGGAACGGGTCGAGCGGCACGTCGAGCGTCCGCGCGGTGAGCCGGATGTTCTCCTCGACGAACAGGAGGCGCCCGGGCGCCGATTCCGCCGAGAGGAGCGCGAGGTCGTACTGCCCGAGGACCCGCGCCCCCATGAACGAGAGCAGGAAGGCGAGCTGACGGTTCGCGATCTCGCGGTTCGCGATCGCCGAGAGGGCGCGGAGGAGCCCGGCACCGGGCGGGACGACCTCGTCGAGGAGTCGCCCCTCGAGCCGGCCGATGAGCGTGCGGAACGCGCCGACGTTCGCGGCGACCCAGCCGGCCCGGTCGACGACCTCGGTCCGCTCGACGACGCCGGGGAGCGGCGACCCGAGGAACTCGCCGAGCCGGGGCTCGACCCGGGCCATCGCGGCGGCGTACGCGGCCTCGCTCGCGCGGAGCGACGCGCGATCGAGCGCCCCGGGCGCCGAGCGGAGCCGGGCGACGGCCTCGCGCTCGACCGTCGGCCAGTCGACGAAACCCCGTCGCGCCGACCGCTCGAGCCGCCGCGTGACGACGGTGACGGCGGCGCCCGCAACCGTCCCGACGAGGAGCCCCGCCTGCCAGAACGGGTCGGTGACCGGGGTCCGGCCGGATCGCCGCCCCGGACCCGTCCCCGGCGTCACCGCGGCACCCCGCCCGCGACGGCGACCGGCGCGACGTCGAGCGAGCCGTCCCCGAAGAGGCGGGCGGCCGTCTCGCGGAAGCGCCCGACGTCCCCGGTCGTGAGCTGGAGATGCGTCGGGGCGGCGAACGAGTCCGTCGGGCGGGAGTGGCCCTCGACCCCCGCGTCGGCCGCCGTCCCCCGCGTCGTGCCGGGCGCCTCGAGGCCGTTCATCTCGAGCACCTCGACGAGCGCCGACGCGGTCGCGGTCGCCGAGTCGACGATCGCGACCCGCTCCCCGACCGCCGCCTGGATCGCGGGACGGAGGAGCGGGTAGTGGGTGCAGCCGAGGAGGAGCGTGTCGATCCGGGCGGACGGCGGGAGCGGGAAGACGAACTCGCCGCTCGCGTCGCGCTCCCCGAGGAGCGGCGCGAGCGCCTCCCGGACGACGTCGGCCACCTCGTCCCCGGTGAGGCGTCCCGCCTCGACGAGCGGGACGAGCGCCGGGGTCGCGTGCTCGTAGACCTCCACCGCGGGGTTCTCGTCCTTGATCGCGTAGAAGTAGGCGTGGGAACGGATCGTCGCGGGGGTCGCGATCACCCCGACCCGCCTCGCCCGCGTCGCGAGCGCCGCGGCCGCCGCCCCGGGCCGGATCACCCCGAGGATCGGGAGCGGGTACCGGCGCCGGAGATCGGCGAGCGCGACGGCCGTCGCGGTGTTGCAGGCGACGACGATCGCCTTCACGTCCCGCTCGACGAGACGGTCGAGGCACTCGCGGCTGAAGGCCCGCACCTCGTCGTCGCTCCGGGTGCCGTACGGCGTCCTCGCGTTGTCGCCGAGGTAGACGGTCGACTCGTGCGGGGAGCGGCGGAGGATCTCGCGGAGGACGGTCAGCCCGCCGACGCCCGAGTCGAAGACGCCGATCGGGCGCGGGTCGGCCACGGTGTCAGCCGGCCGAGGGTCGCGCGGCGTTCGGGCCGACCACCTCGGTCGCGATCGCGGCGAGCTCGCGGCTCGCCTTCGCCCCGGGGTCCAGCGTCGTGATCGGAGCGCCCTCGGTCGCCGCCCGCCGGAAGAGCGCCGGGTCGGCCGAGATCGAGTGAGCGACCTCGCCGCCGAGCGCGGCGAGGAGCCCGGGAGCGGGCGAGTCCGACTCCGCCCGGTTCAGGACCGTCCGGACCTTGTCGGCCGGATAGCCGAGCGTCCGGAACGTCTCGACGACCGCGGCGGTGTTCGCGACCGAGGCGCGCTCGTCGGTCGTGAGCACGAGCACCGTCTCGACCGCGTCGAGGAACGCGAGCGTCGTCTCGTTCAGCGCGACCGGCAGGTCGATGACGATCGCCGTCGCGTGGCGCCGGAGCGCGGGGATCACCTTCTGGACGTCCCGGACGCTGATCATCTCCGCCTGCTCGATCCGGGGCGGCGCGAGGAGGAGCTCGAAGCCCGCGGCGTGGCGCTCGAGCACCCGGCCGAGCTCGTCCTCGTCGATCTCGCTCGTCGGCAGGTCGAGGATCGAGCCGGCGCCGGGGAGCCGCGTGAGCGCACGCAGGTCGCCGAACTGGAAGTTCCCGTCGACGAGGACGGTCCGGTGACCGAGGCCGACGAGCGCGGCGGAGAGCCCGAGCGAGATCGTCGTCCGCCCGACGCCCCCCTTCGGCCCGTAGACCGCGACGAACCGGCCGACGCCGACGGTCACCGCCCGCGTCACCTCCTCGTGCGCCGTCCGGATCGCCGCCTGGAGGTCGGCGGAGAGGAACGGCATCGTGATCACCGCGTGGATCCCCCGCTCGGGATCGTGGGGGACCTTCGTCTGAGGGACGGTGACGACGACCCCCGGGATGCCGCGCTCCCGGATCGCGGCGAGGATCTGGATCGGGCGCGTGATCCCGCGGAGGAGCGCGTCGACCACGACGACGTCGGGGAGGACGGCCGGGATCGTCTCGAGCGCGGTCGTCCCGTCGGGGACGACGTCGATCAGCTCGATCCCCTGCGCGGCGGCGAGCGAGGTCCGCATGTAGAGCGCGACCTCGGGGACGTCCTCGATGATCAGGACGCGGATCGTCTGGGCCACGGGCGGACTATACCGGGCGTCGCACCGGGCGGCGCGCGAGGAGGATCGCCCGGTCGGTGCCGGGGCCGAACGGCTCGAGGTCGTACCCGCCGGCGAGGAGCTCCACCTCGAGACCCGCCGCCTCGGCGAGCCGGACGAGCTCGTCGGCGGTGACGAGCCGGAGCGACGTCTCGCTCGTCCAGCGGACCGGCGGCTCCCCCTGGTGCCCCTCGTCCCAGATCGTCGCGAGGCGGACCGTCGCGGTCGCGGCGTCGTAGCGGGCGCTCGCGCTCTTCGTGACGAGGCGGCCGGTCTCGGGGTCCTCGCGCCGGTACTCGAGCGTCAGGCGCCCGTCGTAGCGGACGAGTTCGTCGGCGTCGGGGAGCCAGACGTCGATCGCCGCGAGCCCGTCCGGCGCGAGATGGGCGGCGAGCGTCGCGACCGCCGCGGCCTGATCGTCGCGGCCACCGATCTGGAGGAGCGAGTTGAGCGCGATGAACGCGAGCCCGAACCGGCCGGCCTCCGGGAGGCGGATCGACCGGGCATCCCCCTCGACGAGGCTCAGTCGCCGACGGACGTCGGGCGGGGCGCCGGCGACCCGGCCGGCCGCACGGGCGAGCATCGCCGCGTCGCGGTCGACGCCCGCCACCTCGTGTCCCGCGGCCGCGAGGGGGACGGCGATCCGGCCGCTCCCGGTCGCGAGCTCGAGGACGGGGCGGTCCGTCCGTGCCGCGAGGGCGAGCCAGAGGTCGAGGTCGCCGGGATCGTCGAGCAGGTCGACGTCGTAGAGGCGCGCGAGCGCATCGGCGGTCGCGGCGGCGGAGGCTGGGCTCACCCCGCCATCGTACCGGCGTCGCTCCCCGTCCACGCTCCCCGCTCGACGAGGAGGTCGCGGAGGAGCGCGGGGCGGTCCGTCATCACGCCGCCGACGCCGAGGTCGAGGAGCCGCGCCATCTCCGCCGGCTCGTCGACCGTCCACGCATGGACCGGGAGCCCGAGCGAGCCCGCCGCCGAGACGAACGAGCGGTCGACGATCGGGAGCGGCCCGACGCGGACCGGGACCTGGACGCAGGCCGCCCCCTCCCGGAGGACCGCGGCGCGTGCGCGGCGGGAACCCCAGGCGTGGAGCCGGAGCGCCCGGACGCCGGCCGGCCCGAGCGACGTGCAGAGGCGGGGGCCGAGCGCGCCGCGGACCCGGGCGACGCGCGCACCGGAGAACGAGCCGACGCACACGCGGTCGAGCGCCCCGGTCCGCCGGATCGCCTCGACGAGCGGCTCGACGGCCGGATCCGCCTTCGGGTCGATGTTCACCCGCAGGTCCGGCCACGCCCCGAGGAGCTCTTCCAGCGTCGGGATCGGCTCGCGGCCGGCGACCCGTGCCCGCGAGACCTCCGTCCACGGCAGGTCGGCGATCGCGCCGCGTCGGTCGGTGACCCGGTCGAGCCTCGGATCGTGGAACGCGAGGAGGACGCCGTCCCGGGTCGCGTGGACGTCCGTCTCCACGTAGCGGTAGCCGAGCCGGACGGCCGCCTCGAAGGCCGCGAGCGTGTTCTCCGGCGCGTCCCCCGCACCGCCGCGATGCGCGAACGGGATCGGCCCGGGATGGTCGAGGAAGGGGTGGGTCGGCGGCGTCACGGGCGGGGCCGGTCGCTCCCCTCGAACCGGACGCTCCGGCCGGCCGCCTTCTTCACGGCGAGCGCGGCGATCGCCTCGAGGGCGCACCGGTTGGCGGCCGCCGCCGTCACGTCGGCGTGGTCGTACGGCGGGGAGACCTCGACGATGTCCATCCCGGCGAGCTCGACGGAGCCGACGATCCGCCGGACCGCCCTCAGCAGCTCGCGGGTGATGAGGCCGCCGGGCTCCGGCGTCCCGGTCCCGGGCGCGAGCCCCGGATCGAGGACGTCGATGTCGATCGAGAGGTAGATCGCGTCCGGGCCGTCGAGCGCCTCCGCGATCGCGTCGTCGACCACGGCCTCGGCGCCGCGCTCCTCGATCTCGCGCATCAGGTGCCAGCGCATCCCCTGCGCCTGCATCCACCCGACCGTCTCGGCGGGCGGCCAGTAGCCGCGGAGGCCGACCTGGACGAAGTTCCGCCCGGCGACCGCGCCGGACTCGATGAGCCGGCGGATCGGCGTGCCGTGGCCGGCGAGGACGCCCCAGTCGTCGTTCGCGGTGTCGGCGTGGGCGTCGAAGTGGACGATCCCGATCGAACCGGGCCGGCGATGCTCGGCGATCGCGGTCGCGGACGGCCAGGTGATCGAGTGGTCGCCGCCGAGCACGATCGGGACCGCGCCGCTCGCCGCGACCTCCCGGACCTTCCGGTAGACGAGCGCGTGGCCCCGCTCGAGCCACGCCGGGACGATGTTCGCGTCGCCGGCGTCGACGACGTCGAGGACCTCGAACGGCTCGATCCCCAGCTGGAGCGAGTTCACCGAGCCGCTCGTGTACTGCGCCTGGCGGATCGCCCGGGGACCGAAGCGGGCGCCCGGTCGATGGCTCACGGCGTCGTCGAACGGGGCCCCGACGATCGCGACGTCCGGGGCGCGGCGCCGGAGCTCCGCCGCGTCCGCGATCCACGGGAGCTTCATGAAGGAGACCTGGCCGACGTAGGTCGGCAGATCGAAGTCGTCGAACGACTCGTACTCGCGATCCCAGCCGTTCAGGCGGGCGAGCTCGGTGTCGGGCGGAAGGTCTGGCACGCTCGGTGGGCCTCGGAGCGAGGTGCGGTCACGGCCGTGGTCGGAGGCCGGGGGCCGTCGCCGCATCGATCGCCTGGGGCGGCCGCCGGTTCGGAGCCGACCGTCCAGCGGGGCGCGCGGCCGCATCGTAGCACCGCTCGTCCGGGCGTCGCCTCAGCGATGGCGGCGCGGCCCGGACGAGAGCGTCGACTCGCCGAGGAGGACCATGACGACGACGAAGAGCGCGATGGGGAGCTCGAGCGCGCCCTGGAGGCGGAGGCCGACGAAGAGCGCGACGAGCAGCGCGACCCAGCCGCCCCGCCGCGCGGCGCGGATCCAGTCGTTCCGGTAGGCGATCCGCCCGTTCCGGGCGAAGCCGGCGAGCCAGAGGAGCGGGGCCGCCGTCAGGCCGGCCGCCGCACCGATCGCGACGGCGCCGAGGATCCCTGCTCCCGGGTCCGCGACGGGGTCGCGCGTCGTGACGATCCCGGCGACGACCGCCCATGCCGCGATCGCCGCCCCGAGGAGGGCGAGCGTCGCGGTCCGGTCTCGCTGCTCCACGGCGTGAGTCTAGGCGACGAGCGACGCGGCGAGCTCGTCGAGCGACCCGACGACGAGGTCCGCGTCGACGGAACCGTCGGGGCGGCTCGACGGGAGCGGCGAGCCCGCCTGCCGATCGCGGAGGTAGGCGGCGCGCCAGCCGGCGCGCTTCGCGCCGACGACATCCGCCGCCCAGTCGTCCCCGACATGAAGGATGCTCCCCGCCGGGACGCCGAGCGCGGCCTCCGCCGCGCGGAAGATCCGCTCGGTCGGCTTGATCGCCCCGACCCGCTGCGAGACGACCACCGCGGCGAGATGCGACGACCAGCCCGCCGCCTCGACGTACCGCTCGATCGCGAGCGCGACCGGCCAGTTCGAGAGGATCCCGACCGTCCGTCGCACCGCGATCGACGCGAGGAGCGGCCCGACGCCGGGCGGGACCGGGATCGACGCCACGAACGCATCGACGTAGTGGTCGATCGCCGCGCTCACCTCGCCCGCGCTCGAGTAGGTCGCGGCGATCCGATCGTCCCAGCGCTCCTCGCGCGGGGGTGCCGCCATCCCGCGCATCCGGGCGAACACGCGGACGAACCGCTGGCCGATGTCCACCTCGCGGAGGGCGGGCACGTCCTCGGCGAACTGCCGCTCGCGCTCCTCCGCCCAGGCCGCGAGGAACCCGTCCCGCTCCGCCGCGGCGGCGGCACCGAGCACGCGGTCGACGGTGCTCGCCACGACCCGCGCGAGATCGTCGTGGCCGATCGGGACGAGCGTGTTCCCGAAGTCGAACGTCACCGCTCGAAGGTGGACGAGCCACCGCTCGCCGCCCGCACGCGCGCTCACGCTGCCCGGATCACCTGGCCGCGCTCGAGGGACAGACCTCGCGGAAGGCGCACCAGCTGCAGCCGACGTAATCGGGCCGCGCCGGGAACTCCCGCGCCCGGATCCCGGCCGCCGCCTCCCGGATCCGCTCCCGCGCCTTCTCGAGCCGCTTCGGCTCGACCTCGGCCCGCCCGACGAGCCCCGAGTCGAGGAAGTGGAGCTGGACCGCGTCCGGCGCCCGCCCGGTCTCCGCCTCGTAGCCCATCGCGTAGATCGAGAGCTGGAGCGAGTCGCGGGCCCGCTGGCGCGCCTGTGCCGGGTCGCGGACGTCGCTCGACTTGTAGTCCGTGATCGTCACGCGCTCGCGCGGGAGGAGCGGGAGCGTCGGCGAGACGACGTCGGCGACCGGGGCCCCGTGGTCCGCACCTCGTCCACCCGCCGGGTCCGCCCCGTCCGGTCCGGCGTCCCCGGCCGCCCCGACGTCCCCGGGCGCCCCGGGCTCGATGTCGACGCGGTCCCACCGGCCGCGGATCGTGTCGCCGTCGAGGCGGAAGGAGAAGTCCCGCTCGACGTACGCGGGGACGACGGCATCGGGGAGGAGCTGCGCCTCGCGGAAGCGGCGGAGCGCGGCACGGCCGGCCTCGCGCCGGGCCTCCTCGTGCTCCCGGCTCACGAACCCCTCGTTCGACCACGCGTCGTCGAAGGCCGCGAGGAGCGACTCCTCGCTCATCGTCTCGCCGCGACCCTGGCGACGATGGAACTCCTGGACCGCCCGGTGGAGCGCCGCCCCGTAGATGATCGAGTGGTGCGGGGCGAGCGGGACCCGCAGCACGTGGACATACCGGTACTTCAACGGGCACGTCAGGTAGTCGTCGAGCTGGTAGAAGCTCAACGTCAGCGGCTCGTCGGGCGGGACGGGCCGACGTGCCGCCTCGACCGGGGCGGACGGTCGCTCGAACGATGCGAGCCGCTCGAGCGGCGAGGCCGCCGCCGCGCCGCTCCCCGCGACCCCGGCCGCGACCGGGAGGTCGAGCGCCTCGAGGATGAACGGGGAGACCTTCCGCGCCCGCGCGCCCCCGTAGTCCGCGGCATGGGTGAGGACCAGCTCGTCGCGCGCCCGCGTCATCCCGACGTAGAAGAGCCGCCGCTCCTCCTGGAGGTGGAAGTCCCCCTCGGGCAGCGTCGCATCGACGAGCGCGAGCGGGACGCCGATCGGCTCGGACCGGCCGGTCGCCGGGAACCGGCCCGCGACGAGTCCGACGAGGTAGACGACCGGGAACTCGAGCCCCTTCGCCTTGTGGACCGTCAGGACCGCGACCGCATCGGCGTCGGGGTCGAGCTCGGCCGTCGGCGGATCGTCCCCTGCGGCGATCAGCGTCCGCAGGTGCGGCGCGACGAAGATCGCGCGGTCGTCCGCGAGGAGCGATGACTGGGCGCGGACGATCTCGAAGAAGCGTGCGACGTTCCGGAGCGCCTCCTCGTCCGCGACGGACTCGCCCGCCGCGAGCCGCCCGAGGATCCCCGAGTCGCGGAGGAAGCGGTAGAGGAGCTCCCCCGCCGGCCGCTCGTGGGCGAGCGCCGCGTACTCGCGGAGGTCCGCGACGAGCCGCCCGATCCGCTCGCGGGTCGCGGGCGCCATGCGGAGGGTCCCCGGCTGGCGTTCCAGCTCCTCGAGGGTCTCCCAGAGCGAGCGGTTCCGCCGACGGGCGAGGTTGACGACCGCCGTGAGGTCCGGTCCCTCGAGCCGGTAGACCTCCGATGCCGCGAGCGCATAGACGTCGACGCTCGACGCGGGATCGGCGACCGCCCGGAGGAACGCGAGCAGGAGGCGGACCTCCGGCCGCGCGTAGAGCCCGCTCGTCCCGCTGAAGCGCCACGGAAGCCCTGCGACGTTGAGGCTCCGCAGGAACGGCTCCGCCTGCGCGTTCGCGCGGACGAGGATCGCGAAGTCGCGGGGTCGCGCGCCGGCCGCCACCCGTCGGGCGATCTCCGCGGCGACCGAGTCGGCCTCCTCGCTCCCGGTCGCGAAGGCGACGTGGCGGACCGGGAGCGTCCCGGCACCCCGCTCCGCCCGGAGCCGCTTCACGATCCCCTCGCGCACCTCGAGCCGGTCCGGATCGTTGAAGCGGATGAGCCGGTAGGCGGCATCGAGGATCGGCTTCGTCGAGCGGTAGTTGCGTCGCAGGACGACCGTCCGCGCCTTCGGATAGCGCCCGCGGAACTCGAGGATGTTGCTGATCGCCGCGCCGCGGAACCGGTAGATCGACTGGTCGTCGTCCCCGACGACCGTCAGGTTCCGGTCCCGCTCCGCGATGAGGGCGACGAGCTCGGACTGCGCACGGTTCGTGTCCTGGAACTCGTCGACGAGGACGTGGCGGAACCGCTCCTGCAGCGCGTGCCGCGCGACCGCCGACTCGCGGAGGAGCCGGAGCGCGACGGCGACCTGGTCCCCGAAGTCGAGGAAGCCCGCCCGCCCGAGCAGCTCCTGGTAGCGCGCGTACGCCCCCGCGAGCTCCTCCTGGCGCTCCGCCTCCTCGCGGCGCGCGAGGGCCTCCGGGTCCGACCGCTCCGCGAGCGCCGCCACCTCGTCGCGGAGCCGCGCCGCGTGCGCGAGATACGCGGCGGGCGCGACGTCCTCGTCCTTGCACCGGCTGAAGAGGCTCGCGAGGGCGTCGAGGAACCGGGTGGGGTCGCCGAGCGGCCGGTAGTGGCGCAGCTCGAGCTCGAAGAGATGCTCGCGGAGGAAGATGACGACCTCGGGGCGGGTGAGGACGCGGACGTCCGACGGGAGGCCGAGCTCGAGCGCGTGCTCCCGGACGAGCCGGTCGCCGAACGCGTGGAAGGTCGAGATCGCGGCGTCCGTGTAGCCGTAGGGGACGAGCTGATCGACGCGGAGCTGCATCTCCGCCGCCGCCTTGTCCGTGAACGTGAGCGCGAGGATCTCCGACGGCCTCGCCCGGCGGGTAGCGATGAGCCAGGCGATCCGGCGCGTGATCACCTGGGTCTTCCCCGTCCCGGCGCCGGCGACGACGAGCAGGGGTCCGCCCGGGTGCGTCACCGCGCGGAGCTGCTCGGGGTTCAGCCCGGCGAGGAGGGCGTCGAGGCCGGTCCGCCCGTCCGCTGCGGGATCGTCCGGTCCGCCGACCCGTCGCGCCCCGGCCTTCGGGCCCCCGGCGGCGCGCTCGAGCGCGCGGTCACCCCAGACCGGGATCTGCTCGAGCTCCGTGGGCGCCCGGCGCCGCGTCATCCGTCGCTCCCGGGTCGCCGTTCGATCCGCCATGGGCGGACCATCGCCGGACGCCGTGACAGCTCTGCCGTCACCGGCGCTCGCGCGTCAGGCGCCGATCCGCTCGCCGGACCGGGTGGCCTTCCGGACCTTCTCCGCGGCGTCCGCCCGCTCGCGGAGCGCTCCCCGCCCGAGCGTCGCGTCGCGCGCCGTCGCGACCGCCGCCTCCTCTTCCTCGGAGAGGGTCGCCTCCGCCTTCCCCGCGACGATCGCCTTCGCGTAGATCCGCGTCTGGCCACGGGTGTGGAGGCTCGTGACGATCACGCCGTCCTCCTCGTCGTCGAGGAGCGCGAGGGAGAAGCTCTGGTCCGATCCGACGTCGTCGAACGGGTTGTAGCGGACGAGCCCGAGCCGCCGGATCGCCCGCCGCCCGCCCGCCTCCACCGCCGCGGTCCGCTTCGCGAGCTCGTCGACGTCGAGGCCGAGGCTGATCACCCGCTCGAGGTGGTTCGCGAGGACCCGCTCGAGGCTCCCGCCGTCCTCCCCACGGGTGATCGCGGCGATCCGCCGCTCCGCCGCCCTGGCGCGGGAGAGCGCGAGGATGCTGACGGCGGCGAGGACCGCGACGGCGATCCCGAGGGCGACGAGGGGAAGGGTCGTGTCGGTCACGGGGTCCTCCGTTGCGGTGGTGGCGAGTCTAGCAGCGCGGGAGGGCGGCCCGGGTCGCGCCCGCTCGATACCGACGACCGCTCGGGCCCGTAGGATGGCGCCGACGCAGATCGAGCCGCCCTGAGACATGACAGGACGCCTCGAGAGCGCGAGGGTTCGTACCGTCCGGGTATCGTCGCTGGAGGGAGAAGTGCCGTCGCCCGCCGCCATCACCGGTCTCGCGTCCCGACGTCCGGCCGGCCGCCGCCTCGCCGCGATCGTCGGCGGGACCGTCCTCGCCCTCGCGGTCGCGGTCGCGGCGATCGCCGCGCTCCAGGTGCTCCCCCCGGGTCCGCTCGCGCGGGTCTCGATCAGCGAGACGCTCAACTGCGCGGTCCAGCACGAGGACGACGCGCTCCCGTCGTTCTTCGAGGACACGGCGTGCGGCACCTTCCTCGCCGTCGGCGGCACCGTCTTCGGGCCAGCCGACATCCCGGCCGGCCCGCTCTTCGAGCCCTTCACCCCGATCAGCGAGTCGTCGGGCGGGACCGGCACCCCGTCCGACCCGTACCGGATCCAGACGGTCGTCGATACGACCGCCGGCCTCCGGATCACCCAGCTCGTGACCTACACGAGCGGCGACGATCGCTACCGGACGGACATCACGGTGGCGAACCTCTCGAACAGCGCCGCCTCCGCCGAGCTCTTCCTCGCGGCCGACTGCTACCTCCAGGACTCCGACTTCGGCTTCGGCCTCTACGACTCCCCCACCGAGACCGTCTCGTGCGTCAGCGGGGTCGAGACGGCGCCGGACGTCTGGGTCCCCGGCACCCGCCTCGAGTCGCTCATCCCCATCTCGACGGGCTCCGACTACTACTACGGCGACTACGCTGCGGTCTGGGACACGGTCCTCACCGGCGATCCCCTCCCGAACCTGTGCGATCAGTGCGACGCCTTCATCGACAACGGGATCGCGCTCAGCTGGTCGTTCAACCTCCCGAAGTCGGCGACGGCGACGCGGTCCCTCTACACGCGGATCGCGCCGACCGGTCGCGTCGTGGCGAAGGTGACGAAGAGCGCGGACGCGCCCGCCGCGACCGACGGGACGATCGGCTACACGATCACCGTCACCAACCCGACGGCGTCCGCCATCACCCTCGACACGATCGTCGACACCCTCCCGGCGGGCTTCTCGTACGCCCCCGGGACGACGACGGGCGCGACGACCGGCGATGCGGTCGTCGACGGCTCGACGGCCACGTGGGCCGGTCCGTTCCCGGTCACGGCCGGCGGGACGACGTCCATCCACTTCACGGCAGCGGTCGAGGCGAGCGCGGGCGTCTACCTGAACTACGCGTCCGCGACGTCGAGCGACGCGGAGGTCGTCCCGAGCGGGGGGACGGCACCGGTCATCGTCGGCGGGGCGACGCTCACGCTCGTGAAGGTCGTGGAGAACAGCGGCGGCGGGACGGCGACGAGCGGCGACTGGGGCCTCTCCGCGGTCGGCGACACGCTCGCTGCCGTCGTCGCCGGCGCGAGCGGGACGGCGGCCGTCACGGATCGCGCGGTCCCGCCGGATACCTACCTCCTCTCCGAGTCGGGAGGCCCCAGCGGCTACGTCGCGGGCGAGTGGGCCTGCTCCGGCGCCGCCGTCGTCGGCGGCTACGTCGACGTCACCGCCGGCGCGAACGTCGAGTGCACGGTGACGAACACGTACGCGCCGCCGCCGATGGCCACGATCACGCTGACCAAGGTCGTCGAGAACAGCGGCGGCGGGACGGCGTCGAGCGGCGACTGGACGCTCGTGGCCTACGGCTTCGCCACCGACACCCTCGTCGAGGGCGCGAGCGGGACGCCTGCGGTCACCGCGGTCGAGGTCCCGGCGGGCTCGTACGAGCTCGGTGAGTACGGCGGTCCGACCGACTACAGCGCCGGGACCTGGGAGTGCTCCGGCGGGACCGCCGTCGACTCGTACGTCGAGGTCGCCGCGGGGGCGGCCGTCAGCTGCACGATCACGAACACGTACGTCCCGCCGGAGACCGGCACCCTGACGCTGGTCAAGCTCGTCGAGAACAGCGGTGGCGGCACCGCCTCGACCGGCGACTGGACGCTCGTCGCGGAGGGGATGTCCGCGACCGTCAGTGGCACGAGCGGGTCGACCGCCGTCACGGCCGTCGACGTACCCGTCGGGGGGTACGTCCTCTCGGAGACGGGCGGTCCGGCCGACTACGCCCCCGGCGCGTGGATCTGCGTCGGCGCGAGCGCCACCGACTACGGGAGCGGCGTGGGGCTCGTCGACATCTCGGCGGGCGCGAGCGTCTCGTGCACGATCACGAACACGTACAGCCCGACCCAGCCTGCGACCCTGACGCTCGTCAAGCTCGTGGACAATTCGGCGGGCGGGAGCGCGACCGCGGGCGACTGGATCCTCGGCGCCGACGGCCCGACGCCGATCGCCGGGATCTCCGGCGCGGACACCGTCACCGACGCGTCCGTCTCGGAGGGGACGTATGCGCTCTCCGAGTCGGGCGGTCCGGGCGACTACACCGGCGGGACGTGGACCTGCACCAACGGGGAGTCCGGTGACGTCGTCTTCGTCGCCTCGGGTGAGGACGTCACGTGCACGATCACGAACACGTACGTCCCGGCGGCCTCCGATGTCGCGAACGCGATCATCACGCCGTCCGTCACGCTCGTCGACGCGAGCTACCTCGCGATCCCGGCCGGGACGACCTCGGCCGGCGTCGCGACGAGCGGCGTCGGGACCTTCCCGCGCCACGGCCCGACGTACGGCGTCCTGACGACCGGCCGGTACTCGTCGGTCTTCCAGCCGGGAACCTTCGCGAGCGGGAACCTCGGTGCCGTCAGCACACGGGGCGACACGGCCTTCGACGCGACGGTCCTCGAGATGCAGATCCTCGTCCCGCCGGGCGCGACCTGCCTCGCGGTCGATTTCACCTTCCTCTCCGAGGAGTACCCCGGGTTCGTCGGGTCCGACTACAACGACGCCTTCATCGCCGAGATCGGGACGAGCGACTGGTCGACGAACGGCGCTTCGATCTCGGCGCCGCACAACTTCGCCTTCGACGCCGAGGGCGACGTCGTGAGCATCAACTCGACGGGCCTCGGCCAGATGAGTGGCTCCGACGGGACGGGCACCGCGTTCGACGGCGTGGCGACGGGCGTCGCGTTCGACGGGGGCGGCGGCGCGACCGTGCAGCTGACCGCCCGCACCCCGGTGACGCCCGGCGTGCGGACCGTCTTCTTCTCGGTCTTCGACCAGAGCGACCACGTCCTCGACACGGCGGTCTTCCTCGACAACCTTCGCTCGTACGACGCGGGTGGCGCCGCCTGCGGGTCGGGCGCGATCCTCCCGGGGCGACTCACGCTGACGAAGCTCGTCGACAACACGGGCGGCGGGACCGCCGAGGCGACCGCGTGGACGCTGAGCGCGACCGGCCCCACGACGATCTCCGGCGTGAGCGGCTCGGTCGCCGTCACCGCGGCGGAGGTGTCGGCCGGGTCCTACCAGCTCGCCGAGTCGGGAGGGCCCGCGGGCTATGTCGCCGGGAGCTGGAGCTGCACCGGCGGCGCGCTCGACGGATCGACCGTCGAGGTGACTGCGGGCGCGACGGTCGACTGCGAGATCACGAACACTCACACGCCGACCCTCACCGCCTCGAGGACCGGGAGCGGTGCCGGGACGATCGCCTCCGACCCTGCCGGGATCGACTGCGGGGCGAGCTGCTCCGCGGACTTCACGGGCGGCTCGACGGTGACCCTCTCCGCCGAGGCGTCGGCCGGCTCCGTCTTCACCGGGTGGACCGGGTGCGATTCGACCTCGGGGCCCGGTGGGTCCACCTGCACCGTCACGATGGACGGACCGCGCACCGCGAGCGCGGGCTTCGACCTGGTGCCCGTGACGCTGTCTGTCGAGACGTCGGGGACGGGCGCGGGGACGATCACCTCTGTCCCGGCCGGGATCGACTGCGGCGCCACGTGCTCCGCGGGGTTCACCGACGGGAGCGTCGTCGTGCTGACGGCGACCGCGGTGCCCGCGTCGAGCGCGTTCGCGGGGTGGAGCGGGTGCGACCTCACCGCCGGCACCGACGGGTCCGTCTGCACCGTGACGATGACGGCCGCTCGCTCCGTGAGCGCCGCCTTCGTCCACGTCGACCATCTCCTCACGGTCGGTCGCGCCGGGATCGGCGAGGGTTCGGTCGTCGCCGACGTCGGTGCCATCGATTGCGGGGCGACCTGCAGCGACGAGTACACCGGCGGGACGACGGTCGTCCTCACCGCGACCCCCGCGATCACGGACGGGACGACCTACACCTTCACGTTCGCCGGCTGGAGCGGCTGCGACTCGACGAGCGGGACGACCTGCACCGTGACGCTCCTCTCCGCGAGGAGCGTCACCGCGACGTTCGGCGTGAAGACCGTGGTCATCCAGACGTTCGGCGGACCGGGGACGATCCGGGCACAGGGCGGGGGCCCGCTCGGAGCGCCCGAGCTCTCGACGGACGTCTCCGCCGGGACCTACGAGGTGACCTTCGCGAGCGGCTCGGACCCTGCTCCGTCCGGGAACCCGCGCCTCGGACCGTCCGTGCTCGTGGTCGACATCACCGTCGCCACGTCGGATGGAACGCTCGCGCCGCCGTACACGATCTGCATCGCGGGCGCACCGCCGCAGAAGCTCTGGCACTTCGAGGGCGGCGCCTGGAAGAACATCACGAACTCGCCGACCGCGACTCCCCCCGGCTACGCCGACGGGAAGGTCTGCGGGACGGCGACGTCGCTCTCGCCGTTCGCCGTGGCGCTCGCGGCCTGGGACCTCTCCGTCTTCACGGCGGGTGACGGCGCCGGGACGGTGGAGCGGAGCGTCCTCGGCACGGGCTGCGGCGCCGGCTGCCGCTCCTACACGGACGGCACCTCCGTCACGCTCACCGCGACCCCGGCATCGGGATCCGTCTTCTCCGGCTGGTCGGGAGGCGGCTGCTCCGGCACCGACCCGTGCACCGTCGTCATGACGGAGGTCCGGCTCGTGACCGCGACATTCTCGCTCTCCGGCGGCGGTGGCGGGGGCGGCTTCCCGCCCGGCGGCGGCGGCTTCATCCCCCTCCCGCCCTCGTCCGGGCCGACGATCACCGTCCAGCCCGCGAACCGGGTGGCACTCGCCGGCCGGAGCGTCACCTTCTCGGTCTCGACCGGCGATACGGGGGCGACGTTCCGCTGGGAGCGCTCGCGCGACGGCTCCACGTGGACCGAGGTCTCGGGCGCGACGAGCCGGACGTACACGTTCACCGCCGCGTCGG
>JBJOLT010000042.1:0-85325 GCA_046045415.1 Chloroflexota bacterium | reverse complement strand
GCAGACATCGCGGCGGTCCCCGGGATCGCCTTCGGGCGGACGGCGGACCGGAGCGTCCGCTTCACGATCGCGACCTCGATGGCCGACCTGGAGAAGGCCGCCGAGCGGCTCGCGAAGGTCGCGCCGACGCTCTAGGGCCGTGTGCGCCGGCCGCCACGGACGCGGCCCGGGTCAGTCGCGGCTCGTGGGCAGCCCGGCGCGGATCCATTCCGTCGTCCCGCCCCTCACGTTGGCCGCGCTGAAGCCGGCCCGGACGAGCATCTCCGTCGCGGTGCGGCTCCGGTTCCCGGACGCGCAGATCAGGTAGATCGTCCGGTCACCGGGGAGCTCCGCCGCACGCGACGCGAGGAACGGGAGCGGGAGGTGACGGGCTCCGGCCGCGTGCCCGGCCGCCCATTCGTGGGGGTCCCGGACGTCGACGATGATCCCGGTGCCGTCATCGAGCGCGGCGGCGGCGGTCGCGGGCTCGACCTCGTCGACCGGCTGGGAGCGCTGGAAGATCGACACGGGCTCTCTCCGTCTGCGGGGGCTGCGGGGCTGCGGTCGCGGAGGACCGCCCTCCCCGCGATTGTGCCCGACGCGGCCGCACGCGGCTGCGGACCCGGGCACCGGGGGGCGCCCTCGGAACGGGCGCGGTAGAGTCCGCCCCATGACGACCGCCGCGCGCGCCCGCACCACGCGGGGCGACCAGCTCGACCGGCTCCGCTTCCTTCACGAGATCGCGCGGCTCGCGACGACCGCACGGACATGGGACGAGCTGCTCGAGGCGGTCGTCGACGGGACGCGCGACGCGCTCCGGGCCGACGTCTCGTCCCTCTACCTGCTCGACCGCGACGGGAGCGGCCTGACGCTCGCCGCGACGAACGGCCTCGATCGCCACCAGATCGGCCTCGCCCGCGTCCCGTACGGCGAGGGCGTCACCGGGCGGGTCGCGGCGACCCGGACGCCGGTGACGATCCCGGACGTCCGTGAGGACGACCGCTTCCTCTGGGTCCGCGGGATCGACCAGCGCCGCTTCGTCGTCTCGATGCTCTCCGTCCCCCTCTCCTGGCACGACCAGGTCGTCGGGGTCCTCAACGTCCAGACGGCGACGCCGCGCGCCTTCACCGACGACGACGTCGCCCAGCTCGGCGCGATCGCCGACATCCTCGCCGGGATCGTCGAGAAGGGGCGCCTCCAGCGGGAGGCGGAGGCGCAGCTCGACCGGCTCCGGGCGCTCGACCGGGCCCGTGCCGAGCTGATCGCGCTCGTCACCCACGAGCTCCGGACGCCGCTCGCGGTCGTCCGCGCGTACACGGAACTGCTCGCCGAGGAACCGGATCTCGGCGAGCGCGAATCCCGCGACCCTGCCCGCAGGGAGGCGCGCGCCGGCTGGCACGACGCTGCGCTCACCCAGATCGAGCGCCTCGACCGGCTCGTCGACTCGATCCTCGCGTCGGTCCGCTCGGAGGAGGGCTCGGTGACCACCGAGGCGATCGAGCTCGTCCCGTTCCTCGAGGGGGTCGTCGGCGAGCTCGGGCCGCTCCTCCGACACCACCACCCGACGCTCGTCGCGAACGCCCACCCGCACGCGACCGGGGACCGGACGCTGCTGCGCCAGGTCGTCGAGCACCTCGTCGAGAACGCGGTGAAGTACGCGCCGCCCTCGACGCAGATCACGATCGACGTGAGCCTCGACGGCGAACGGGCGCTCGTCGGCGTGAACGACGACGGACCGGGGATCCCCGAGGAGTGGCGCGAGCGGGTCTTCGAGCCGTACGCCCGGCGCGAGACGAGGACGGCCCGCGGCTCCGGGATCGGCCTCTACGCGGCGCGCCGGTCGGCGGAGGCGATGGGCGGCCGGCTCTGGTGCGAGCCGGCGATGCTCGGGGGCGCCCGCTTCGTCGTCGCCCTCCCGCTCGCCCGGGGGGACGGCAGTGAGCCGTCGAGCGGCGGCGACCCGCGATGAGCGCAGGTCGCGGCCTCCGGATCCTCGTCGTCGACGACGACCCCGCGATGGTCGGCGCGATCACCGCGCTCGTCGGCACCGAGGGCCACCAGGTGATCACCGCGTACGACGGCCTGACGGCGGTCCGGCGCTACGAGGAGGAGCTGCCGGACGTCGTCCTCCTCGACCTCGCGATGCCGGGACCGGACGGGTTCGCGGTGATCGGCCGGATCCGCACGGTCGGCGCCGCCCCGGTGATCGTCGTCTCCGGCGAGAGCGACGAGGACGCGAAGGTCCGGGCGCTCCGGCTCGGCGCCGACGACTATCTGACGAAGCCGTTCGGCCGCAAGGAGCTCCTCGCCCGGATCGACGCGGTGATGCGGCGGGCGGAGCCGCCGCGGACGACGGCGAGCGGGCCACTCGGCGCGGGGACCCTCGAACTGGACCCGCGGCGCCACGAGGTCCGGGTCGACGGCGCGGCGCTCGAGCTGACCCCGACCGAGTACCGGCTGATCGAGGCGCTCCTCCGCGCGGCGGGCGACGTCGTGACGCGGGACCAGCTCCTTCGCGCCGGCTGGCCGGGCGAGGCCGATCCCGACCCGCTCTGGCTGAAGCCGCACGTCGCGCGGCTCCGGGGGAAGCTCGCCGGGAGCGGCGCCCCCGCGATCGTCCCGGTGCGGAGCGTCGGCTACCGGCTCGACGTGTCGTCGCCGGCAGGCCGCTAGGTACCGAGGAGCGGCCGTACCGGCGTGCGGCTCAGGCGGCGAGCGTCGCCCGGAGCGGGGTCCCCGTCGTGTCGTGGACGCGGCCGACGCACTCGACGGTGCAGCCGCGAGCGTCGCGTCCGTCGAGGCCTCCGCCGAAGTGGCGGTACTCCCCGTCGCGAGCCCCGCTCGACGCCTCGAGGCGGCAGCCGCAGGCCTGGCACGTGACCGGACCCTTCGTGCGGGTCTCGATCGTCTCGCTCCGGAACATCGCGACCTCCTTCGGATCGGCCCGGGGGCGCGGGCGGTGCCGCCCCGGCGCATGCCACGCCGAGCGTCACGACGACGCTACGCGCGGCGGTCCGGGACGTCGGCGCCGATCGGGTCGTCCGTGGGTTGCGGTTCGGTCGCGGTCGCGACCCCGATCCCGGGCGCGTTCGCGACGTCCGAGCCGGGTGCGGGCGCGCGGAACGCCGCGCCGAGGAGCGCGACGACCTCGTCGTCGCTCGTCTGGTCGAAGCGGACGTACGAGTCGCCGACGGCGTAGAACGGCTCCGGCGTCGCGAGCACGACCGCCTCGTCCGCGACCGCGGCGAGCCGCTCGACCGACTCGCGCGCGCCCACCGGGGCCGCGGCGACGACCCGCCGCGCGCCGGCCGCCCGCGCCGCGAGGATCGCCGCGTGCATCGTCGCGCCGGTCGCGATCCCGTCGTCCACGATCACCGCGACCCGCCCGGCGAGCGGTACCCTCGGCCGGCCCCGCCTGAGGAGCGCCTCGCGTTCCCGTGCCGCCGCGATCGTCCGCGCGGCGGCGCCCGCCAGATACGCATCGTCGGCCCCGGTCTCCGCCGCCCACGGCTCGAGGATCACCGTCCCGTCCGCGGTCGCGGCACCGATCGCGAGCTCCTCGTGGCCCGGGGCCCCGATCTTCCGCGCCGCGACGACGTCGAGCGGCACCCGAAGGAGTGCGGCGACCTCCGCGGCGCAGACCACCCCGCCGCGGGGGATCCCGAGGACGACGAGGTCCCGGGTCGCCGGCCCGAGGCGGCGTGCGAGCGCCTCGCCGAGGAGGCGCCCGGCGGCGGCGCGGTCGGCGAACGGGAGGCGGATCGACTCAGGCGCCGCCATCGCCCGCCGCCCCCGGGGCGGCCGGCGGCTCCACCGAGACCTCGGCGGCCGCGACCGTCTCGGCGACCTCGCCCGCCGGCGGCGCCGCGAACTGCCGGGCGCTCTCGGCGAGCTCGGCGAGCCGCGCCTCGACGAGGCCGTTCACCGTCCCCTCCGGATACCTCCCGGACTCGTCGCGGCTCCCGGCCGCGACGCCCGTGAGGAGCTCGAGCGCCTCGTCGACCGTCGCGACGGCGTGGATCCGGAACCGGCCCGCCTCGCACGCGTCGACGACGTCGCGGCGGAGCACGAGGTTGCGGACGTTCGGCGCCGGGATGATCACCCCCTGGTCGCCCGTGAGGCCACGGGCGGCGCAGACGTCGAAGAAGCCCTCGATCTTCTCGTTCACGCCGCCGATCGGCTGGACCGCCCCGTGCTGGTTGACGGAGCCGGTCATCGCGAACGACTGGCGGATCGGGAGGCGCGCGAGCGCCGAGAGGAGCGCGCAGAGCTCCGCGAGCGAGGCGCTGTCCCCCTCGACCCCGCCGTACGACTGCTCGAAGACGAGGCTCGCATGGAAGGCGAGCGGGAGTCCGCCCCCGAAGCGGCCGCCGAGGAAGCCGGCGAGGATGAGGACCCCCTTCGAGTGGATCGGCCCGCCGAGCTCCACCTCGCGCTCGATGTCGATGACGTCGCCCCGGCCGAGCCGGACGCTCGCCGTGATCCGCGTCGGCGTCCCGAACGCGACCTCGCCGATCTGCGCGACCGAGAGGCCGTTCACCTGGCCGACCGTCGCCCCGTCCGTGGCGATGAGGATCGTCCCCTCCTGGATCGCGTCGCCGAGCCGCTCGCGGACGCGACCGGATCGGCGGTAGCGGCCGTCGATCGCCCGCTGGACGTCGGCGGCGGTGAGCCGGTCCCGTCCCGAGTCGCCGGCGAGGTGGTCCGCCTCGCGGATCAGGTCGGTGATCCCCCGCATGTGGGTGGAGACGCGCCCGGCGTCCGCCGCGAGGCGCGAGGCGTGCTCGATGAGGCGGGCGACCGCGGTCCGGTCGAGCGGCCGGAGCCCCTCCCGGCGGGCGAGCGTGCCGATGAGCCGGGCGTAGAGGAGGTCGGTCTCCGGCGAGCGGACGACCTCCTCCTCGAAGTCGGCGGCGATCTTGAAGAGCTCGGGGAAATCCGGGTCGTACTCGACGAGGAGGCCGTAGAGGAGCCGGTCGCCGACGAGCGCCACCTTCACGTCGAGCGGGATCGGCTCCGGCTCGAGCGAGACGGTGCTGATGAGGTTGAGCGCCTGGCCGAGCGACTCGATCCGGAGCTCGCGCGAGCGGAGGGCGCGCTTCAGCCCCTCCCACGCGTACGGCTGGGTGAGGACGTCGCGGGCGTCGAGCACGAGGTAGCCGCCGTTCGCCCGATGGAGCGCCCCCGGCTTGATCATCGTGTGGTCGGTGACGAGGGCGCCGAGGCGGGAGAGGTACTCCACCCGCCCGACGAGGTTGACGAGCGTCGCGTGGTCCTCGCGGACGACGGGGGCGCCGGTCGTCCCGGAGCGGTCGACGAGGAGGTTGACCGCGTAGCGCCGGAGGATCACCCCGTCGCCGGTCGTCGGCCGGACCGAGGCGAGCACGCTCTCCATGTCGCCGTCGTCACCGCCCGTCGGCCCCGGGGCGCCGCCCGACGCGGCCACCGCCGCGGCGACGATCGCGCCCGCGTTCTCGAGGACGTCCTTCTCCACCGCGTCGAGGTGGCCGGCGATCCCGTCGTACGTGCCGAACTCGGCGCGGATCTCCTCGATGGGATGGTGGACGGCGGCGCGGGTCACCTCGCGGTCGAGCTCCCGGACCGCGTCGCGGTGCTCGCGCTCCCAGCGCGGGACCTGGCGGAGCATCTCCTCGAGCCGCGCCTCGGTCGCCTTCATCGCCGCACGGAGCCGCTCCTGCTCCGCCTCGGGGAGCGCCTTGAACTCGTCGCCCCCGATCGGCTCGCCCTTCTTCGACGGTGCGAGCCCGACGCCCACCGGCGTCCGGACGATGAGGACGTCGCGCTCGTTCGCCTCCTTCTCGATCTCCGCGAGCGCCGCATCGCGGCGGCCCTTCAGCGAATCCTCGAGCGCCTCGCGCCGCTGGCGGTAGCGCTCGTCCTCGAAGGCGGCCGGGATGACGCTCCGGAGCTCGGTCGCGAAGCGGGCCATCGCGTCCCGGAACGCGATCCCGCGGCCGGGCGGGAGCTCGAGCGCACGCGGCCGCTCGGGATGGTCGAAGTCGTGGACGTACGCCCACTCGGACGGGGTCTTCTCGGTCGGCGCCTCGGCGGCGAGGAACTGGCTGAGGACCGTGTGCTTCCCGATCCCGGCGGGGCCGAGGGCGAACAGGTTGTATCCCTCGCGGCGGATCCCGATCGCGAAGCGGACCGCCTCCACCGCACGGTCCTGACCGACGATCTCCTCGAGGTCGGGGAGTTCGGCGGTCGTCTCGAACGGGAGGGACGCCGGATCGCAGCTCGGGAGGAGGCGCGCGGCGGCGAGGGGCGACACTTGGGCCGCCGGGACGGCGGGACGCGCGGCGTTCTCCATCGAGCCCTCCTCGGACGTCTGCACCTAGGGAACCACGCGGAGGGCGGCGGCCGAAGGGCCGATGGTCCGAGGTCCCCCGCCGATGGTCACGTTTGACAGGTCGGCCGACCTCCCCCATCGTATCGGCAGCAAGGCCGACCGCGCGCAGGTCAGAGCACCTCTGGACTCCGCTCCCGCGCAGCGACCGGCGACAAGACCACGACGTTCCGGCACGAATCGCCGTCGAGCGTCACGACGCCGAACCGCCCGGATGCGTCCGGGGGCGGCGGACAGGAGACCGATGCTCACCCGTCACGCGGCCAGGATGGCCGCCCACACCCAGCGGACCGCCGCCGTCCGGCGGATGCGCCGCCGGGCGATCGCCGATCCCTTCTACTGCCGGACGAACGGCTGCGCGACGCACCTCGTGCTGGACCGGGAGCGCGGCGACGCCGTCTGCCCCGTCTGCGGGTACAGCCGCCGCCTCTCGTAACGGGACCGCACCGGGCCGCGCGGCCGGGCGCTACGCTGCGCGGACGAGATCCGCGCGACGAGGGACCCCATGGCCGTGACGCTCGACCGGACGAGGCTCGCCCGCCTCCTCGAGCGCGAGCTCGATCGCTTCGCTGCGGAGCATCCGCGCTCGCGCGCCCTCCACGAACGGGCGGCCGGCTCGCTCCTCGGCGGGGTCCCGATGCACTGGATGGTGAAGTGGGCCGGCCCCTTCCCCCTCTTCGTCGACTCGGCGTCGGGCGCGCACTTCTCGTGCGTCGACGGCCACGACTACGTGGACCTCTGCCTCGGCGACACCGGGGCGATGGCCGGTCACGGTCCGGCGCCGACGCTCGCCGCCGTCGAGGCGCAGCTCCGGCGCGGCATCACCCACATGCTCCCGACGGAGGACGCGATCGCGGTCGGCGAGGAGCTCTCCCGCCGCTTCGGGCTCCCGTCGTGGCAGTTCACGCTCACCGCGACCGACGCGAACCGCTTCGCGATCCGGCTCGCCCGCCTCGCGACGGGCCGGCGCAAGGTCCTCGTCCACGACTGGTGCTACCACGGGACCGTCGACGAGACGTTCGCCGTCCTCGACGACCGGGGCCGCGTCGTCCCCCGGCCCAGCAGCGTCGGGGCGCCGGTGGACCCGGCGGAGACGACCCGCGTCGTCCCCTTCAACGACCTCGCGGCGCTCGAGCGGGAGCTCGCGGCCGGCGACGTCGCCCTCTGCCTCTTCGAGCCGGCGCTCACGAACGTCGGGATCGTCCTCCCCGAGCCCGGCTACCTCGCGGGGGTCCGGGAGCTGACCCGCCGGCACGGCACCCTCCTCCTCCTCGACGAGACGCACACGATCTGCGCCGGCCCGGGCGGGATGACCGGGGAGCTCGGCCTCGAGCCGGACCTCCTCGTCATCGGGAAGACGATCGGCGGCGGGATCCCGGCGGGGACGTACGGCCTCTCCGCGGAGCTCGCCGCGCGGATCACCGAGCTCATCCCGGTCGACGACGCGGACGTCGCGGGGATCGGCGGGACGCTCGCCGGGTACGCGCTCTCGCTCGCCGCGATCCGGGCGACGCTCGAGGAGGTCCTCACCGAGGCCGCGTTCGCGCGGATGATCCCGCTCGCGGAGCGCTGGGAGCGGGGCGTCGCCGACGCGATCGCCGCCCGGGGCGTCCCGTGGCACGTGACGCGGCTCGGGGCGCGCGCCGAGTACCACTTCCTCCGGACGCCGCCGCGGGACGGGCGCGAGCAGCACGACCACGCCGACCCCGCGCTGGAGCGGCTCCTCCACCTCTACGCGATGAACCGGCGCGTCCTCATGACGCCGTTCCACAACATGGCGCTCATCTCCCCGGCGACGACCGCCGCGGACGTGGACCGCCATACCGCCGTCTTCACCGCGGCCCTCGACGAGCTCTTCGGGTAGCGGGACCCCCGCGTTCGGGCGGAACGCCACTGGCCGCCCGGCCGGCCGCGCGCGACGATCGCCGCGGAGGTGCCTCCATGACCCGCTTGCCGACCGTGCTCGCCGCCGCGCTCCTCGCCGGGACCCTCGCGCTCCCCGCGCTCGCCGCCGGGCCCGGGTCCGGGTCCGGGGCGACGAGGATCGTCACGACCCAGCCGCCGGGCGCCGCGCGCTGCTTCATGATCGTGAACACGCCGAACGGCCGGTGGAACCTCGTGGCGACGATCCAGGTGAAGGACGTGACGACCCGCTCGACCGTCCGCTTCCTCGTCCGCTACGACGCGACGACGCTCTCGGACGCGACGACGATGACGAGCTCCGACGGCGTCGCGACGATCCACCTGAACCGGCTCGTCCCGCGGACGACCGCCCACACGCTGACCGCGGAGGTCTGGCGCGCGACGACGCGGCTCTGCCTCATGTCCCGGGTGCTCCCGGCGCTGCCGCCTCGCTAGCTCGCGTCGAGCTCCCGGAGGAGCCAGACGGCGAGGACCCGGGCGCACGCGGCGACCTCGGCGAGCGGGACGCTCTCGTCGGGCGCATGCGCCTGGCGGACGGTCCCCGGGCCGTACATCACCGTCGGGGTCCCGCCCTGGCGGATGAGGAGCCGCATGTCCGCGCCGTACGGGACCCCCTTCGTCCGGGTCGACCGGCCGGTGACGTCGGCGACCGCGGCGAGGAGGCCGTCCGCGAGCGGGTGGCCGGGCGGGATCTCCCCCGACGAGAAGCGGGCGCCCGTGATCGCGACGGTCGCCGGGTGCTCGCGGAGGAACTCGTCCGCCTCGTTCGCGCGGCGGATGCAGTCGAACAGCTCCTCGGCCGCCGCCTCGGCGGTCTGGCCGGCGCGGACGCCGTAGCGCCCCTCGGCGACGATCCGGTCGGGGACGGTCGACGCCCAGTCGCCGCCGGAGACCTTCCCGATGATCGTCGGGTACGGGAGGCCGAGCGCGACCATCTCGGGCCGCGTCTCCGCGGCGCATCGGGCGGCCTCGTCGGCGCGGAGCGCTCCGTGGAGGTACTCGAGCTTCTCGAGCGCGGAGACCCCCTCGAGCCGGGTGGACGCATGGGCGTTCTTCCCCGGGACGGTGAGCGTGAAGGTGATCGCCCCCGCATGGACGGTGACGATCTCGAGGTCGGTCGGCTCGGGGATGATCGCGACGTCGCCGACGTACCCGTCGCGGATCGCCGCGAGCGTCCCGGCGCCGCCGTCCTCCTCGGAGGGGACCGAGACGAGGAGCGCCTCGCCCGCGAGGTCGCGTCCGCCGCCGGTCACCGCCGCGACCGCGCGGATCGCGGCGAGCGCCGCCGCGACGCCGCCCTTCATGTCGCACGCGCCCCGCCCGATGAGCCGGCCGTCGACGACCCGCGGGATGAACGGATCGCCGCTCCAGCGGGCCGGATCGCCGGTCGGGACGACGTCGACGTGTCCGAGGAGGATCGCCCGCCGGCCGGGGCGCCCGCCGCGGAGCCGGCCGGCGACGACGGGGAGCGTCTCGCGGGGCATCTCGTAGCCGGGGAAGTCGGGGTCCGCGGCGACCGCCGCTGGATCGTGCTCGTGCCGCTCCACCTCGAGCCCCGCCGCGCCGATCAGCCGCTCCATCAGCGCCTGGACGGCCTCCTCGCTCCCCGTGACGCTCGCCGTCCCGACGAGCGCCTCGAGATCGGCGAGGAGGAGCGCGTCGTCGATCGCCGCGACGACGGCCGCCTCGCGCGGCGTCAGCGCGCCGGGGGTCTTGTCGGCTGCGGCGCTCATCGGACCGTCTCGCGGAGGATCGGCCGGGTGAGGCACGTCGGCCCGCCGGATCCGTTCAGCCCGATCTCGCGCGCCGCGTACGTGTGGACCTCGCAACCCGCGGCCGCGAGCGCCCGCGCGACCGCCGGGTTCCCCTCGGCGAGGATGACGACGCCGGGCCGGACGGCGAGGACGTTGCAGCCGAGCGTCGGATACTCGGCCTCCGGCACCTCGATCAGCCGGATCCCGAGCTCCCGGGTCAGCTCGTGGAGCCCAGCCGGCATCAGCGGGAGGAAGGCGACCGCGAGGTCGTCCGCGACCGGCGAGATGACCGAGAGGAGGTGGACGAGCTCCGCGTCCCCCTTCCAGTACGGGACGTCGAAGATCCGGACGTCGCCCCCGACGATCGCGGCGAGCGCCCGCGCGCCGGCATCGTTCGTCCGGAGGCTCCGCCCGATGCAGAGGCGGTCGGGGCGGATCCAGAACGTGTCGCCGCCGTCGACCGTCCCCGGGGCATCGATCCGGCCGACCGTCGGGACGCCGCGCTCGTTCAGCCACGCCTCGACCGGGAGCTCCTCGCCGCGCCGGTTCGGCTTGCCGGAGCGGAGCGGGATCGCGCCGCGATCGGTGACGAGGAGCGGGTCGAACTGGTAGACGAGGTCGGGGCTCGCGGTCTCGGCATCGAGGAGGTGGACCCGCGGCCCCAGCGAGCCGAGCAGCTCGACGAAGGCGTCGTGCTCCCGCTGCGCGAGCGCGAGGTCGACCGGGTGGAGGAACCCGTGCGCGGGATCGTCGAAGGCGGCGCCGAACGCCGGGCCCGGCCGCTTCACGAGGACCTCGACGAGCGGCGCGGTCATCGACTGCGCCCCGTGGCGGGCGAAGCGGGGACCGCTCACGCGAGGAACCCCGCGAGCCGCTCGCGGACCGGCCCGGCGAGCGCCTCGAGCGTCGGGCGGTCGTACGGGAGCGGGAGCTCGAACGAGACCTCGTCGAAGCCGGCCCGTGCGACGTCGGCGAGCGCGGTCACGACATCCTCGACGGTCCCGACGTTCGGCGACGCGTCGGCGAGCTCGAGCGCCCTCGTCCACGGGATCGCGTGGCGCGCGTAGCTCTCCGCGAGCGTCGCGATCGCCTCGTCCCGGCTCGGGCGGATGAGGGCCGGCCGCCGGTGCGCCGTCCGGCGGATCGCCCGCGGGTCGCGTCCGGCGCGGGCGCACGCCTCGTCGAGGAGCCTGTTCTTCCCCGCGATGGTCGCCGGGTCGCCGGAGACGTTCCACATGTCCGCGTACCGCGCGACGATCGGGATCGTCCGCCGCTCCCCCTCCCCGGCCACCATGAGCGGGAGCCGCCGCTGGAGCGGCGCGGGGTCGTTCACGGCATCCCGGAGCGTGAAGTGGCGGCCGTCGTGGCTCACCGGCGTCCCCGGTCCGGCGTCGAGGAGGAGCCGCGCGACGGCGACCGACTCCTCGAAGCGGTCGAACCGCGCGGCGGGCTCGAGGAGCTCGAACCCGAACATCGCGTGCTCGGCGGCGAACCATCCGGCCCCGATCCCGAGGACGGCGCGACCGCCGCTCAGGTGATCGAGCGCGCTCGCCATCTTCACCATCACCGCCGGGCTCCGATAGCCGGCGGCGCTGACGAGCGTCCCGACCGTCACCCGGCTCGTCGCCGCGGCCCAGCCGGCGGCGAGCATCCAGCCCTCCCACATCGGGCCGCGGACGACCTGCTCCGCGCCGTCGACCTTCGGGATCGACGGGATGAAGTGGTCCGAGGCCCAGAGGGCGTCGAAGCCGAGCCCGTCGATCGTCCGGCCCGCCTCGATCAGCTCGTCCCAGGTCGCGAACTGACCCCAGACGTTGAAGCCGATCCGGAGCTTCACGCGCGGGCGACCGCTCCGCGCGCGGCGGCCCGTCCCGAGGCGGCGATCGCGTCGAGCTCGCCGAGGAGCCGGTCGATCTCGCCGGCGGTCGTGTAGTGGGCGAGCCCGATCCGGATGACGCCGCCCGACTCCGCGAGGCCGAGCCGCTCGATGAGCCCCTGCGCGTAGAAGTGGCCGTCCCACACGGGGATCCCGCGCGCACCGAGCGTCGCGGCGGCATCGCCGGGCGAGACTCCCTCGAGCGTGATCCCCACGGTCGGGGCGCGCTCCGCATCGAACCTCGCCCGATCGACGATCCCCCAGACCCGGAGCCCGGGGATCGCGGCGAAGCCGTCCATGAGCCGGCCGAAGAGCGTCATCTCGTGCTCGCGCCCGACGGCCATCGCGGCGACGAGCGCTTCGCGACGGCTCCCGCCGGCCGCTCCGCCGTAGCGCCGCCCGATCCCCTCGAGGTGGTCGAAGGTCGCGCCGAGCCCCGCGAGGCACTCGTAGTTCGCGGTCCCGGTCTCGTAGCGGTCGAAGGCGGGCCGGACCTTGTACGCGGGGAGCGCGTCGAGGAGCTCCCGCCGCCCGTAGAGGATCCCGGCGTGCGGACCGTAGAACTTGTACGCGGAGCAGATGAGGAAGTCGGTCCCGAGCGCCCGGACGTCGATCGGGCCGTGCGGCGCCCAGGCGACCGCGTCGACGAACGTGAGCGCCCCGGCGGCGTGCGCGCGACGGACGATCTCGGCCACCGGGTTGACCGTCCCGAGGGCGTTCGACGTGTAGCCGACGGCGACGAGCTTCGTCCGGGACGAGAGCTGGCGCTCGAAGTCGGCGAGGTCGAGCGTCGCGTCCTCCGTCCGGATGTCGATGGTCCGAAGGACGAGCCCGCGGTCGCGGGCGATCGCCTCCCACGGCCCCTTGTTCGCCTCGTGGTCGAGCGTCGTGATCATCACCTCGTCGCCCGGCGCGAGCGTCGCCGCGATCGAGCGGCTGAGGTGGAACGTCAGCGTCGTCATGTTCGGGCCGAACTTGATCTCGTCCGGCGAGGCGGCGCCGAGGAAGTCCGCCGCCGCGGCGCGCACCCCGTCCGCCATCTCGTCGCTCCGGCGGCTCGTGAGGAAGGGGCCGCCATGGTTCGCGTTCATCTCGCGGTAGTAGCGACCGACGGCGTCGATCACCCCCTGCGGGACCTGCGTCCCCGCCGGGCCGTCGAAGTAGGCGAGCGGCCGGCCGTCGAGCTCCACGGAGAGGGCGGGGAAGTGGGCGCGGATCTCGGTGACGTCGTATGCGGTCACGCTGGCCTCCGGCGGATGACGATGGGCGGCATCGTAGCGCGGCCGCGGGGATGGAACGGCCCCCGCCGGGGGGAAGGCGGGGGCCGGTCCGGAGTATATGTGCTACCCGAACATCACGAAACCGTCACAGTCCGCGACCGACGGCGCGGAGCCCGGCGCGTGCGCGATGCTCCGCTTCGGCGGACCTTCCGAGCCCCCCGCCGCTCGTCAGCCGGCGGCCTCGTCCGCCGCGACCTCGATCTCGAGCTTGATCTCGTTCCCGACGAGGACCGCGTCGCCGCCGAGCGGGACGTTCCAGACGAGCCCGAAGTCGCGCCGGTCGATCTTCGCCTCGAGCGTCGCGCCGAAGTGCCGCGCGCCCGACATCCCCGGGACGATCCCGCCGAACTCGCCCTCGAAGACGACCCGCTTCGTCACGCCGCGGATCGAGAGGTCGACCGCGACCTTCCACTCGTCGCCGTCCGGCTCCACCGAGACGACGCGACCGACGATCGAGGGGTGCTCCGTCGCGAGCAGGAAGTCGCCGGAGCGGAGGTGGTCGTCCCGCTGGGCGGTCCCCGTGTCGAGGCTCGTCGCGTCGATCCGGATCTCGCCGCGGATCGCCCGCGGGTTCGCCTCGTCGATCTCGAGCTCCCCGTCCACCCCGTGGAACTTCCCGCGGACGGTCGTCACCATCATGTGCTTCGCGGAGAAGAGGACGTCGGTATGGGCCGGGTCGATCTTCCAGGTCGTCATCGGTGCGTCTGCCTCCAGGTGGCGGGCCGTCGCCGCCGCGGCTCGTTGGAGCTGCGCCGGTTCCCCTTTCGTTGTTGACTCAACGACTCTACCCGACCGATGGTTGCACAGTCAACCGTATCCGACCGGGCGCGGTATCATCCGGACGATGCGCGAGACCCACGAGCTGCCGACCGCGATCGCGACCGCCGCCGAGCGCGCCGGGATCTCCCCGGCCGGCCTCGACGCGTGGCGCGCGTTCCTCGTCGCCCATGCGCACGTGACGCGACGGCTCGACGACGACCTCCGGCGGGCGCACGGCATCTCCATCTCCGAATACGACGCGCTCGTCCAGCTCGCCCACGCGGAGGGGCGGACGCTCCGGATGAACGTCCTCGCCGACCGCGTCCTCCTCTCGAAGAGCGGGCTGACCCGGCTCGTCGACCGGCTCGTCGAGGACGGGCTCGTCGAGCGGACCCACTGCGAGTCCGACGCGCGCGGCACGTTCGCGGTCCTGACGGAGCGTGGGCTCGAGCTCCTCCGGCGCGCCTCCGCGACCCACCTCCGCGGCGTCCGCGACTACTTCGTCGACGCGCTCGATCCCCGCTCGCTCGCGGCCGTCGCGGTCGCCCTCGGGGCGGTCGTCGGCCGGACGTCGGCGCACGAGGACTGAGGAAGGCGTGCGTGCGCTCGGCCGGATCGCCCGCGCGGTCGCGCGGATCGCGCTCGCCCTCGGGCTGATCGGCGCGGTCCTCGTCGCGGTGCTCTCGTTCGTGATGGCGGGGCGGCCGCCGTGGGTCTCGCAGGAGCCGGTCGCGCTCGGCGACCCGGCGGCTACCCCGACCGCCGTGCCGGGCCCCACCGGCGGCGCGGGTGGCGGCGCGAGCCCGTCGGCGCTCCCCACCCCCGGGACGGCCGCGTCGACGACGACGCCGACGGCGCCCGCGGAGCCGCGCGCCGAGCTCGTCCCGCTCGCGGCCGGCCTCGAGTCGCCGATCGTCGCCGTCGACGCGGGTGACGGGAGCGGCCGGCTCCTCGTCGTCGAGCAGGTCGGCCGGATCCGGGTCGTCCGCGACGGCCGCCTCGAGCCCGGGGTCCTCGTCGACCTCTCGGACCGGCTCGTCGCCGGGGGCGAGCAGGGGCTCCTCGGGCTCGCCGTCCATCCGCGCTTCCCTGCCGACCCGCGGCTCTTCGTCAACTACACGGACCTCGCCGGCGACACGGTCGTCGCCTCGCTCGAGGTCGCGGATGCCGGGCGCGGCGACCGGGTCGACCCGGGGACGGAGCGGATCCTCCTCCGGATCGACCAGCCGTACCCGAACCACAACGGCGGCCACCTCGCGTTCGGGCCGGACGGGTTCCTCTACATCGGGACCGGCGACGGCGGGCTCGGCGGCGACCCGCACGGCTACGGCCAGGACCGGACGAGCCTCCTCGGGAAGATCCTCCGGATCGACGTCGACCGGGCGACCGCCGCGCGGCCGTACTCGATCCCCGCGGACAACCCGTTCGCCTCCGGGGGCGGGGCGGCGGAGATCTGGGCGATCGGCCTCCGGAACCCGTGGCGGTTCGCGTTCGACCCGGCGACCGGCGACCTCTGGATCGGCGACGTCGGCCAGAACGCGGTCGAGGAGGTCTCGGTCGTCCGGGCCGGGTCGCCCGCGCCCGCGAACCTCGGCTGGAAGATCACCGAAGGGGACCTCTGCTTCTCCCCGGCGACCGGCTGCGACGCGACCGGCCAGACGCTCCCGGCGGCCGTCTACACGCACGACGTCGGCTGCTCCGTCACCGGCGGGCCGGTCGCTCGCGGCGACGCGACCAGCTCCCTCGCCGGCCGCGTCCTCTTCGCGGACTACTGCTCCGGGACGATCTGGACGATCGACGCCGCCGCGGACGGCCCGCAGGCGCCGCGCGTCCTCCTCGAGACCGGTCGGCGGATCGCCTCGTTCGGCGTCGCCGCCGACGGGACGATCCTCGTCCTCGACCTCGAGCGGGGCGAGCTCCTGGAGCTCGCCCCGCGCTGAGCGTCAGTCGATCAGGTAGACGACGGAGACGGTGAGCGTCACCTCGTTCGTCCCCACCTGGATGTTCGTCGCGTCGCCGAGGCTCGTGTCGCCGGCCATCGCCTTCTCGTAGTAGACCGGCGGGGTCACGTTCCCGGACGACTCGGCGATGGAGACGACCCCGACGACCCGGACGTTCGCCTCGGCGGCGAGCGCCTCGGCGCGCCGCTTCGCCTCCGCCATCGCGAGCTTCCGCGCCTCGTTCTCCGGCCCGGTCGGGTCGTCGATGCGGAACGAGATCGAGTCGATCGTCGTCGCGCCGGCACGGGTCGCGTCGTCGATCACCGCCGCGACCGTCTCGACGTCGCGAACCGTCGCGGTGACGACGTTCGTCATCTGGTAGCCGGTGAGGCGCGGCGCGCTCCCGGAGATCGAGTAGTCGTAGACCGGCTGGAGCGAGAGGGAGCTCGTCTGGAGGTCGCGGTCGGCGACGCCCGCCGCCTTGATCGCGGCGACGACCTTCGCCATCTGCGAGGCGCCGACGTCGCGCGCCTCGGTCGCGGTCTCGCGGGTGACGGAGACGCCGATCCGGACGTCCGCGACGTCGGGCCGGACCGTCACGCGGCCGGTCGCCGCGACGGAGATCGTGTGCTCGGCGGCACTCGTCCCGTCGTCGACGGCGATCGAGGTCCGCTCGGGGAAGGCGGGGCTCGCGACGATCGCGACCGCGAGTCCGATGAGGGCACCGATCACGAGCCAGCGGGTCCGGTCGGCGTGGGCGGGGGTCGGCGAAGCGTTCATCGTGGGTCCTCGGGGCTCTCCGGCACGGCGGCCGTCTCGAGGCCAAGACGCGCGACGCGCCCCGGCGGTTCCCGACCGAGGCTCAGAAGGGGGCCGGGCGCTCCGGGTCGATCCCGAGCTCGTCGAGCGCCGTCGCCGCCTGCTTCGCGGTGATCGTCCCGGCGCGCGCGAGCGCGGCGAGCGTCGCCCCGGCGACGTGCGCGGCGTCGACCTCGAAGTGGGCGCGGAGGTTCTCGCGGGTGTCGCTCCGCCCGAACCCGTCGGTCCCGAGCGTCACGTAGTCGCGCGGGAGCCAGGCTCGGACCATGTCCGGGAGCGCCCGGATCCAGTCGGTCGCGGCGACGATCGGCCCGCCGTCCGCCCCGAGGAGCGTCGCGACGTACGGCGTCCGGGCCGGCTTCGCCGGGTTCCGGAGGTTCCACCGCTCCGCCTCGAGCGCGTCGCGGCGGAGGAGCTGGAACGAGGTCGCGCTGTAGACCTCGGCGGCGACGCCGTACCGCTCGGCGAGCAGGTCCCGCGCCTTCACGACCTCGGCGAGGATCGAGCCGCTCCCGACGAGGCGCGCCGTTGCGGTGCCGCGCTTCCCGAGCGACGGCGCCTCGGCGAGCCGGTAGAGGCCGCGGACGATCCCGTCGTCCACCCCGGCGGGCTTCGCCGGCATCGGGTAGTTCTCGTTGTAGAGCGTGATGTAGTAGAGGAGGTCCTCGCCCTCGCCGCCCCACATCCGCCCGATCCCGTCGCGGACGATCGTCGCGAGCTCGTACGCGTACGCCGGGTCGTAGCCGCGGAGCGTCGGGACGACCGAGGCGAGGACGTGGGAGTGGCCGTCGTCGTGCTGGAGCCCCTCGCCGGCGAGCGTCGTCCGGCCGGCGGTCGCGCCCATCATGAACCCGCGGCCGCGCGCGTCGGCGAACGCCCATGCCTGGTCGCCGGTCCGCTGGAACCCGAACATCGAGTAGAAGATGTAGAACGGGATCGTCGCGATCCCGTGCGACGCGTACGCGGTCCCGGCGGCCTGGAACGAGGCCATCGACCCCGCCTCGGTGATCCCCTCCTCGAGGACCTGGCCGTCGGTCGCCTCGCGGTACGAGAGGACGAGGTCGGAGTCGACCGGCTCGTAGCGCTGGCCGAGCGCCGCGTAGATCCCCACCTCCTTGAAGAGCGGGTCCATCCCGAAGGTCCGCGCCTCGTCCGGGATGATCGGGACGATCCGCCGGCCCAGCCCGGGGTCGCGGATCAGGTTCCGGAGGAGCCGCCCGAACGCCATCGTCGTGCTGACGGCGATCTCGCTCCCGCCGGCGAACTCGGCGTCGACCACCGGCTCCGGCGCGGGGAGCGGGCTCGAGCGGACGACCCGGCGCGGGAGCGGGCCGCCGAGCGCCGCCCGCCGCTCCTCGAGGTAGCGGACCTCGGGCGAGTCCGGGCCCGGGTGGAAGTAGGGCGCCTCCGCGAGCTCGGCGTCGGGGATCGGGAGCTCGAGCCGGTCGCGGAAGACCTTCAGCTCGGCCTCGGAGAGCTTCTTCAGCTGGTGGGTGAAGTTCCGGCCCTCCGCCATCCCGCCGAGCGTCCAGCCCTTGATCGTCTTCGCGAGGATCACCGTCGGCGCGCCGCGGTACTCGGTCGCCGCCTTGTACGCCGCGAAGAGCTTCCGGTAGTCGTGGCCGCCTCGGCGGAGCTTCGTCAGCCGCTCGTCCGAGAGGTGCTCGACGAGCGCGCGGAGCCGCGGATCGGTCCCGAAGAAGTGCTCGCGGAGATACGCACCGTCGGAGACCGAGTACTTCTGGAACTCACCGTCGAGGGTCTCCCCCATCCGGTTGACGAGGACGCCGTCGACGTCGCGGGCGAGGAGCTCGTCCCACTCGCGGCCCCAGATCACCTTGATGACGTTCCAGCCCGCGCCGCGGAAGAGCCCCTCGAACTCCTGGATCACCTTCCCGTTCCCGCGGACCGGGCCGTCGAGGCGCTGGAGGTTGCAGTTGATGACGAACGTGAGGTTGTCGAGCCCCTCGCGGGCGGCGAGCGAGAGCGCGGCCGTCGCCTCGGGCTCGTCCATCTCGCCGTCGCCGAGGAAGGCCCAGACGCGCTGGGCGCCCGTCGGCTTCAGGCCGCGGTTCTCGAGGTACCGGTTGAACCGCGCCTGGTAGACCGCCGAGATCGGCCCGAGCCCCATCGAGACGGTCGGGAACTCCCAGAAGTCGGGCATCGTCCGCGGATGGGGGTACGAGCTGAGCCCGGCACCCGCTCCCGCGACCTCGCGCCGGAAGAGGTCGAGCTGCTCGGCGCTGAGCCGGCCCTCGAGGAAGGCCCGGGCGTAGATGCCGGGCGCGGCGTGACCCTGGTAGAAGATCTGGTCGCCGCCGCCCTCGGCGTCCTTCCCGCGGAAGAAGTGGTTGAAGCCCACCTCGTAGAGGCTCGCCGAGCTCGCGTAGGTGGAGAGGTGCCCGCCGATCCCGGGGAAGCGGCTGTTCGCGCGGAGGACCATCGCGACCGCGTTCCAGCGGACGAGCCGGCGGATCCGGCGCTCCAGGTCCTCGTCGCCCGGGAAGTAGGGCTCCTGCTCCGGGCTGATCGTGTTGATGTAGCGCGTCTGGGTGAGCGGCGGGAGGCCCACGTGACGCTGCCGCGCCCGCTTGAGGAGCTTGTAGACGAGGAAGCGCGCGCGGTTCTCGCCCTCGCCGTCGACGACCTGGTCGAACGAGTCGAGCCAGTCGTCGGTCTCGGCCGGGTCGATGTCGGGGAGCTGCTGCTTGAACTCGTCGAAGATCATCGGTCGCGACGCGCTCCGTGAGGTCCGCGGACGGTACCGGTTCGGGCTGGGCCGCCGATGCGGGTCCGGCGGGCGGGCGAGAGCGTAGCGCAGATCCGCCCGCGTGGCGCTAGGGTATCCCTGATGAGCGAGCAGCGCGGCCGGGCGGCCCTCCCCTTCGACGGGCGGACGGCCCTCGTCGTCACCGACCTCCAGAACGACTTCGCCGATCCCGCGGGGAGCCTCCACGTCGCCGGCGGCGAGGGCCTCGTGTCGATCGTCGACCGGCTCGTCGGCTGCGCCCGCGACGCCGGCGCGCTCGTCGTCTACACCCAGGACTGGCATCCCGAGGAGACGCCCCACTTCGCGGCGTTCGGCGGGGCGTGGCCGCCCCACTGCGTCAAGGGGACGTGGGGCGCCGAGCTGGTGGCGGGGCTCGACGTCGCCGGCCCGGTCATCCGGAAGGGGGCGAACGGCGAGGACGGCTACTCGGGCTTCACGATGCGCGACCCCACGAGCGGCGCGACGGTCCCGACCGGGCTGGAGGCGCTCCTCCGGGGTCGCGGCGTCGAGCGGATCCTCGTCTGCGGGCTCGCGACCGACTACTGCGTCGGGGCGACCGCGGAGGACGCCGTCGCCCTCGGGTTCCGGACGACGCTCCTCGTCGACGCGATCCGCGCCGTCGACCTCTCGCCCGGGGACGGGGAGCGGACGATCGCCCGCCTCGAGGCCGCGGGGGTGGTGCTCGCCGAGGCCGCACGGCTGCTGGCCGCCGTGGCCGGGACCGCGCCCGACGCGGCCGCCCGGGCCGGGGCCGTCCGATGATCGGCCGCCTCCTCGGCGCCGCGGCGGCGGCGCTCGGGGTCGCTGCGCTCCTCGACCGGATCCTCGACCTCGACCCGTTCGTGGCCGGCTCCCCGGTGGACCGGCCGATCCGGAGCGTCATCGAGATCGCCGCGCCGATGGGGCTCGTCTGGCGCGCCGTCTCCGACATCCCGTCGCAGCCGCGCTGGATGCACGAGATGAAGGCGGTCCGCCTCGAGGGCGACGGCCCGGTCGGCGTCGGGACGCGCGGCGAGGCGGACGTCCGGATCTTCGGGATCGGCGTCACCGACCCGGTCGAGATCGCCGTCTGGGAGCCGCCCGTCCGCTTCGGGATCCGTCACGCGGGCCGCTTCACCGGGGAGGGGCTGATCCAGCTCCGGCCCGGCGCCGACGGGTCGACGACGCTCGTCACGTGGGACGAGCGGCTCGTCCCGCCCCTCTTCCCGCAGCTCGGCGCGATCGTCCAGCGGCCGATCCTCGGCCGGATCTTCCAGGCGGACCTCGTCCGGCTCAAGGAGCTCGTCGAAGCGGGCGAGCTCCCGCTCCGCGACTAGCGGGCCGGGACGGGTGGAGCTCCACCTCGTCGACGCGACGTACGAGCTCTTCCGCGCGCACCACACGCCGCGTCCGCCGGTCCGGGGCCGCGACGGGATCCTCCTCACCGGGGTCGCCGGGCTCGTCGCCACGCTCCTCGCCCTCCTCCGCGACGAGGGCGCGACCCACGTCGCGTGCGCGACGGACCGCGTCGTCGCCTCGTTCCGGAACGATCTGTACCCGGGCTACAAGACCGACGCCGGCGTCCCGCCCGAGCTCCTCGCGCAGTTCCCGATCGCCGAGCGAGCGATCGTCGCACTCGGGGTCGTCTCGTGGGCGATGGTGGAGCACGAGGCGGACGACGCGCTCGCGACCGCCGCGGCGCGGTGGGGCGGCGACGGGAGCCCCGGCGGGGGCGGATCCGGGGGGCGCGGCCCGGCCGCGGGCGTCGAGCGCGTCCTCATCTGCACGCCGGACAAGGATCTCGCCCAGTGCGTCGTCGACGGGCGGGTCGTCCTCCGCGACCGGCGCCGCGACCTCACGTACGACGACGCGGCCGTCCGCGCGAAGTGGGGGGTCCCGCCCGCCTCGATCCCGGACCTCCTCGCGCTCGTCGGCGACGCGGCCGACGGATACCCCGGGCTCCCCGGCTGGGGTGCGACGAGCGCTGCCGCGGTCCTCGCGCGCTACGGCCGGCTCGAGGCGATCCCGCGGGACGCGGCGGCGTGGGAGGTGCCGGTCCGCGGCGCCGAACGGCTCGCGGCGACGCTCCGCGAGCGCTTCGACGAGGCACTCCTCTTCCGCGAGCTCGCGACGCTCCGCCGCGACTCGCCGCTGCCCGAGCGCGACCCCGACGAGCTCCGCTGGCTCGGGACGCCGCGCGACGGATGGCGCGCCTTCTGCGACGAGATGGGGCTCACGCGGCTCGCGGACCGGCCGCACCGCTGGCGGACGTAGCCGCCCTCGTCAGCGGGGCCGGACGAGCTCGAGGAGCGGCGCGTGGATCCGCTCGCCGGCGCCGACGACCCCCCACGACCCGGAGCGACGGGCGATCTCGAACCAGGACGCACCGGCGAAGTCGGTGACGGTCGCCCCGGCGCGCTCGGCGATCAGGCCGGCGGCCGCGACGTCCCACGCGGACTGGCCGCTCTCCTGGGCGAACGCGTCGAAGCGGCCGTTCGCGACGTAGACGAGCGAGAGCGCGGACGAGCCCATCGAGCGGGAGACGCGGACCGCCTTCCGGGCGGCGCGGGTCCGGGCGACGACCGCTCGGCCGCTCAGGCCGAGCGCGATCACCGCGTCGCCGAGCCGCTCCTTCGGGCTCGCGCCGATCTCGCGGCCGTTCAGGGTCGCCGGGCCGTCGACCGCGGCGGCGAAGCATTCGTCTCGCGCCGGGTCGAGGACCACCCCGACGGTGGGTCGCCCGTCGACCGCGAGCGCCACGGAGACGGCGAAGAAGGGGATCCCGTTCGCATAGTTCACGGTCCCATCCACCGGGTCGAGGATCCACGTCCGCCCGCGACCGCCGGTCGCCGAACCCTCGCCCCCGTCGTGCGCCCCGGACTCCTCGGCGAAGACCGCGTCGCCGGGGAAGGTCGCACGGATCGCCCTGATCAGCGCCTCCTCCGAGGCGTGGTCCGCCTCGGTGACGACGTCCTTCGAGCCCTTCGCGCCCTTCGCCTCGATCCGCTCGAGCCGCTCGTAGCGCTCCATGACGATCGCGCCCGCGTCCCGTGCCGCGCGGATCGCGAAGTCGAGCTCGGCCGCCCAGCGGCTCCTTCCGGCGCCGCTCACGGTCCGGTGCACGCGACGGCGAGCTGCCGCTCCTGCCCGCCGAGTTCGGTGATCCGCTCGAGGAAGGCGACCGTCCCGCCCGCCGGGATCCGCGGGCTGGTGACGAACGCGGAGTCGGGGCCGAGCGCCTCCCCCTGCGCCGGGTCGTAGATCCGGCAGGTCGCCGCACCGGCCGACTCACCCTCGTTCGTGACCGAGAGCGTCACGTCGAGCGCGGCACCGCTCGTCGCGACGTCGACGACCCGGCCGGAGAACGGGCCGATCCCCGAGAGCGCGAGCCGGCCGAGGATCGCGAGGGCGGCGACGGCGACGAAGACGGCGACGAAGACGGTCCCGTGGACCTGGCTGCTCGCCGGCTGCGGGAGGCCGAGCGGGTTGCAGTACTCGCAGAGCGCGACGTCGAGCGGGACGGCGACGCCGCACCGGACGCACGGATGCGTCGGCTCCACGGTCGGGCGAGGGGTGGCGCTCATCGCCGGGGAATCCTGCCATGTTTCTCGCGTACCATCCGCCGCGATGAGCCTGCCGCTCCCCCACCAGGTCCGGACGTTCCTCGACCGCGGGAGCCACGCGACGATCGCGACCGTCGGCCCGGACGGGTGGCCGCACCAGGCGTACGTCTGGTACCTCCGCGACGGCGACGAGGTCGTCGTGAACAGCGCGCTCGGCCGCCGCTGGCCGTCGAACCTGCTCCGCGATCCGCGGCTCTCGTTCGCCGTCGCCGAGGGGGGCGGCTGGGTGGGCCTCCGCGGCCGCGTGACGGTCGTCGACGACCGCGCCGTCGCGCTCGCGGACATCGCCGCGATGGCCCGCCGCCACGCCCCCGACGTCGCGGACGCGATGATCGAGCGCTTCCGGACGGAGGAGCGGATCAGCTTCCGGCTCGCCCCCGACGCGATCCACGTCGAGCTCTGAGCGGGACGGCTCAGGACTCGAGCGCGGCGACCGAGGGGAGGAGGAGGTCGGCGAGGGGCCCGAGGTCGTCGGCGCTCCCGACGCCGGAGAGGACCCCGATCGAGAGGCCGACCCGGGCGGCGCGGGCCATCCCGAGGTCGGCCGGCGAGTCGCCGATCACCGCGGCCCGCGCGGGAGGGACGCCGAGCCGCGCGCAGAGGGCATGGACGGCGTCCGGGCGCGGCTTCACCGGGAGGCCGTCGTCGGCGCAGACGATCCCCTCGACGAGCGCGGCGATCCCGAGCGCCTCGAGCGTCGCGAGCGTCGGCGCCCGGTCGTCCGACGTGGCGACCGCGACCCCGATCCCGCGGCGACGGAGGCCGCCGAGGAGCGCCGGGAGGTCCGTGAGCGGCGCGGCGCTCGCGACGGGATCCGGGGCGGTCCAGGCGCCCGCGACCGCAGCGTCCGCGGCGGCGTCGTCGACCCCGGGGAGCCCGCGGACGCAGCGGCGGGTGAGCTCGCGGATCTCCGCCATCGGGGTCGCGGCGAGCGGCCCGCCGGCGATCGCGTGGCCGGCGGCGGCGTCGAAGCCGAGCGCGAGGTAGAGCTCGTCGCGGAGCGGCCGGCCGAGGGCCGCCTCGAGCCCGCCCGCGAGCCCGACGACCCAGCCCGCCCACATCGCGTCGAAGTCGATGAGGGTCCCGTCCTTGTCGAAGATCGCGAGCGAGATCGCCGCCGGGTCGAACGCGTACCGCTCGAGCCGGCGGGGCCCGGCGCCCTGAGGCGTCAGCCCTCGACCTCCACGATGTCCGGTCCGCGCTCCGCGACCTCCCGCCCGAGGACGAGGCACGCCTCGGTCGGGAAGGAGACGGTCACCTCGTCGTCGCGCGCCGGGAGCGTCAGGTGGGGATCGTTGAACGTGTCGAAGAGGAGCGGCGTCCCGTCGGCGAGGCGGACCCGGAGCCGGACCACCGAGCCGAGGAACATGACGTCGCGGATCGTCCCGGTCAGGCGGTTCGGGCCGCCCCCGTCCCCGAGCACCACCCGCTCCGGCCGGAGCGCGACGGAGACCGGGGAGCCCGCCGCGGCGCCGGCGATCGGACCGGCGGCGCGAAGCTGCTGGCCGACGGCGCTCACGACGCCCGCCGCCGCGTCGACGACCGTCGCCTCGACGACGTTGAGGGTCCCGACGAACTTCGCGACGAACCCCGTCGTCGGGAAGTTGTAGACCTCGAACGGCGTCCCGATCTGCTCGATCCGCCCCTCGCTCATGACGACGACCCGGTCGGAGAGCGAGAGCGCCTCCTCCTGATCGTGCGTCACGTAGACGGTCGTGATCCCCAGCTGGCGCTGGATCGAGCGGATCTCCTGGCGGAGCGCGACGCGGATCTTCGCGTCGAGCGCCGAGAGCGGCTCGTCGAGGAGGAGGATCCCCGGCTCGATCGCGAGGGCGCGGGCGAGCGCGACCCGCTGCTGCATCCCGCCCGAGAGCTCGTACGGGTACTTCCCGCCCTTCCCGCCGAGGTGGATGAGGCCGAGGAGCTCGTCGACCTTCCGGCGGATCTCGTCCTTCGGGCGGCGGCGGACCTTCAGGCCGAAGGCGATGTTCTCGGCGACCGTCATGTTCGGGAAGAGGGCGTACGACTGGAAGACCATCCCGACGTTCCGGCGGTTCGCCGGGACGCTCGTGATCTCCGCCCCGTCGAGGAGGATCCGTCCGGCGGTCGGCGCCTCGAAGCCCGCGATCATCCGGAGCGTCGTCGTCTTGCCGCAGCCGGATGGCCCGAGGAACGAGATGAACTCGCCGCGCTCCGCCTCGAGGTCGAACCGCTCGACCGCGGTGAACGCCCCGAACTCCTTGCGGATCCCGGAGAGGGTCAGGAAGGCCATCGTCTCCCTCGTCTACCTGGCGCCGGCGACCTGGACCCGTCCGCGGGTCCCTCGACCGACGAGCGCGAGCGCGAACATCGCCGCCCACGTGATGCCGAAGCTGATCAGCGAGACCGCGGCGGGCTCGTACGCCTTGTTCTGGCCGAGGAGCGAGAGGTACGGCCCGAACGGCTTCTGCCCCACGAGGAAGTTCGCGATCGTGTACTCGCCGATGACGATCGCCATCGTGAGGAAGGCCCCCGAGAGGATCGCGGAGCGGAGGTTCGGGAAGATGACCGCCCAGATGATCCGCGGCCAGCTCGCGCCCATGCTCTGGGCCGCCTCGGTGAGCGTCCGGACGTCGATCGCGGCGAGGCCGGTGTCCACCGCGCGGTACATGTACGGGAACGAGAGGACGACGTACGCCCCGATGAGGAGGAGGTCCGCGCCCGCTTCCGAGTTCGTCAGGGCGAGCGGCTCGCCGCTGTAGGTCCGGATCAGCCCGAAGACGAGGATGACCGGCGGGATGACGAACGGCATGAGCGTCACGAGCTCGACGACCGGCCGGAGCCGCGGGAGCCGGAGCCGGACCCAGTACGCGGTCGGGACGATGAGGAGGAGGCTGACGGCGATCGTCGTCAGCGCCATCCGGAACGAGTACGCGAGCGCGTCGACGAACTTCGAGTCCTTGAAGACGAGCGCGTAGGCCTGGAAGGACGGCTTGATCATCTCGCCGGTCACCGGGTCCTTCATCGCCGCGCGGAGCGAGAACTCGAAGGTGGAGAGGAGCGGGATGAGGAAGTACGCGACGCCGAGGACGAAGACGACCCACGCGATCGGCGAGCCGAGGCCGCGCCGGCGGCGCGCGCCGGGCCCCTGACCGCGGGAGGGGCGGGTGGCGCCGCTCACGAGCGGAGCCACCGCTCGGACCGGCGCTGGAGCCAGACGTAGACGGAGATCGAGACGGTCATGATCGCGACCATCCCCATCGCCATCGCGTAGCCGAGGCCGGGGTTCCGGAGGACGTCGCCGCGGATCTGCGCGCCGATGACGACCGGGGCGATCGGGATCGTCCCGCCGGTCAGCTGGAAGGCGGTCGCCTGGGCGCCGAACGCGTTCCCGAAGAGCAGGATGACCGTGCCGAGGATCGAGGGCATGAGGATCGGGAGCCCGACGCCGGTCCAGTACTGGAACGGGGTCGCTCCCATGTTCTCGGCGGCCTCCCGCCACTCGCGCCGCAGGCCGTCGATCGCCGGCGCGATGATCAGCACCATGAGCGGGAACTGGAAGTACATGTAGACGATCGCGATCCCCCAGATCGAGTAGATCGTGAAGCCCGCGTCGATGAGGCTGAACCCGAGCTGCTCCTGGAGGAGGATCGTCAGCAGGCCGTTGTTCCCGATCGTGAAGACGAAGGCGAGCGCGAGCGGGACGCCCGCGAAGTTCGAGGCGACCCCGGAGAAGGTCGTGAGGGCGGTCCGCAGGAACCGCGGGAGCCCCCCGAGAATCACGGACCAGGCGAGGAGGAACCCGAAGATCCCGCCGCCGAGCGCGGTGATCGCGCTGATGAGGACGCTGTTCTGGTACGCCTTGAGGACGATCTCGGTGGAGAGCCCGCCGTAGTTCGCGAGCGTCGGCGCGCCGGCGGGATCCTGGAAGCTCCCGATGACGAGGTAGCTGATCGGCAGGAAGAGGAAGCCGATCGCGAAGAGGAAGAACGGGACGACCCCGAGCCACGCGAGCGGGAAGCGCCGAGGCGCCGGGCTGATGCCCGGCGCCTCGGCTGCCGTGGACCCGGAGGTCACGGGTGCTGGGTCTCGGTGGTGCGGCGGGTTACTCGACGACGTCGACGCCGACGACCGCGTCCCACTGCTCGGTGATGAGCGCCTTCGCGGCGTTCAGCTGGTCGAGCGTCGGGAAGACGGCGCCGGTGACGTCCGGCAGCTTCGCGGCGAGGTCCGCCGGGATCTTGCCGTTCGCCTTGAGATCCTCGTAGCGGATCGGGTAGCAGTAGCCCTTCATCCAGAGCAGCTGGCCCTCGTCGCTGTAGAGGAACTCCTGCCAGAGCTTCGCCGCGTTCGGGTGCGGCGCGTACGCGCTGATCCCCTGGACGTAGACGCCCGCGAACCGGCCGGTCTGCGGCACGACGACCGCGATCTCCGGGTTGCCGGCGAGCGCGTCCTTGTTCGAGAGGGCGTTGTAGTTCCAGCGGATCGTGATCGGGGTCTCGCCCTGGGCGATGGTCCCCGGCTTCGCGATCGTCGGGACGAAGTTCCCGACCTCGACGAGCTTCTTGAAGAACTCGAGGCCCGGCGCGGCGTCGTCGAGCGAGCCGCCGTTCGCGAGCGACGCGGCGTAGACGCTCTGGATCGCCTGGTTCGACGAGCGCGGGTCGCCCGCGAGGGCGACCTGGTTCTTGTACTCGGGCTTGAGGAGGTCCGCCCAGTCCTGCGGGACGTTCTTCACGACGGCGGTGTTCACCTCGAAGGTGAGGACGCCGTAGTAGTCACCCCACCAGTAGCCCTCGGGGTCCTTGACCTCGTCCGGGATCGTGTCCCAGGTCGCGACCTTGTAGGGCATGAGGAGCCCCTCGGCCTTCGCCTGCGGGCCGAACGAGAGGCCGACGTCGACGACGTCCGGCGCCTGCGGGCCGGTGTTCCCCTTGTTCGCCTTGATCGCCTCGAGCTCGTCGTTCGAGCCGGCGTTCGGGTCGAGCTCGTTCACCGCGAGGCCGTACTTCGCCTTGAAGGTGTCGATCACCTCGCGGTAGTTGCACCAGTCGTCCGGGAGGGCGATCGTCGTGAGCGTCCCCTCGGCCTGGGCGGCGGCGACGAGCTCCGCCATCGGGTCGGCGGGCGCCTCCGTGGGGGCCGCGGTCGGGGCGGCGCTCGCCTCCTCCGACGGGGCCGGGGTCGCGCCACCCGACGAGCAGGCCGCGACGAGGATCGCCGTGACCGCCCCGAGGGCGACGATGCGGGTCAGTGACCGGTCAGTGCGCAATTCGACGGTCTCCTCTGCTTGCGGGGTCCCGTCGGCCGAGGCCCGGCGCCGGCGCGCGAGCGCCGTCGTGGTGCCGTGGCGGTCGGCGGGCCCTCCTTGCTGCGCCGGACGACGACCGCTCGCAAGGATGCGGCCGGACAGGCACGTGAAAGGTAGCGCAGAACCCGGTGCGGATTCCAGCGGTGATGTGTAAACGGGCGGTGAGCGAGGCGGTCACCCGCCACTCGCGCGGGCGCGCCGCCGCCGGGCCCGCCGCCTATCCTTCGCCCATGACACCCCCGACGACGCCTCTGCCCCGACCGCCGGTCCGCTTCGGCGCCCAGCTCTGGTCACAGGCGACCTCGTGGGTGGGCTTCCGCGACGCCGCGCTCGCGGCGGAGGCCGGCGGCTGGGACTCGGTCTGGACGTGGGACCACCTCCTCGCGATCTTCGGCCCGTGGCGCCAGCCGATCTTCGAGGGCTGGACGGCGCTCGCCGCGGTGGGTGCGCTCACGTCGCGGGTGCGGGTGGGCCTGATGGTGGGGGCGAACACGTTCCGGAACCCGGGCCTCACCGCGAAGCTCGCCACGACGCTCGACCACGTCACGGACGGCCGCGCCGTCCTCGGGATCGGCGGCGCGTGGTTCGAGCGGGAGCACGAGGCGCACGGCATCGACTTCGGGAGCGGTTTCGGCGAGCGCCTCGACCGGCTCGACGAGTCGGTGGGGCTGATCCGGCGGCTCCTCGACGGCGAGGAGATCGGCGAGCATCGCGGCGCGCACTACGAGATGCACGAGGCGGTCCACGCCCCCCGGCCGATCCAGGCTCGCCTCCCGATCCTCATCGGCGGCTCCGGGCCGAAGAAGACGCTCCGCACGACCGCCCGCTACGGCGACGGCTGGAACACCGCCGGCGAGGTCGAGGAGACCCGGGAGCGGCTCGCGATCCTCGCGGAGCACTGCGCCGCCGTCGGGCGCGACCTCGCGACGATCGAGCTGACCGCGAGCTTCCCGATCGTCGTCAGGGACTCGCTCGCGGCCGCCGAGCGGCGGTTCGCCGAGCTCTGCGCCCACAACGGGATCGAGGGGATCGACGGCCCGCCGACCGTCGTCGGGGAGCCGGAACGGATCGCCGACCGGCTCAGGCCGTACCTCGCGATGGGCTTCGGGACCTTCATCGTCCGGATGCCGGCCCCGTACGACGCGGAGACGCTCGCGCGGATCGGCGAGGTCGCCGCGCTCCTGGAGCCATAGCGATGGCGGCGGGACCGATCGTCGAGCTCGCGGGCGGCGTCGGCGGCGCGAAGTTCGCCCACGGGCTCGCGGCGCTCGTCGGCGAGCGGCTGACGGTCGTCGTCAACACGGCGGACGACCTCGTGCGCCACGGGCTCGAGGTCTCGCCCGATCACGACACGGTCGCGTACACGCTCGCCGGCCGCGACGACCGCGACCGCGGCTGGGGGCTCGCCGGGGAGACGTGGATCGCGATGGAGGCGCTCGGAGCGCTCGGCGGCGACCCGTGGTTCCGCCTCGGCGACCGCGACCTCGCGACCCATCTCTTCCGGACGGAGCGGCTCCGGCGGGGCGAGCGGCCGACCGAGGTGGCGGCCGCGCTCCGGGCGGCGCTCGGGTTCGCGCCGTCGATCCTCCCGATGAGCGACGAGCCCGTCCGGACCGAGGTCCGGACGGACGACGGTTGGCTCGAGTTCCAGGACTACTTCGTCCGCCGCCGTCACGAGCCGGCGGTCCGGGAGCTCCGCTTCGCAGGCGTCGAGGCTGCCCGCCCCACCCCCGAGGTCGCCGCCGCGCTCGAGGCCGCCGCGGCGGTCCTGATCGGGCCGTCGAACCCGCTCGTCTCGATCGGGCCGATCCTCGCGCTCCCGGGGCTCACGGAGCGGCTCGCGGCGGCACGGGCGCGAGGGGTCGCGGTCGTCGCGGTGAGCCCGATCGTCGCCGGCGCGGCGCTCAAGGGGCCGGCGGACCGGATGCTCGCCTCACTCGGCCACGAGGTCTCCGCCCTCGGCGTCGCCCGCCTCTACGCGGGGATCGTCGACGCGTTCGTCATCGACGAGGCGGACCGGGGGCTCGCACCGGCGGTCGAGGCGCTCGGGATCCGTGCGGTCGTCGGCGACACGATCATGCGGGACGACGCTGGGCGCGCCCGCGTCGCGCGGCTCGCGCTCGACGCCGCGGGCGTCGCGCGGTGACGGCGCCCGGCCCGGTCGTCGCGGTCGTCCCCGTCCGCGCGCTCGAGGGCGCGAAGTCGCGCCTCGGCGATGCGCTCGACGCCGGGGAGCGGCGCGACCTCGTCGCGCGGCTCCTCGCGCGGACGCTCGACGCGCTCGCCCCGGCCGCCGGCGCCGGCGTCGGGCGGACGATCGTCGTGAGCGGCGACGATGCGGTCCTCGCGCTCGCCCGCCGCGCGGGGACGGCCGTCGTCCCGATCCGCCAGCGCGGCAGCGGGCTCAACCCGGGGCTCGAGGAGGCGCGGGCGGTCGCGCTCGAGCTCGGGGCGGCGAGCCTCCTCGTCCTCCCCGCCGATCTCGCGGATCCCGCGACGCCCGCCCTCGCCGGCCTGATCGCCGCGCGCCCCGACGGCGCGTCGGTCGTCCTCGCGCCGGACCGCCACGGCGAGGGGACGAACGCGCTCCTCCTCACACCGCCCGGCGCGATCGACTTCTCGTTCGGGCCCGGGAGCCGTGCCGCCCACCGCGCGGCGGCGACGGCGGCCGGGGTCGCCTACGTGGAGCTCGACGGTCCCCTCGCGCTCGATCTCGACACGCCCGAGGACCTCCGGCTCGCCGCCGCGCTCGGGATCCGCGGGCTCACGGGATCCGGGGGGTCGGCCGAGTGAGCGCCGATCCCGGGCTGACCGTCCTCGTCCCGGACGGGATCCCGGAGATCCGGCCGGGCGACGACCTCGGGGCGATCGTCGCGAACGCGGTCGCGCGGACCCCGGGCCTCGGCACGCTTCGCGACGACGACGTCGTCGTCGTGACGTCGAAGGTCGTCTCGAAGGCGGAGGGCGCCGTCGTCGACCTGCGGACCGTCGAGCCCCGCCCGGAGGCCGTCGCCTGGGCGGCGCGATGGAAGCGGGACGCCCGCCAGGTCGAGGTCGTCCTCCGCGAGGCCCGCCGGATCGTCCGGATGGCGAACGGCGTCATCGTCACCGAGACGCCGCAGGGCTTCGTCTGCGCGAACGGCGGCGTCGACGCCTCGAACGTCGGGCCCGGCTCCGGCTCGGTCGTCCTCCTCCTCCCGGCCGACGCCGACGCCTCGGCCGCCCGGATCCGCGCGGCCCTCGGCGCCCGCCTCGGGGTCGCCGCCCCGGTCGTCGTCTCCGACTCGTTCGGCCGGCCGTGGCGCTGGGGGATCGTCGACGTCGCGATCGGCGTGAGCGGGATCCTCCCGCTCGAGGACCTCCGTGGCGTCCCCGACGCCGACGGGCGGGTGATGCAGTCGACGGTCCGGGCCGTCGCCGACGAGGTCGCCTCGGCCGCCGAGCTCGCCCTCGGGAAGGCCGCCGGCCGGCCGGTCGCGATCGTCCGGGGGGCGCGGCCGCCCCTCGGCGAGGGCTCGATCCGCGAGCTCCTCATCCCCCCGGCGGCGGACCTCTTCCCGTGACCCGCGGGGGACCGGCGCCCGCGGCCGGGCGTGCGCTCCCCCGCCGGGCGACGGCACCGACCGCATACTCCCCGGGGGTATACCGGCCGTGCTACGATCGTCGCCGATGAGCGACCCGACCACCACCCCCTCCCCCGCCCCGTTCGGCGGCCTGACGATCGACTTCTCCGGGAGCGGGCTCGCGCCCGGCGACTGGGAGAACGTCGCGGCCGCCCAGGCCGACGGCGTCGCCGCCTCGATCGTCATCGTCGGATCGGGACCGGCCGGGCTCACCGCGGCGATCTACGCGGCGCGGGCGAACCTCGAGCCGGTCGTCCTCGCGGGGACGGCACCGGGCGGCCAGCTGATGCTGACGAGCGACGTCGAGAACTACCCCGGCTTCCCCGACGGGATCCTCGGCCCGGAGCTGATGGGCCGGTTCCGCGAGCAGGCGGAGCGCTTCGGGACGCGGGTCGTCGACGTCGACGTCGACCGGGTGGACCTCTCGGCCCGCCCGTTCCGGCTCTGGGCGCGCGGCGTCGAGTACCGGGCGGACGCGGTGATCGTCGCGACCGGGGCGTCGGCGCTCTGGCTGGGCCTCGAGAGCGAGACGCGGCTCCGGGGGAAGGGCGTGAGCGCCTGCGCGACGTGCGACGGCTTCTTCTTCAAGGGGAAGGAGATCGCGGTCGTCGGCGGCGGCGACAGCGCGCTCGAGGAGGCGACCTACCTGACGCGCTTCGCGACGAAGGTCCACCTCCTCCACCGGCGCGACGCCTTCCGGGCGAGCAAGATCATGATCGCGCGGGTCCTCGAGAACCCCGCGATCGAGGTCCACTACGACGTGACCGTCGAGGAGGTCCTCGGCGACGAGCAGGTGACCGGCCTCCGGCTCCGGAACGGTCGGACGGGGGCGGAGGAGACGCTCCCCGTGCAGGGCCTCTTCATCGCGATCGGCCACCGGCCGAACACCGACGCGTTCGTCGGGTGGCTCCCGGTGGACGGGAAGGGCTACCTGACGGTCGACGAGCACACGATGTCGACGGTCCCCGGCGTCTTCATCGCCGGCGACGTCCACGACCATCGGTACCGCCAGGCGGTGACCGCCGCCGGCGAGGGAGCGCGCGCCGCGATCGACGCCGAGCGCTGGCTCGAGGCCGAGGGCGCGGCCGGGGGTGCGGCCGCGACGGAGGCCCGTCCCGCCGCCGCCTCCACCTGACCGGGAGCCGCGGGCGCGGGTTCGGCGCGCGCCGCCTCTCCGCCCGCCAGACCGTCGACCGCGCCGACTGGGTCCCGTCGGAGCGGCGGGGGGCGACGATCCGCCGGATCGCGGCCTTCTTCCGCCCCTACCGGGCGCAGGTCGGCGTCGTCCTCGCCACGATCGTCGCGACGAGCCTCCTCGGGCTGATCAACCCGTACCTCCTCAAGCTCCTCACCGACGACGTGATCGTGGGCCGCCGGTACGAGCTGCTCAACGTCTACGTCGGGCTGATGATCGTCACCCCGATCGCGAGCGGCCTGATCGGGGTCGGCCAGACCTGGCTGAACAACGTGATCGGCCAGAGCGTGATGCGCGACCTCCGCGACGCGCTCTACGCGCACCTCCAGCGGATGCCGCTCCGCTTCTTCACCGAGACGAGGACCGGCGAGATCCAGAGCCGGCTCGCGAACGACGTCGGCGGGGTCCAGCAGGTCGTCACCGACACGGCGGCCTCGGTGACGAGCAACGTCGCGGTCTCCGTCAGCACGATCGCCGCGATGGCGCTCATCGACTGGCGCCTCACGCTCCTCTCGATCGGCGTCCTCCCCTTCTTCCTCTACCTCACGTACCGCGTCGGGAAGGTGCGCCGGGAGGTGAGCGAGGAGACGCAGCGGACGCTCGCCGACACGACGGCGCTGACGGAGGAGACGCTCTCCGTGAGCGGGATCCTCCTCTCGAAGACCTTCGGCCAGCAGGCGGAGAGCCTTCGGCGCTTCAGGTCGCTCAACGCCGAGCTCACCCGTCTCCAGCTCCGCCGGACGATGGTGGGACGGTGGTTCGGGATGATCGTCGGGACGGTCTTCTCGATCATCCCGGCGCTCGTCTACTGGCTCGCCGGCTTCCTCGCGATGAACGGCGCGCCGGACGCCCCGACCGCGGGCGACATCGTCGCCTTCACGACGCTCCAGAGCCGGCTCTTCTTCCCGATCGGCCAGCTCCTCAACGTCCAGATCGAGATCCAGGGGGCGCTCGCGCTCTTCGACCGGATCTTCGAGTACCTCGGGCTCGAGCCGGAGATCGTCGAGGCGCCGGATGCGGTCGCGCTCGACCCGCGGCGCGCCCGCGGCGCGATCCGCTTCCGCGACGTCGCGTTCCGGTACCCGGAGGCGCCCGCGAAGGGGCCGGCGAAGGCGGCCGCCAGGGGACGCGGTCGCGGCCACCCGTTCGCGCTCGAGGCGATCGACTTCACCGCGGAACCGGGTGAGCTCGTCGCGCTCGTCGGCCCGTCCGGCTCGGGCAAGACCACGACGACGTACCTGATCCCCCGCCTCTACGACGTGACGGCCGGCTCGGTCGAGATCGACGGGGTCGACGTCCGGCGCCTGACCCTCGACTCGCTCGGCTCGACGATCGGCTTCGTCACCCAGGAGACGTATCTCTTCCACGCGACGATCGCCGAGAACCTCCGCTACGCCAGGCCGGAGGCGACGGACGCCGAGCTCGAGGCCGCGGCGCGGGCGGCGGCGATCCACGAGCGAGTGGCCGAGCTCCCCGCCGGGTACGAGACGGTCGTCGGCGAGCGCGGCTACAAGCTCTCTGGCGGCGAGAAGCAGCGGATCGCGATCGCCCGGGTCCTCCTGAAGGACCCGCGGATCCTCATCCTCGACGAGGCGACCTCGGCGCTCGACACCGTCTCCGAGCGGCTCATCCAGGCGGCGCTCGAGCGGCTGATGGAGGGCCGGACGACGGTCGCGATCGCGCACCGGCTCTCGACGATCCTCCGCGCCGACCGGATCCTCGTCTACGAGCGGGGCCGGATCGTGGAGCGCGGGACGCACGCCGAGCTGCTCGCCGTCGGCGGGCTCTACGCGAAGCTCCACCGCGAGCAGTTCGAGGCGCGCTGACGAGCGCCGGCCCGGCGGAGCGCGCGGGCCCGTGGCGGTCCCGCGAAAGAAGGGACTTGCATGACTATTCAGACCTGATGTATAGTCATGCGGTGACCAGCTCCGTTCCTCGTGGTTCGACCGACGTGACCCCCGGCGAGGGGTCGGACGCGTCCGTGAACGCGACGTCGCCCGGACCGCGAGGGGCGGGATGGTAGGCCGCCGGAGCGGCGGCGGCGCGAGCGGCTCCCCTTCCGGCGGCAGCCGCCCCGTCCGCGCCGCGATCGTCGGCGCCACGGGCTACGTCGGCGGCGAGCTGGTCCGCCTCCTCGGCCGGCACCCGGCGGTCGAGATCGCCGCGCTCGTCGCCCGGGACCGTGACGACGTCCCGGTGGGGACGACCCATCCCCACCTCGCCGGGACCGGCCTGACGATCGGCTCGTCCGTCCCCGACGTCGACGTCGCGCTCGTCGCGCTCCCGCACGGGGCGTCGGCGGCCATCGTCCCCGACCTCGTCGCGCGCGGCATCGCGGTCGTCGACCTCGGTGCCGACTTCCGCCTCGAGGACCCCGCGGCGTACGCGCGCTGGTACGGGCTCGAGCACCCCGCCCCGGGACTCCTGCCGGCGGCCGTCTACGGCCTCCCCGAGCTCCATCGCGACGAGCTCGTCGCGCTCGGCGCCGCCCCGGCCGGGAGTCCGCGGATCGTCGGCGCCCCCGGCTGCTACCCGACGGCGACGCTCCTCGCCCTCGCGCCGCTCGCCCGCGCCGGGCTGATCGGCGACCTCGTCGTCGATGCGAAGAGCGGCGTCTCCGGCGCGGGGCGCGAGCCGAAGGCGGACCTCGTCTTCGGCGAGGTGAACGAGTCCGTCCGCGCGTACGGCACGACCGGCCACCGCCACGTCGCGGAGATGGAGCAGGAGCTCGGGCGCCTCGGGGCGGCGGCTCGTGCGGCCGGCGTCGCCGACCCGAACCCCGGGGCGCGCGCCGTCGACTTCGTCCCGCACCTCATCCCGATGACCCGCGGGATCCTCGCCGCGTGCCACGTCCGGCCGTCGCGACCGACGGACCAGGGGGAGCTCGACGCCCTCTACGCCGCCGCGTACGCGGACGAGCCGTTCGTCTCCGTCGTCCCGGCGCCCCCGGCGACGAAGCACGTGCTCGGGAGCAACCATGCGCGGGTCCACGTCCGGCTCGACGAGCGGACCGGGCGGATCCTCGCGATCGGCGTCATCGACAACCTCGTGAAGGGGGCCGCGGGCCAGGGGGTCCAGGCGATGAACCTCCTCCTCGGGCTCCCGGAGACCTCGGGGCTCGAGCAGCTGCCGCTCGCGCCGTGAGCGGCGAGGACGGCGCGGGGGGCGCGAGCACCCGGCCCGCGGCGGCCGGTGCGCCGGGCGCCGGGGACGGGCTCCCGGGCTGGCCGCGCGAGCTCCCCCCGGTCGTCCGCGAGCCGCGCGTCCCCGGCGGGTTCGCGTTCGGTGGGCTCGCCGCCGGGATCAAGCGCTCCGGGAGACCGGATCTCGGGCTCGTCCGCGTCCTCGCCGGCGGCGCGGCGGCGGCGGCCGTCTTCACCCCGAACGCCTTCGCCGCCGCGCCCGTCCAGGTCTCGCGGCGGAACCTCCTCGCGACGGCGCCGGACGGCGGGGGCGGCCACGGCCGCGCGGACGCGGTCGTCTCGACGAGCGGGAGCGCGAACGCCGCGACCGGGGCCGCCGGGCTCGCGGACCAGGAGCGGATCGGCGGGCTCGTGGCGGATGCGCTCGGCGTCCCGGCCGACCGCGTCCTCCACCTCTCGACCGGCGTCATCGGGACGCGGCTGCCGCTCGAGAAGGTGGCGGCAGGCCTCGCGGCGCTCGTGCCGGCCCTCGCCCCGACGCCGTCGGGCCTGGAGGCGGCCGCGGTCGCGCTCCGGACCACCGACTCGCGGACGAAGCTCGCCGCGACGACCCTCGCGCTGCCGGCGCCGGACGGCGCACCGGTCTCGGCGACGGTCGCGGGGATCGCGAAGGGGGTCGGGATGATCCATCCGATGATGGCGACGATGCTCGCCGTCGTCGTCACCGACGCGACGCTCGAGCCGGCGCACCTCCACTCGCTCCTCCGCCGGGCGACGGTCCGGACGTGGGACCAGCTGAGCGTCGACGGCGACACGAGCACGAACGACACCGTCTTCGCCCTCGCCTCCGGCGCGGCGGGCGCGGCGCCGCTCGTCCCGGGGAGCGACGCGGAGGCGTCGTTCCTCGACGCGCTCGAGGCCGTCGCCCGCGACCTCGCCCGCCAGCAGGCGGCGGACGGCGAGGGGGCGACGACCCTCCTCACCTGCCGCGTCACCGGCGCGGCCGACGACCCCGACGCCCGGGCGGTCGCGCGGGCGGTCGTCTCGTCGAGTCTCGTCAAGGCGGCGGCCCACGGCCGCGACCCGAACTGGGGCCGGATCGCCGGTGCGGCGGGGAACGCGCGCCTCGCCCCGGCGGCGATCCTCGAGGCCGGCGGCCTCGCGCCCGCGGCGGCGGCCACCCGCGCCGGGACCCAGCCGCGCCTCGACCCGGCGCGGCTCCGGATCTCGATCGCCGGCCACCTCGTCTACGACGGGCGCGCCGGGGGGCCCGTCCCGTTCGACCGCGCGGCGGCGCGCGCCGCCCTCGACGCGCCCGAGACGCTCATCCGGCTCGACCTCGGGCTCGGCGACGGCGCCGGCGAGGCGTTCGGCTGCGACCTGACCGAGGAGTACGTGGTCGAGAACTCCGAGTACACGACGTGAGCGAGATCCTCGTCGTGAAGCTCGGCGGCACGACGCTCGCGGACCAGGCGCACGTCCTCCGCGAGGTCGCCGCGGTCGCGCGGCGGCGTCCGGTCGTCGTCGTGCACGGCGGCGGGAAGCGGCTCACCGACTGGCTCGAGCGGCTCGGCGTCCCGAGCCGGTTCGAGGGCGGGCTCCGGGTGACCGACGAGCCGGCGCTCGAGGTCGCGACCGCCGTCCTCCGCGGCGTCGTGAACGGCGAGCTCGTCGCCGCGCTCCGCGCGCTCGGCGCCGACGCCGTGGGCCTCTCGGGGGTCGACGGCGGCCTCCTCGTCGCCGAGCGGGTCGCCGGGCTCGGCCTCGTCGCCCACGTCGTCGGGGTCCGGCGGGACCTCCTCGACGCGATCCTCGTCGGCGGCGGCGTCCCCGTCGTCGCGCCGCTCGCGCTCGACGAGTCGGGCGCCGTCTGCAACGTGAACGCCGACGACGCGGCCGCGGGGCTCGCCGCGGGGCTCGGGGCGCGCCAGCTCGTCCTCCTCACCGACGTCGACGGCGTCCGGGGCGCCGACGGGCGGCGGATCGACTCGCTCACCGTCGCCGAGACGGAGGCGCTCATCGCGGACGGCGTCGTCGCCGGCGGGATGGTCCCGAAGGTCCGGGCCGCGCTCGCCGCGCTCGCGTGGGGGGACGGCGAGGCGATCATCGCCGACTCCGCCGCGCCCGGCGCGCTGGAGCGTGCGCTCGCGGACCGATCGTTCGGGACGCGGATCACCGCGGGGGCCGCCCGGTGACGACGGGGATCAAGCGCGAGCGGCAGCGGACGATCCGCGATCTCGTCGCCAGGGGCTTCTCGGGGAGCCAGGAGGAGCTCGCCGCCGTCCTCCGCGACCGGGGCTTCGGCGTGACGCAGGCGACGATCAGCCGGGACATCGCGGAGCTGGGGCTCGTCCGCGTCGCCCGCGGCGAGCGGCACGCCTACCTCTTCCCGGAGGACCTCGCGGACGGCACCGGCCCGAACGGGAGCGGCGGCCGGACGACCGACGGCCGGCTCCGGCGGATCCTCGCCGACGTCCCGATCCGGGTGGGGCGGAGCGACCTGACGCTCCTCCTCGTCGGGACGGCGGGGACGGCGAACATCGTCGCCCAGGCGATCGACGAATCGTCGCTCGACGAGCAGGAGGGGACGATCGCGGGCGACAACACGGTCCTCGTCCTCTTCGCCGACGAGGGGCGCCTCGAGCGGTGGCTCGAGCGCTTCCTCGCGCTCGGGAGCCGGATCGAGCTGAGCCCCGCGCTCGCGGAGCGCGCCGCTCGCTGACGGCGGCCCGGGTCCCTAGCGGCCGAGGCGCGTCCGTGCCGCGGCGAGCGCGGCGGCGACCCGGCCGGGTGCCGTCCCGCCGACCACGTCGCAGCTCGCGAGCGCGCCGTCGATCCCCGCCGCCTCGCGGAGCGCCGCCGGGAGGCCGGGCTCGCCCGCCATCGCCGCGGCCGCGGCCCCCGCCCCGGCGAGCGCCTCGCGGATCGCCGCGTCCGGGGCCGCCTCGAGCCCGATGCCCGCCGCCTCGCACGCGGCGACGAGCGCGCCGACGGCATGGTGGGCGTCGCGGAACGGGAGCCCCCGCCGGACGAGCGCGTCCGCCACCGCCGTCGCCGTCACGTACCCCTCCCCGGCGGCCGCCCGCATCGCGTCGGCGTCGACGGCGAGCGTCGCGACCATCCCGGCCATCACGTCGAGCGAGGCCTCGAGCGTCGCGACCGCCTCGAAGAGCGGCGCCTTGTCCTCCTGGAGGTCGCGCTGGTACGCGAGCGGGAGCCCCTTGAGGAGCGCGAGGAGCCCGGTGAGGGACCCGACGACCCGCGCCGCCCGCCCCCGGACGAGCTCGGCCGGATCGGGGTTCTTCTTGTTCGGCATCATCGAGCTGCCGGTCGAGAACGCGTCCGCCGCCCGGACGAACCCGAAGCGGGGGTTCGACCACCAGGTGATCTCCTCGGCGAGCCGGGAGAGGTGGACCATGGCGAGCGCGATCGCCGCGACCGTCTCGACGACGAAGTCGCGGTCGCTCACCGCGTCGAGGGAGTTCGCGGTGACGCCGTCGAAGCCGAGCTCGCGCGCCGTCGCCTCGCGGTCGAGCGGGTAGCCGGCCCCGGCGAGCGCCCCCGACCCGAGCGGCGAGACGTTCGCCCGGCGACGGGCGTCCGCGAGCCGGCCGCGGTCGCGCTCGAGCATCTCCACGTACGCGAGGAGGTGGTGGGCGAGGAGGACCGGCTGCGCCGGCTGGATGTGGGTGGTCCCCGGGAGAACCGCCGCCGGATGGCGCTCCGCGAGCGAGACGAGCGCCCGCTCCATCGCGACGATCCCGTCGTCGAGCCGATCGACGGAGCGGCGGAGCCAGAGCCGGAGGTCGGTCGCGACCTGGTCGTTCCGGGACCGGCCGGTGTGGAGCTTCCCCGCGACCGGCCCGATCCGGGCGGCGAGCGCCGCCTCGAGGTTCATGTGGACGTCCTCGAGCGCCGGGTCCCACGCGAGCGTGCCGGCCTCCACCTCGGCACGGAGCCCCTCGAGCCCCGCGACGAGCGCGCGCACCTCGTCGTCGGCGAGGAGCCCCGCTCGGCCGAGCCCGCGGACGTGCGCGAGCGAGCCGGTCAGGTCGTCGAGGGCGAGCGCGGCGTCGAGCTCGATCGAGCGGGTGAACGCGGCGACCCGCTCGTCGGTCGTCCCCGAGAACCGTCCGCCCCAGAGCCGCACCGCCACCTCCCAGGGTCCCGGCGCCCACCGGTCCCGCGGCCGATCGGGCCGCGGCGTGGTCGCGCGGCGATTCTACGGGCGCGGACCGGCCGCGCGGGCCGCCGGCGCGGGCGATGCGCGCGAGCCCCGTTCCGGCCGCCGCCCTGCGCTACCATCCGGCTCCATGGCCGCGGCATCCCCTCCCCGCTCCGGGACGCCCGGCGACTGGGCCGTGTTCGGCCTCCTCGGGCTCTTCTGGGGGACGAGCTACCTCTTCATCAAGATCGCCGTCGAGACGCTCCCGACCTTCACGCTCATCGCGGGCCGCCTCGGGATCGGGACGCTCGTCCTCGCGGTCGCCCTCCTCCTCCGCCGGGTCCACCTCCCCCGCGAGCCACGGATCTACCTCTACCTCGCGGTCCTCTCGATCTTCAGCATCTCCTTCCCCTTCTCGCTCATCACGTGGGGGGAGCGCTCGATCGACTCCGCGCTCGCGTCGATCCTCAACGCGACGGTCCCGCTCTTCACGATCGTCCTCGCCGCGCTCGTCCTCCACGACGAGCCGATGACGGTGAACCGGCTCGCCGGGCTCGGCGTCGGCTTCGTCGGGATCGTCGTCCTGACGAGCGGGAGTCTCACCGGCGCGACGGACTCGAGCATCCTCGGCGAGCTCGCGATGCTCGGCTCGTCCGCGTCGTACGCCGTCGGGAACGTCTTCGCCCGCCGGACGCTTCGGGGACAGGACCCGCTCATCCCCGCCTTCTTCCAGGTCTGCTTCGCCTTCGCGACGACGCTCCTGCTCGCGCTCGTCTTCGAGCGGCCCGCCGAGGTCGCGCTCGTCCCGGAGGCCGCCTTCTCGGTCGTCTGGCTCGGGATCTTCGGGTCCGGGCTCGCGTACCTCTGCTTCTACCACCTGCTCGCGCGGTGGGGCTCGACCCGCTCGTCGATGGTCGCCTACATCCTGCCGATCGTCGGCATCGTCGGAGGGTTCCTCGTCCTCGGCGAGACGGTCGACGCCCGGCTCCTCGCCGGGACGGCGCTCGTCATCGGCGGGATCGGGCTCGTGAACAGCCGGTTCGGGACGCGGAAGCTCCTCGGCCGGGGCGCCTGAGGCCCCGATGCCGGCGGAGGTGATCGGGCTCGTCGCGGTCGCGGCGGTCCTCCACGCGACGTGGAACGTCCTGCTCAAGACGTCCGGCGACCCGCTCCTCACGGCGGAGCGCGCGATCGTCGCCTCGGCGCTCGTCTTCCTCCCGGTCGGGGGGATCGCCTATCTCGTCGCCGGCCGCCCGCCGATCCCGCCCGAGGCGCTCGTCCTCGCGACGATCTCCGGCGTCCTCGAGGTCGTCTACTTCGTCCTCCTCGCCGCCGCGTACCGGCGGGGCGACGTCTCGGTCGTCTACCCGATCGCCCGCGGCTCGGCGCCGCTCATGACGGTCGCGATCGGCGTCCTCGTCCTCGGCGAGCGGCTCGGCCCGGTCGCGATCGGCGGCGTCGGGCTCCTCTTCGCGGGGATCCTCGCGATCCTCCGGCCGTGGCGGGTCCTCAGCGAGCGGCGGGTCTCGGCCGATCCTGCGGTCGCCTTCGCGGTCGCGACCGGCGTCTCGATCGCCGTCTACTCGGCGGTCGACAGCGTCGGGGCGAAGACGGTCCCCGCGTGGCTCTACGCGTGGCTCTTCTACCCGATCGGCGCCGTCCTCCTCGTCGCGTGGGCGCGGTTCGTCGACCCCCGGCTCGGCGACGGCCGCGTCCGCGGGGCGCCCGCGCCGTGGGGCCGGGCGACGCTCGCCGGCCTCTTCTCGCTCGGCGGCTACGTGCTGATCCTCACGGCCTACTCGGTCGCGCCGCTCGCGATCGTCTCGCCGCTCCGCGAGTCGGCGATCGTCCTCGGGTCGGCGTACGCCTCGTTCCGGATGGGCGAGGCGTCGGACCTCCGCGACGGGCTCCGCCGGACGGCTGGGGCGGCGATCGTCGTCGCCGGGGCCGTCCTCGTCGCCGTCGGGGCCTAGGGCCGCCCCCCGGGGCCTAGCGCCGCCCCCCGGGGCTCATCGGGCGACGTCCCGCCGCGCCATCCCGAGCGCCCCGAGCGCGATCCCGCCGACGGCGATCGCGATCGACGCGACGACGCCGACCGGGTCCCAGCGCCCGATCATCGGCTCCCCGTAGTGGGCGGTGAGCGCGAGGTCCCGGACCCAGGCCGGCAGATCGAGCGCCGGCGCGAGGAGATCGAGGAGGTACGTCGCGACGACGAAGAGCGCGGCGACCTCCGCGGCCGCCGAGGCCCGCCAGAGCCCGCCGACCGCGACGCCGATCCCGACGACCGCGATCCCGAAGAGCCCGAGCGAGAGCGAGCCCGCATAGGCGTCCCCTCCCGCGGCGACGCCCCCCGCGCCGGCCGCGACGCCGGCGATCCAGCAGAGCGTGACGATCCCGACCGAGATCGTCGCCGCGAGGCCCCCGGCGACGACCCAGCGGCCCCGGGAGAGCGGCGACGCGAGGATCGCCTCGAGCCGGCCGTCCGTCTCGTCCGACGCCCAGCGGGCGACGAAGGTCGTCGCCGCGAACCCGACGGCGATGAAGAAGATCTCGGCGTAGAGCTGGAGCCAGCCGCCGGCGGTCGCGAAGTCGTAGCCGGGGAAGATCGACGAGAAGATCGCGGTGAGCGTCGAGTCGCGCCCGAGCTCCGCCGCGAACGGTCCGACGAGCGAGGCGAGGAGCGCCCCCCAGAGCCCGATCCCGAGCCCCCAGGCGAGGGCGCGCGGGAGCTGGTCGCCGAGCGCGCGGGCGAGCGGCCCGTCGACGCCGAGCGCCGCGGCCGGGAGGCGGGGCATCCGGAGCCCGGCGGTCACGCCGAGGTCGCGGCGGGCGAAGAGCTCGATCCCCGCGCCGAGGAAGGCGATGCCGAGCGCCGCGGTCGCGACGACGCCGGGCCAGTCGACGAGACCGACGAGCGGGATGTGCCCGCTCGTCCAGTGGAAGGGGCTCGCGGCGACGAGCGGGCCGCCGACCCCGAGGCCGCTCGCGAGCCAGAGGAGCGTCATCGCAAGGCCGGCGACGGCGGCGGCGCCTCCCCGCCCGAGGAGGGGCGCGAGCGCGAAGGCGAGCCCGCCGAAGCAGAGTGCGAGCGCCCCGATCCACGCACCGAACGCGATCCCGGACCCGAGGGCGATCCGGTCGCCGAGCGCCTCGTCGCCGAAGGCGGCCGAGCTGACGACGACCATGACGGAGACGACCGCGAGGGCGAACGCGAGCGTCGTCAGATGCGCGGCGAGCTTCTCGAGCGCGATCCGGCGCTTCCCGAACGGGGTCGCGGCGACGAGGTCGAGCGACCCCCGCGCCGCCTCCCCGGCGAGCGTCCCGGTGAGCGCGAGGATCGACCAGATCGCGGTCCCGAGCGCGAAGATCGCCCCGTACTTCCACGTGAGGTAGCCGCCGAGCGTGCCGAGGCGCTCCCCCATGAGCGTCGCGTTCCCGAAGAGGTTCATCATCTCGGCCGGCATCGTCCCGACGAGGCGGTTCACCTCGAGGCGCGCCTCCGGGGTCGGGAAGACGGTCCCGATCGCCGCACCCATCGCGAGCGAGAGGCCGCCGAGCAGCCCGGACGCGATCGTCACCGAGAGCCGCGAGTCGCGGATCGTCTTCCCGTAGACGCTCCCGAAGCCGTAGAGGCGGCGGTGGAGCGGGATCGCCGGACGGGCCGCGGCGCTAGCGGCCATCGGAGGCCCCGCCGGCCGGGCTCGTCCCCCGGCCGTACTGCGCGAGGAAGGTCTCCTCGAGGCTCGGCTCGCGCGAGACGAAGTCGACCAGCTCGTGGCGTGCCGCCGCCCGGACCACCGGCGCGATCGGGCCGGCGACCCGCATCCGGAGGACATGGTCCTCGGCGACGAGGTGGCTCACGCCGGGGAGCGCCGCGAAGTCGGCGGCCGGGGCGGTCCCGGCGAAGCGGAGCTCCACCTCGTGGTGGGCGATGCCCCGGAGGCCGCTCACGGTGTCCACGGTGACGAGCGACCCGTCGCGGATGATCCCGACGCGGTCGCAGCTCTTCTCGACCTCGGAGAGGATGTGGCTCGAGAGGAAGACGGTCGCCCCCTCCTCGACCGTCACGCGGAGCGTCGCGAAGAACGTCGCCTGGACGAGCGGGTCGAGCCCCGAGGTCGGCTCGTCGAGGACGAGCAGCTCCGGCCGGTGCTGGAGGGCGGTGATGAGGCCCACCTTCTGCTTGTTCCCCCGCGAGTACTCCTTGTAGCGGCGCGACGGGTCGAGCTCGAACCGCTCCACCAGCTCGCGCTGCCATGCGCGGTCGACGCCGCCGCGGAGGTTGGCGAAGTAGTCGAGCGTCTGGCCGCCGGTCAGCCGGTCGTAGAGCGCGAACTCGCCCGGGACGTAGCCGACCCGGCGGTGGATCGCGACCGGGTCCGCGCTCGTCTCGATCCCGAAGACGCGGGCGACGCCGCTCGTGGGACGGATGTGGTCGAGGAGGACCCGGATCGTCGTCGTCTTGCCGGCGCCGTTCGGGCCGAGGAAGCCGAAGACCTCCCCCTGCGCGATCGACAGGTCGACGTCGACGATCCCGCGGTGGCGGCCGTACCACTTCGTCAGCCGCTCGGTCTCGATGATCGCTGGCATGGGGCACCTCGTCGGAAGTCCGGTGCCACGATCGTAGTCCGTGGGGTGGCGGGCTCGCCGGTGACGAAGCGACCGAGTCGACCGGTCGATGAGGCCCGTTCGCTACGGTCTCCCGATGGACGACGTCGCGGTGGGTCGACTGCTGCGGGCGATCCGGATCGGGCGCGGGTGGCGCCAGGTGGACGTGGCGGCACGGGCTGGCGTGTCGGGCTCCCAGATCTCGCGCGTGGAGACCGGCGGCGCCGACGACCTGCGGCTCGCGGACCTGCGTTCGATCGCGAGCGTCCTCGAGGTGCGGCTGAGCCTGTCCGCACGCTGGCGGGGCGGCGACTCGGATCGGCTCGTCAACGCCAACCATGTGCGGCTACAGCGGCGCGTCCTCGAGCTGCTCCCCCGTGAGTGGGTCGTCGCAGCGGAGGTCACGTTCTCCGTCTACGGCGAACGGGGCGCGATCGACGTCCTCGCGTGGCACCCCGACGCTGCCGCGCTGCTGGTGATCGAGGTCAAGACGGAGCTGGCCGACCCTGGCCGGCTGCTGGCCCAGGTCGACCGGTACCGACGGCTCGGCCCGGCGGTGGCTCAGGAGCGAGGCTGGAGTAGGCCGGCCTCGGTCGGCGTCTGGGTCGTCATCGCCGAGTCCTCGATGAACCGGCGTCGCCTCGCGTCCGCCGGTCCCCTGATCGCGACCGGCCTTCCGGACGGGTTCCGCGCCGTTCGCTCGTGGCTCCGGTCGCCGCACGGGTCGCTCCGGGCCCTCTCGTTCTCGCCCTATTCCCGTGCAGGGGGCGTTGGAGGAGCCACGACGGCAGTCAGACGGGTGTCGCCACGGCGGCGTGCGGGGGCGTCGTCGCGAGGGTCGCCCTATTCCCGTGGGGCGTGACGAACGTGCGCTCCGGGTGCCCCGCTCGCCACCGGCGGGAACAGGGCGAGGATCCGGTGCGATCGCTCGCTCACCGGCGCGCGATCACCGGCGCCGACGCCGGAGGATCAGGCGCCGATCGGGTGCCAGACGGTCTTCATCTCGAGGAAGGCGGCGATCCACTCCGGCCGCTCGGCCCGGCGGTCGTCGGTGAAGTCGAACGCCTCGTCCGCGACGCCGGCCGGGCGGCGGGCGATCCGCTTGATGTTCTCGATCGCAGCGACCTCGGCCGCCTCCCGGAGCGAGGCGGGGACGCCCCAGACGTCGATCGCATCGACGTCGTCATGCGCCGCGAGGACGGGCACGAGCTCGGTCTTCAGCCCGGTGAGGAGGTTGACGACGCCGCCGGGGACGTCCGAGGTGGCGAGGACCTCGGTGAGCGTCACGGCGGGAAGCGGCCGCGTCTCCGACGCCACGACGACGCACGCGTTCCCGGAGACGATCACGGGGGCGACCCGCGACACGAGCCCGAGGAGCGAGGAGCGCTCCGGCGCGACGACGCCGACGACGCCGGTCGGCTCGGGGATCGTGAAGTCGAAGTAGGGGGCTCCGACCGGGTTGACCGTCCCGAGGACCTGGGTGAGCTTGTCGGCCCAGCCGGCGTACCAGACCCAGCGGTCGATGGCGCGGGCGACGAGATCGCCCGCGACCCGCGCCGACACCCCCTCGGCCGCGGCGACCTCCTCGGCGAACTGGGCGCGGCGGCCCTCCATCAGCTCGGCGACCCGGTAGAGGATCTGGCCGCGGTTCATCGCGGTGCGCGACGCCCAGCCGGCGCTCGCGCCCCGCGCGGCGCGGACCGCCTCGCGGAGGTCCTTCTTCGAGGCGCGGCAGGCGTTCGCGAGCTCGTCCCCGGCCGCGACGCCGCCGGCGCGGACGACGTAGGTCCGCCCCGATTCCGTCCGGGGGAACGCGCCGCCGATGTAGAGCTTGTACGTCTTGCGGACGTCGATGCGGGACGCCGGCGCCGCCGGCCGCTTCGCGCTCACGCGGGGTCCTCCAGCCGGACGTAGGCGTGGAGCCCGTGGAGCCCGCCTTCGCGCCCGAAGCCGGATTCCTTGTAGCCGCCGAACGGCGACGTCGGGTCGAAGCGGTTGAACGTGTTCGCCCAGACGACCCCCGCCTTCAGCCGCTGGGTCATCATGAGGATCCGGCTCCCCTTCTCCGTCCAGACGCCGGCGGAGAGCCCGTACGGCGTGTTGTTCGCCTTCTCGATCGCCTCCTCGGGCGTCCGGAACGTGAGGACGGAGAGGACCGGCCCGAAGATCTCCTCCCGGGCGATCCGGTGGCTGAGCGCGACGTTCGTGAAGAGGGTCGGCCGCATGAAGAAGCCGCGCCCGGGGAGCTCGCACGACGGCTGGTAGAGGCTCGCGCCCTCGGCGACCCCGGACGCGACGAGCTCGTCGATCCGCTCGAGCTGCGCCCGGGAGTTGATCGCGCCGACATCGGTGTTCTTGTCGAGCGGGTCGCCGACCCTGATCGTGTCGAGCCGCTCCTTGAGCCGCTCGATCAGCCCGTCGGCGATCGACTCCTGGACGAGGAGCCGCGAGCCCGCGCAGCAGACCTCGCCCTGGTTGAAGTAGATCCCGTTCACGATCCCCTCGATCGCCTGGTCGAGCGGCGCATCCTCGAAGACGATGTTCGCCGCCTTCCCGCCGAGCTCGAGCGTCAGGGCCTTGTCCGTCCCCGCGACGGCGCGGGCGATGAGCCGGCCGACCTCGGTCGAGCCGGTGAACGCCACCTTGTCGACCCGCGGGTGGGAGACGAGCGCGGTCCCGATCGCGGCCGGACCCGGGACGATGTTCACGGTCCCCGGCGGGAGGTCCGCCTCGGCGCAGATCTCCGCGAAGCGGAGCGCGGTGAGCGGCGTCGTGGAGGCGGGCTTCAGGACCACGGTGTTCCCGGCCGCGAGCGCGGGCGCGATCTTCCACGCGAGCATGAGGAGCGGGAAGTTCCACGGGATCACCTGGGCGGCGACGCCGAGCGGCCGCGCGACCCTCCCCGGGAAGGCGTAGGCGAGCTTGTCCGCCCAGCCGGCGTAGTACCAGAAGTGCGCCGCGGCGAGCGGGACGTCGACGTCGCGGCTCTCGCGGATCGGCTTGCCCGAGTCCATCGACTCGAGGACGGCGAGTTCCCGGCTCCGCTCCTGGATGATCCGCGCGATCCGGTAGAGGTACTTCGCCCGCTCGCGGCCGGGGAGCGCGCCCCACGTCCGCGACTGGGCGCGACGGGCCGCCGCGACGGCGCGCTCGACGTCCGCCTCGGTCGCCCGGGCGACCTCGGCGAGCGGCTCCTCGGTCGACGGATCGATCGTCGCGAAGACCGCGCCGTCCGAGGCGGGGCGCTCCTTCCCGTCGATGAAGAGCCCGTAGCGCGGCTTGAGGCGGGCGAGCTCTCGCGACTCCGGGGCGGGGGCGTACTCCCAGGGGATCGCGGCGCCGCCGCCGAGCCCCCAGCTCGCCGGACCCCGGGCACCGGTCCACGGCGCGGGGGTCGCCTTCGTCTCCGTCACGTCGGTCCCGTCCTCCTAGTCGAGCGAGTAGTCGTCGGGGTCGGAGTAGCGGCCGGTCCGCTCCTTCTCGATCTGCATCAGCACGTCGTTCAGGAGCGACGACGCGCCGAAGCGGAAGAGATCCGGCGTCATCCAGCGGGGTCCGAGCGTCTCGTAGAGGACGACGAGGTACTGGATCGCCTCCTTCGCCGTCCGGATCCCGCCCGCCGGCTTCATCCCGACGATCCGCCCGGTCCGCCGGTGGAAGTCGCGGATCGCCTCGAGCATGACGAGCGTCACGGGCAGGGTGGCGGCGGGCTGCACCTTCCCCGTCGAGGTCTTGATGAAGTCCGCCCCGGCCGCCATGGCGAGGACCGAGGCGCGTCGGACGTTGTCGTACGTCTCGAGCTCCCCGGTCTCGAGGATCACCTTCAGGTGCGCGGGGCCGCATGCGTCCTTCACCGCGACGATCTCGTCGAAGACGGTCCGGTAGTCGCCCGCGAGGAAGGCGCCGCGGTCGATCACCATGTCGATCTCGTCGGCCCCCGCCTCGACGGCGGTGCGCGTCTCGGTCAGCTTGATCTCGGTGAACGTCTGGCCAGCCGGGAAGCCGGTCGCGACCGAGGCGACGTTCACCCCGGTCCCGGCGAGCGCCTCCTTCGCCTCGGCGACGAGCGCCGGGTAGACGCAGACGGCGGCGACGTGAGGGATCGACGGGTCGCCGGGGAGCGGCCGGACGGCCTTCGCGCAGAGGGCGCGGATCTTCCCGGGCGTGTCCTTCCCCTCGAGGGTCGTCAGGTCCATCATCCGGATCGCGAGGTCGAGCGCCCAGAGCTTCGACTCGCGCTTGATGCTCCGCGTCCGGAGCGCGGCGACCCGCTCCTCGACGCCCACCCGGTCGACCGGCGTGACGTGCGCGAGCAGCTGCCCCACCGAACTTCCGCGCCCGTCCCACGCGCGGACGAGTTCGGAGGTCCGGTCCGTGGCGACGGTCGTCTCGCTCCGCATCAGGGCGTCAGGATAGCGGCGACCCCGCCGGTCGCGCGACCGGTACCATCGGCCGGCGATGGCCGACCAGCTCCTCCTCCCCCTCGAGCCGGGCCGGCCGGGCCTCCCGCCGCCGCTCCGCCCGATGCTCGCGCGGCCGGGTCGCACCCCGTTCGACGCGGCGGACCATCTCTTCGAGCCGCGGTGGGGCGGCGAACGGCTCCTCGCGGCCGTCGCGCCGGGCCGGCCCGCACGGCTCCACGACGCACGCGGTCGCGACCTCGCTCCCAACCTGCCCGAGCTCGCGGACCTCGGGACGTCGGTCGGCGCGGCCTCGGCGCTCCTCGACGGCGAGCTCGTCGTCGCGGACGCGGCCGGACGGGCGGACCCGGTCGCGCTCGCCGCGCGGATCGCCGGCATGGCCGGACCGGCCGCCGCCTACCTCGTCTTCGACATCCTCGACCTCGACGGGCGGCCGCTCCTCGCGCTCCCGCTCGAGCGTCGCCGGGAGCTCCTCCTCGCGACGGTCGCGTCGGGCCCGGGCGCGACTCCGGCCGGCTCCCTCGTCGTCGTCCCGGCGATCGCCGGTGCCGGGATCGACCTCCACCGGGCGGCGACGGCCCAGGGGCTCCACGGCATCGTGGGGCGCCACCGGCGCGGGCCGTATCTCCCGGGCGTGCGGAGCCGGACGTGGCGCTTCGTCCCGTGCGACCCGCCGGACGGGGTGGCGGAATCCGCGGACGAGGTGGCGGATGACGCGGCCGGGGTGCCCGGGGATGCTGGCCGGGGCGCGCCCGTCGACCTCGCCGCCGCGATGCCCGTCCGGCCGATCATCGCGGTCTTCGAGCGGCTGCCGCTCGGCGACTGACGCCCGGCGCGGGCCGGTCAGCGGACGAGCCGCTCCCGCCACCGCTGCGCCGCGACGAGCCGCTCGCTCAGCTGATCCACCGTCGCGTCGTCGATCCGGCCGATGCCCGCCTTCCGGTTCAGCTCGAGATTGACCTGGGCGTACGTCATGCCGGTGACCCGGACGAGGTCGCGCGCGAGGTCGGCGTTCACCGTCCGGAGGTGCGCGCGGACCTGCGCGAGCGAGCGGCCGCCGAGCCCGGGACCCGACGCCCCGCCACCGGCACCTCCGCCGTCCGCCCCGTGATCGCCCACGCCCGTGCCGGCGAAGGCCCCGGTCGGTGGCGGCGGCGCGAGGTCGACCTCGATGGCTCCCGCCGCCCCGGCGCTCCCGTCGAGCCAGTCGTCGGGGAGCGGCTCGTGCCACGGCGCCGCCCCGCCGACCTCGCCGGTCGGGGTCGCGGAGAGCGCCGCGAAGAGGGAGAGCTGCTCCCCGTCGTCCACCGGCCGGACCGGCGGCGGGGCGTCGGCGTCGCCGTCCCGGTCGCGCCGGAGCGAGTGACGCCGCTGCTCCGCGATCGTCGCGGCGCGGAGACGGAGCCTCGGGTCGTCCGGAAGGTAGAGCCACGCCCGCTGGTCGCGGATCCCGGGGACCCAGCGGACGAAGCGGCCCACCGCCTGGCGGAAGAAGAGGTCGGTCGTCGTCGTCGTCGCGAAGATCCCGACCCGGAGCCGCGGGATGTCGACCCCCTCGGAGACCATCCGGACGGCGACGAGCCACTCGCCGCTCCCCCGGCCGAACGCGGCGATCCGGCGCGACGCGTCCGGGTCGTCCGAGAGTGCGACGACCGGGTCGACGCCCCGGCGGCGGAGCAGCTCCGCGAGGCCGCGCGCATGCTCCTGGTCGATCGCGATCGCGAGCCCGGCCGCATCGGGGTGGAGCCGCCGGACGTCGCGGAGCCGTCCGACCGCCTCGCCGACGAGCGTCGGGAGGAGCTCCCCGTCGAGGGAGAGGGCCGTCCGGAGCCGCTGGTTGGCGAGTTCGGTCGCGAGCGGGTCGTCGAATGTGGCCGCGTGGACGTTCCCGTCTGGCGCCGACCATTCCATCGCGCCGCCGATCCGCGGGAAGTAGACGGGCCGGACGACCCGGCCCTCGCGGAGCGCGTCGCCGTAGCCGTACTCGTAGTCGGGGGCCGCCTCGTCGCCCTCGTAGCGCACGTACGGGATCGCCCGCGTGTCGCTCCGGAACGGCGTCCCGGAGAGGGCGAGCCGCCGCGCCGACCCGTCGAAGGCGGCGCGGAGCGACGCGCCCCACGCCTGCTCGTCCCCGGCATGGTGGACCTCGTCGAGCACGACGTACGCGTCCCGCGCGTACGGGGCGATCGCCGGGGCGCTCAGCGCGACCTGCTGGTAGGTCGTGACGACGCCGTGCATGTCGGTGGGCGGCGGCCCGTCGCCGGGCGACCAGGCCGGGTCGAGGTGGAGGCCGAGTCCGGCGGCCGCCGAGGACCACTGGAGCTTCAGGTGGGCGGTCGGGGCGACGACGACGACCCGCGCCGGCCGCTCCCCGAGGAGCGTCCGGAGGACGGCGAGCGCGAACGTCGTCTTGCCGGCGCCCGGCGTCGCGACGGCGAGGAAGTCGCGCCGGGAGGAGGCGGCGAAGCGCCCGAGTGCCTCGTGCTGCCAGGGGCGGAGGCGGACGCGGCGCGACACGGCGGGCCTCAGGCGACCCAGGCGCGCCCGGTCCGGGACCGGACGAGCTCCGCGAGGCCGAGGGGGGCGAGCGCGATCGCCGCGACGAGGAGCCAGTCGTCGCCGTCGAGCGGCGTCGCCCGGAACGCGTCGGCGAGCGGCCCGATGTACGGGATCGCCACCTGGATCGCGAGGACGACGCCGATCGCGACGAGGAGGAACCCGTTCCGGCGGAGCCGGCGGACCGGGGTCGTCAGGCTCCGGTTGGCGAACGCGCGGACCGCCTGCGAGACGACGAGCGTCGTGTAGGCGAGCCAGCTCGCGTGGACGAAGCCGCCGTCGTCGGCGAGGAGCACCGCGAGGGCGGCGAGCGCGGTGAAGGAGCCGGCGCCCGCGATCCTCACGAGGAGCCCCGACGTGAGGAGCGGGAGGTCCGGCCGGCGGGGGCGGCGGTCGGCGAGGTTCGGCTCCGGTCCCTCGCGCTCGAAGGCGACGGAGGTGGAGAGGTCGATGAAGAGCTCCATCCAGAGGATCTGGAGCGGGAGGAGGACCTGCTCGTCCCCGACGGCGAGCGTCGAGACGAGGATGAAGCCGAGGAACGCGACGTGGGTCGAGACGAGGAAGACGAGGCCCTTCAGGACGTTGTCGACGATCCGGCGCCCCTCGATCAGGCCGTACATGAGCGTCGAGAAGGAGTCGTCGCCGAGGACGAGGTCCGACGCCTCGCGCGCGACCGCCGTGCCGCTCCCCATCGCGACGGCGACATCGGCGCCGTGGAGCGCCGGCGCGTCGTTCACCCCGTCGCCGGTCACCGCGACCGTCCGGCCGGCGGCACGGGCGACGCGGACGAGCCGCTCCTTCTGGTCCGGCGTCGAGCGCGCGACGACGTGGAGCCCGGGGAGTTCCGCCGCGAGCCGTTCGTCGCTCCAGCCCGCGAGCTCCTCCCCGGTGATCGCCCGCTCGGCGCGGAGGCCGGCGGCGCGGGCGATCGCGAGTGCGGTACGCGGGTGGTCGCCCGTGACGACGATCGTCTGGATGCCGGCGCGCGCGGCGGTCGCCATCGCCTCGCCGATCCCGTCGCGGATCGGGTCCGCGAACCCGACGACCGCGAGCATCTCCCACGGCTCCTCCCCGAGCCGGGCGGCGAGCGCGACGAGCCGCTCCCCGTCGGCGGCGGCGGCATCGACGAGCGCGAGCCATCCCTCCCGCTCCCGCCGCTCGTCGTCCGTCGCCGCGGCCCCGGCCTGGAGGACGAGCCCGAGGACGGCCTCCGGCGCGCCGAGCGCCTCCGTCACGACCTCGCCGCCGCGGAGGCTCCGGGTCATCGAGACGGGGAGCCGGTCGGAGGCCGGGGTCGCGTCGACGAGCTCGCCCGGATCGAGCCGCGCCGAGCCGCCGGCCGCCTCGACCGCCAAGATGAGCGCGCGGGTGAACGAGCCGGGCGAGACCCCCTCCCGCGGCCACGCGTCCTCCTCCGCGCGGAGCGCGGCGAGGAGCAGGTCGCGCCGGCGGTCCGGCGCCTCGACGCTCCCCGCGAGGGTCCGGAGCGAGCTGACCTCGAGTCGGTTCCGCGTCAGCGTCCCGGTCTTGTCGGTGAGGATCAGGTCGACGGCGCCGAGCGTCTCCTCGGCGTTCAGCCGCCGGACGAGGACGCCGCGGCGGAGGAGCCGGTACGCGCCGAGCCCGAGGATGACCGCGAGGAGGATCGGCGGCTCCTCGGGGATCGCGGCGATCGCGGCGGAGATGCCGGCGAGGACGTTCGCCCCGAGCTCGTTCCCGCGGATGAAGCCGGCACCGCTCGTGACCGCGATGAGCGCGACCGCGACGACGAGGAGGATCCGGACGAGCCGGTCCAGCTCGCGCTGGAGGGGCGACCGGCGCCGGCGGCGGTCGGTCAGCCCGCCGGCGATCCGCCCCAGCTCGGTCGCCCGGCCGATCGCGACGACGACCCCCTCGCCACGTCCGCCGACGACGCTCGTCCCGGCGTAGGCGACGCTCCGGCGGAGCGCGATCGGCGCCCCGTCCGCGTCGGGGTCCACCGACGGGGGCTCCGGGACGGACTCGCCGGTGAGGACCGCCCGGTCGACGAGCATCCGGTCGACGCTCGTGAGGCGGAGATCGGCCGGCACGACGCTCCCGGTGGAGAGGAGGACGACGTCGCCGGGGACGAGCGTCTCCGCCCGGACGGTCCCGACGATCCCGTCGCGCCGCACGAGCGCGACGGGCGCCGACGCGTCGCGGAGCGCCTCGAGCGCCCGCTCGCCGCGGTATTCCGTGATCACGTCGGCGCCGACGATCGGGATGAGGCCCGCGAGGACGAGGAGCCCGTCGCGGACCTCGCCGACGAGCACGGCGAGGAGCCCCGCCGCCGCGAGGAGGAGGACGAACGGCTCGGTCGCCGCCTCGCCGATCAGTCGCGGGAGGGAGGTCCGCTCCGCCCGCTCGAGCGCGTTCGGACCGGACTCGGCCGCGCGCCGGGCGACCTGCGGCCCCTGGAGCCCCGTCGCCGGGTCGACGTCGAGCTCCGCCGCGACGTCGAACGCCGGGAGGGTGTGCGCGCGGCTGGCGATCGATCCGTCGGCGGTGGCGCCGCGCGGGAGGAGGTGGCCGGTCATCACCCCTATCTTCCCCGACCCGGCCGCCGCGGGGATGGCGCGGGGCGGCTACGATCGGGTGATGACGACCCCCGCACCCGGCCGGCCCGCTCCGGTCGCCTTCCGCGTCGAGCGCGCGATACGCACGCTGGAGATCGACTGGGCCGACGGCCACCGCTCGGCCTACGACTTCACCGCGCTCCGCTGGCTCTGCCCGTGCGCCTACTGCCGGGGCGAGGCGGGGCTCCCGGGCTGGCTCGACTCGGCCCCGACCCTGAGCGAGGCGCAGACGACGCTCACGGACCTCGCGCTCGTCGGGAGCTACGCCGTCGCCCCGACGTGGGGCGACGGCCACGCGACCGGCTTCTACACGTTCGCCCTCCTCCGCGAACGGTGTCCCTGCCCGGCGTGCACGGCGGCGCGCGGGTCCTGAGCGGGCGCGGGTCCTGAGCGGGCGGTACCTTCGCGCCAGAGGGCGCCGCTGCACGTCCGTGCTATCGTCGCCGCCCGTCGCGCCCGGGACGCGACGTCCTGTCGAGGAGCCCCGTCACCCGTGACCGCCGTGAGGTCGACCGCCGCGACGAGGACCGCGAGGCGCGCGAAGCGCGTGCCGGAGCGGCTCCCGTACCTGAACCGCGAGCTCTCGTGGCTCGACTTCAACGCGCGCGTCCTCCACGAGGCCCGCGACGGGCGGAACCCGCTCCTCGAGCGCGTGAAGTTCCTCTCGATCTTCTCGAGCAACCTCGACGAGTTCTTCCAGGTCCGGATCTCCGGTCTCCGCAAGCAGGCGACCGCCCGGAAGGTGCAGGTCTCGCCGGACGGTCGGAACGCCCAGGAGCAGCTCGCCGCGATCAGGCCGCGGGTCCGCGAGCTGATCGAGGAGCAGTCGGCGATCTTCGCCGGGATCCGCGGCGAGCTCGCGGCCGCCGGGATCCGCTTCGTCGACTACGGCGATCTGACCGAGCACCACGAGGAGCTTCGCCGCCGCTTCACGGACGAGATCTTCCCGGTCCTCACGCCGCTCGCCGTCGATCCGGGCCACCCGTTCCCGTACATCAGCACGCTCAGCCTCTCGATCGCCGTCGGGCTCCGCGACCCGGAGACGAACGAGCGCCGCTTCGCGCGGGTGAAGGTCCCGCCGCTCCTCCCCCGCCTCCTCGAGGTGGAGCCCCGGACGTACGTCCTCGTCGACCAGGTGATCGAGGCGAACCTCGATCTCCTCTTCAGCGGGATGGAGATCGTCGACACCCACTGCTTCCGCGTCACGCGCGACGCGGACCTCGCGATCGAGGAGGACGAGGCGGACGACCTCCTCCTCGCGATCGAGGAGGAGCTCCGGCGACGGCGCTTCGGCGACGCCGTCCGGATCGAGGTGGAGCGCTCGATGCCGGAGGCGACCCGCGCGCTCCTCCTCCGGGGGATCGGGCTGGAGCCGGAGGCGTGCTACGAGATCGCCGGGATGCTCGACCTCACCGGGCTCGCCGCGATCGCCGAGCTCGACATCCCGGAGCTCCGCGACCCCGCCTGGACCCCGGTCGTCCCGCCGCGCCTCGTGCCGCCCGACGAGGACGAGCCGGCCGACGTCTTCGCCGCGATCCGGGCGGGCGACATCCTCGTCCACCACCCGTACGAGAGCTTCGTCGCCTCCGTCGAGCGCTTCATCGAGCAGGCGGCCGACGACCCCGACGTCCTCTCCATCAAGCAGACGCTCTACCGGACCTCGGGCGACTCGCCGATCGTCCGGAACCTGATCCGGGCGGCGGAGCGGGGGAAGCAGGTCGTCGTCCTCGTCGAGATCAAGGCCCGCTTCGACGAGGAGGCGAACATCGTCTGGGCGCGGAAGCTGGAGCAGGCCGGCGCCCACGTGGTCTACGGGCTCGTGGGCCTCAAGACCCACTCGAAGGTCTGCCTCGTCGTCCGGCGCGAGGGGAGCACGCTCCGTCGCTACGTCCACATCGGGACCGGGAACTACAACCCGAAGACGGCGAACCTCTACGTCGACCTCGGCCTCCTCAGCTGCCGCCCCGAGCTCGGCGCGGACGTCACCGACCTCTTCAACGTCCTCACGGGGCTCTCGCGACAGCGGACCTTCCGGCGCCTCCTCGTCGCGCCGCACAGCCTCCGCTCGCGGATCCTCGAGCTGATCGAGCGGGAGATCGGCCATGCGCAGGCCGGCCGTCCGGCGCACGTCGTCCTGAAGGTGAACGCGATCGTCGACGTCCCGACGATCGAGGCCCTCTACCGGGCGAGCCAGGCCGGCGTCCGGGTCGACCTGATCGTCCGGGGGATCTGCTCGCTCGTCCCCGGGGTCGAGGGGCTGAGCGAGACGATCAGGGTCCGCTCGGTCGTCGGCGAGTTCCTCGAGCACTCGCGGATCCTCGGCTTCCTCAACGGCGGGAACCGGGAGTGGTACATCGGCTCCGCCGACCTGATGGACCGGAACCTCGACCGACGGGTCGAGGCGGTCACCCCGATCGAGGACTCGGCGGCCCAGGGTCGGCTCGCCGAGATCGTCGAGACGATGCTCGCCGACGACCGCCGCTCGTGGCAGCTCGGTTCGGACGGCCGCTGGCGGCGGACCGAGGAGCTCGACGCCCGCGCCGGCCTCGTCGACACGTTCGCCGCCCTGAAGGACGCCGCGCTCGAAGGAGAGGACGCCTCGTCGGCCCCGCACCGGCCGGGCGCCGGGGCGGGGTCGATGGACCCCCGCGCGTGATCGACGCGGAGGGACGGCCGGTCGAGATCGAGCTGAAGTACGAGGCCCCGGACGCGGCGACGGCGGCCGCGCCGCTCGCGGCAGGGAGGCTCGGTCCCTTCGCCGTCGGCCCCGCGGGGACCCCGTACGAGACGCACGACCGCTACGTCGACACCGCCGACCGGCGGCTCCTCGCCGGCGGCTGGGTCGCCCGTCTCCGCGAGCGCGATGGGGCGACGCTCCTCACGCTGAAGTCGGTCGCGACGCGGGACGGCGCGGAGCACCGCCGGATCGAGCACGAGGCGCCGGCCGGTCCGTCGCTCCTCCCCGGGGAGTGGCCGCCGTCCGGCCCGCGGGCGATCCTCGTCGAGCTCGTCGGCGAGGCGCCGCTCGTCGTCCTCGGCGCCGCCCGGCAACGCCGGACCCCGTACGAGCTGGTCGCGGACGATGCCCGGGTCGAGGCGACGGTGGACGAGGTCGAGGTCCTCGCCGGCGGCCGGACGGTCCTCCGCTTCGTCGAGCTCGAGGCCGAGCTCCGCGACGGATCGGAGGGGCGGCTCGCCGAGCTCGCGGCGATCCTCGACGCGGCGCCGGGGCTCGTCCACGCGGTCCGCTCGAAGATGGAGCGGACGCTGGAGGCGACCGGGGCGGTCCCACCGCGGCGGCCGGGGATCCGACCGGACGACACCGTCGCCGAGGCGGGCCGGAAGGTGCTCCGGATCCAGCTTGACCGGCTCGTCGCGCGGGAGGCGGGGACCCGGCTCGGCGAGGATCCCGGCGAGCTGAAGGCGATGCGGGTCGCGACGCGGCGGCTCCGCGCGGCGTGGCGCGTCTTCGAGGCCGGGTGGCGCGACGGGCGGACCCGCACGCTCCGGAAGCGGCTGAAGACGCTCGGCGACCTCCTCGGCGCGGTACGGGACCGCGACGTCCTCCTCGCGGGGCTGGAGCGCCATCTCGAGCCGCTCCCGCCGGCGGAACGGATCGGGCTGGAGCCGTTCGTCGAGGAGCTCCGTCACGAGCGCTGGCAGGCGCGGCTCGACCTCGTCCGCGAGCTCGACGCCGAGGAGCACCGTCGCTGGCTCGACGAGTTCCGCGCGTTCGTGACGACCGACGGCGCGGCGAGCGTCCGGCCCGTACCCGGGACGCCGTCGCGGATCCGCGAGACGGCCGCATCGGCGCTCTGGTCGGCGTACGAGGGGGTCCGCGCCTTCGAGCCGCTCCTCGGCGCCGCCGACGACGAGACGCTCCACGACCTGCGGATCGCGGCGAAGCGACTCCGCTACACGATCGAGTTCCTCCGCGAGGTCCTTCCGGCGGAGGCGGACGAGCTCGTCGCCCGGCTCGTCGTCCTCCAGGACCATCTCGGCGAGCTGAACGACGCCGTCGTCGCGGGCGAACTCGCGCGTCGCTTCGCCGGCGAGCGGGCCGACGGCCTCGACGAAGGGGCGGCGATCGCGATCGGCCGGTACGTGGCGAGCCGGGAGCGCGAGGTCGAGCGGCTGCGGGCCGGGATCGGCGGGGCGTGGGCCGGGGTGGGCGGGACCGACTTCCGTGCGGCGCTCGGGCGGGTGACCGGGGCGATCTGACCGGGGCGATCCGACCGGGGCGGCTCAGTCCCCGCCGGGGCGTCTCAGTCCCCGCCGGGGCGGCTCAGTCCCCGCCGGCGACGAGCGACGCGAGCCGCTCCCGCCACGCCACGCCGGCGAGCGCCCGGGCGACGATCGCCCCCTCGCGACAGCTCGCCTCCGAGACCTCGATCGCGTCGGCCCCGAGCCGCGCGAGGAGCGCCCGGACGATCGCAAGTCCCGCCGCCATGAGCGGCGCCCGGCGGGGATTCAGGCCGCGACCTGCGACGAGCGCCGCGGCGGGTGTCGCGAGAAGCTCGGCCTCGATCGGGCGGAGCAGGTCGCCCGTGAGCCGCCGGTCGGCCGCGTCCGCCCCGCCGGCACCGGGCGGGGGGAGGAGCTTCGCGAGATTCGAGACCGTCCCGCCGAGGCCGACGACCCGTGCCCCCGGGACGGGTGCGAGCCCCGCGAGGATCCGGGCGGCGGCCGTCTCGAGCCGCGCGAGGTCGTCCGCGGTCGGGGGGTCCGCCGGTGCGACCGCCGCGGTGAGCGACGCCGTCCCGAGGCGGAACCCGCTCGCGACGGGAGCGCGCCCGGGGGCGAGGAGCGCGACCTCGGTGCTCCCGCCGCCGCTGTCGACGATGACGAGCGGGCCGGCCGGGGTGCGGCCACCGGTGATCGCGAGCGCCGTCAGCCACGCCTCCTCGTCGTGGTCCAGGATGCGGAGCGGGACGCCGAGCGCCGCCTCCACCTCGGCGGCGAGGAGCGGACCGTCGGCCGCGCGGCGGACCGGCTCGGTCCCGAGGAGGAGGAGTGCGTCGTCGGCGACCCCGCGCGAGCGGGCCGTCGCGGCGAAGCCGGCGAGCGCCGCGACGGTCGCCTCCCGGGCCTCGGCGCCGAGCGCCCCGGTCGCGGCCACGCGCTCGCCGAGCCCGAGGAAGACGGACTCGTCGACGAGCGGCACGAGCGGGCTGCCGCCCCCCGCCCCGACGGCCGCGACGAGGAGGTGCGCGGAGTTCGACCCGATGTCGATCGCCGCGCCGACGCGGATCGGTGCCGTGGAGGCGGGCTCGTCCATGACCGGGCGATGGTACCGGCCCGCCCGCCCCTCGCTATCCTCGGTCGATGACGCTCGCGCTGATCGGGATCGGCGGGGCCGCCGGCGCCGTCGCCCGCTACCTCGTCGGCGGCTGGGTCGCTACCGTCGTCGGGGAGTCGTTCCCGTACGGGACGCTCGTCGTGAACCTCTCCGGCTCGTTCATTCTCGGGATCCTCTTCGCCGCATCGACGGAGCGCGCGCTCCTCTCGCCCGACATCCGGATCCCGCTCGCCGTCGGGTTCCTCGGCGCGTACACGACCTTCTCGACGCTCATGCTCGAGACCTGGCGGCTCGGGGAGGACGGTGCGCTCGTCGGGGCGCTCGCGAACCTCGGGATCTCATCCGTGCTCGGGCTCGTCGCGGTCTGGGCCGGCCTGGCGATCGGGAGGGCGATCTGATGGGCGATGCGGCCGGCCGGGGCGAGGCGCTCCGGCTCCGGGTGTACGTCGGCGAGGCGGACACGTGGCACGGCCGACCGCTCTACCAGGCGCTCGTCGAGTTCCTCCGCGAGCGTGGGGTCGCCGGCGCGACGGTCCTCCGGGGGATCGAGGGGTTCGGGGCGAGCTCGCGGATCCACACGACCCGGCTCCTCCGCCTCTCCGAGGACCTCCCGATCGTCGTCGAGGCGGTCGACGATCCGGGCGTCATCCGGCCGCTCCTCGACGAGCTCGGGTCGATGGTCGCGGGCGGGCTCGTGACGCTCGAGCCGGTCGAGGTCGTGCTCCGGAGGGCGAAGCCGCCGCGGGCGTGATCGACCCCTAGTCGTCCGACCCGAGGTAGAGATCGGGCGAGATGAACCAGTGGAGGAGGCCCGCTCCCGGCGACGGGAAGCCCGCGACGTCGACCCGGGCGAGCGCCCCCTTGCGCATCGGGAGGAACTCGACGCCGACGAGCGCGGCGACGAGGTCGCTCAGGTCCGGGTCGTGACCGACGACGACGACCTGCGGCGGGCGGCCCTGCTCGTCGACGATCGCGGCGAGCGCCTCGAGGTCGAACCGGTCGGCGACCCGCGCGTCGAGCGTGACGGCGACCCGGGGGCCGAGTCGCTCGGCGACGATCTCGGCGGTCTCCCTCGCGCGCGTCTTCGGGGAAGAGACGATCGCGCCCGGACGGAGGTCGGCGGCGGCGAGGAGCTCACCGAGCCGGGCCGCCTGCCGCCGCCCCTTCCCGGAGAGCGGCCGGGCCGCGTCGTCGCCGCTCCAGCGCGCCGGATCGCCCGCGTGCGCGTGGCGGACGAGGTAGAGCTCGACCGGCTGCCCCTGCCGCTCGCCCGACCCCGCCCCGGCCCTCACTGGTTCAGGTCCTCGGCCTGCCCGGTCTCCAGGAAGACGACGTCCTCGGCGATGTTCGTCACCCGGTCGCCGATCCGCTCGACGTAGTGGGCGGCGAAGAGGAGGCGCGTCCCGGGCTCCACGAGCTCCGGATCGCCACGCATCGCGACGACCATCTCGTCGAAGAGCTGGTGATAGCGATGGTCGATCTCGTCGTCCCTCGCGGCCACCTCGCGGGCCGCCGCCGCATCGACGTCGACGAGCGCCCGGAGGATGTCGTGGAGGATCCGGGCCGCGAGCTCTCCCATCTCCTCGACGAGGACGGCGCGCGCCACCGGCGGGAACGGGGCGAGCTTCCGGGCCTGCTTCGCGACGCTCCCGGCGTGGTCCCCGATCCGCTCGAGCTCGTACGTCACGTGATCGAGCGCGAGAAGGAAGCGGAGGTCGCGGGCGACCGGCCCCTGCGTCGCGATCGTCGCGGTGATGAGCGCGGCGATCTCCCGCTGCATCTCGTTCACGGCTCGGTCGCCATGGATGACGGCCTCCGCCGCCGCCGCGTCGTGGCGGCTCAGCGCATCGACGGCCGCGCGGATCGACTGTTCGACGAGGAGCCCCATCCGGAGGATCGCGGCCCGGACCTCGCGGAGCTCGCGATCGAGTGTGCCCCGGACCGCGCCGACCCCCGCCCCGGCCGATGCCGCCCCGACCGGCGCCTCGGACCCGTCGGCGCGCCGGAGGATCTCCTCGACGTCCCGGCGGATCGCGTCGGCCGGCCGGTCATCACGCTCGCCCATCGCCGCCTCCTATCCGAACCTGCCGGAGATGTAGTCCTCCGTCAGCCGCTCGCGCGGGTTCGTGAAGATCTGGAGCGTCGGTCCGGTCTCGACGATCCGGCCCGCCCGGTCGTCCCCCATCGTCATGAAGACGGTCGTGTCCGACGCGCGCGCCGCCTGCTGCATGTTGTGCGTGACGATGACGATCGTGTACGACTCGCGGAGCTCCGCCATCAGCTCCTCGATCTGGAGCGTGGCCCGCGGGTCGAGCGCGGAGCACGGCTCGTCCATGAGGATCACCGCGGGCTCCACGGCGATCGCGCGTGCGATGCAGAGCCGCTGCTGCTGGCCGCCGGAGAGCGAGAGCGCGGGCGACCCGAGCTTCTCCTTCACCTCGTCCCAGAGCGCCGCCCGGCGGAGGCTCGACTCGACGAGCCCGTCGAGGTCGCCGCGGAAGCCGTTGATCCGGGGGCCGAAGGCGACGTTGTCGTAGATCGACTTCGGGAACGGGTTCGGCTTCTGGAAGACCATCCCCACCTTCCGCCGGAGGAGGACCGGATCGGCGGCGGCGCCGTAGATCTCCTCGCCGTCGACGACGACCCGCCCGTCGACGCGGAAGCCGGGGATCAGGTCGTTCATCCGGTTGAGGGTCCGCAGGAGCGTCGACTTCCCGCAGCCCGACGGCCCGATGAGCGCGGTCACCTCGCGCGCCCGGATCGCGAGCGTCACGTCGCGGACCGCGCGGAAGCTCCCGTAGTGGCACCCGACCTCGCCGAGCTCGATCGCGATCGAGGCGGACGCGCCCGGCTCGTCACGGCGGGCGAGGCCGCCGGCGACGTCGATCGCGACGGCCGGACGCTCCGTGACGGACGGCGAGCCCGCAGCCTTGGACGGATCGCTCTGGGCGAGCATCGACGACTCCTCTACCACTGGACGTTCCTCGAGAGACGGGCGCGCAGGACGATCGCGATGAGGTTGAGCGTGAGCATGAGTGCGAGGACGACGACGATCGTGGCGGCGGCGATCGCCTGGAACCCCTCCTGCGGCCGGCTCGCCCACTGGAAGATCTGGATCGGGAGGACCGTGTAGCCCTCCTCGAACGGGGTGGGGAGGAAGGTGACGAACGTGACCGCGCCGACGAGGATGAGCGGTGCCGTCTCGCCGATCGCCCGGGCCATCGCGAGGATCACCCCGGTGAGGATCCCGGGCGCCGCGGCCGGGAGGACGGCGCCGCGGACGACCTGCCATCGCGTCGCCCCGAGCGCCCACGCCCCCTCCCGCTGGGAGTTCGGGACGGCGCGGAGCGCCTCGATGGTCGCCACGATGACGACCGGGAGGATGAGGAGCGAGAGCGTGAGCGCCCCCGCGACGAGCGAGTAGCCGAGCCCGAGCGCCCGGACGAAGAGGGCGAGTCCGAAGATCCCGTAGATGATCGACGGGACGCCGGCGAGGTTCGAGATGTTGAGGCGGAGGAGGCGGGTGAGCCGCGAGTCGCGCGCGTACTCCTGGAGCCAGATCGCCGCGGCGACGCCGGTCGGGAAGGTGAAGAGCGCCACGAGGATCGTGATCTGGACGGATCCGGCGAGCGCGGGAAGGATCCCGGCCCGCTCCGGCTTCCGGGACGGGACGCCGGAGAGGAACTGCGGGTCGAGCCACGGGAGCCCCTTCCCGAGGACGTCGACGAGGAGGAGGACGAGGGCGAGCATGAGGATCGCGAGGGCGCCGATGCACGCGCCGAGCAGGATCGCCCCGTAGAGGCGCCGACGGGCGAGCCGCGGCTCGAAGCGCGCCGTCCCGGCCGCCACCGCGCCGGCGATCGGGGCGCTCATGCGTACCGCTCCCGGATGCGCTCGACGATCCGGTTGCTCACGACGTTGAGGCCGAACGTGAGGAGGAAGAGGACGAGCGCGACCGCGAAGAGCGCGAGGAACTGGATCGAGCCCTGCGGCGTGTCGCCGAGGCTGATCTGGACGATGAACGCCGTCATCGTCTGGATGCTCTCCCGCGGATCGAGGGTGAGCTGCGGGTTCGTCCCGACGGCGAGCACGACGGCCATCGTCTCGCCGATCGCCCGCGAGGCCGCGAGGATGACCGACGCCATGACCCCGGAGATCGCGGCCGGGAGGGCGACCGAGCGGACGACCTCCCAGCGGGTCGCACCGAGCGCGTACGCCCCCTCCCGGAGGCTCCGCGGGACCGCCCGGAGCGCGTCCTCGGAGAGCGACGCGACGAGCGGGGCGATGAGGATCCCGACGACGATCCCGCCGGCGAGGGCGCTGAAGGTCCCGATCGAGTCGCCGAGGATCGGCTTGAGGAGGTTCGGCGTCACGAAGCCGATCGCGAAGAAGCCGAGGACGATCGTCGGGATCCCGGCGATCGTCTCGAGGACGGGCTTCACGAGGTTCCGGACGCGGAGGCTCGCGTACTCGGCGAGGTAGATCGCCGCGAGGAGCCCCAGCGGGACCGCGATGACGAGGGCGATCGCGGCGACGAGGAACGTGCCCGCGACGAGCGGGAGGACGCCGAAGCGGACCGGCTCGATCGTCGCCGACCAGACGGTCCCGAAGAGGAAGTCCGTCAGCGGGACCTGGGAGAAGAAGCCGGCCGCCTCGACGATGAGGACGGCGACGATCCCGAGCGTCGTGATGACGCCGATCGAGGCGGCCCCGAAGAGGGCCGCCTCGATGATCGTCTCGCCGATCCGCCGCGGTCGCGGGAGGATCGCCGGGCGGGTGGTCATCCGGCTACTTCAGCGCCGCGTCGAGCGCCGCACGGGAGGCGTCGAGCACCTCGGCCGTGGCGTCGATGTAGCCGACATCCTCGACGAACGCGTTCACGTTCTCAAGGTAATACGTCATGAAGGCCGCCATCTCGGGTCGCTGGAGCGAGGCGAGCGACGGGTAGACGTAGAGCGGCCGGGCGAGCGGCGTGTAGGTCCCGTCCGCGACCGAGGCGGCGGACGGCTCGACGCACCCGCTCCCGCCGTCCACCGCGACGGCACGGACCTTGTCGAGGTTCTCCTCGAGGTACGCGAAGCCGAAGTAGCCGAGCGCGTACGTGTCGCCGGCGATCCCGGTGACGAGCGCGTTGTCGTCCTCGGACTGCGTGTAGTCGGCGCGGCTCTGCTTCGACTTCCCGTTGATCGCCTCGGTGAAGTAGTCGAAGGTGCCGGAGTCGGCGCCGGGGCCGAAGAGCGTGATCGGCTCGGCGGGGAACGCCGGGTCGACGTCGGACCACTTCGTCACGGTGCTCCCCTCGTCCCAGATCGACTTGAGCTGGTCGACCGTCAGGCACGCCGCCCAGGTGTTCGCCGGATTGACGACGACCGAGAGCGCGTCCGTCGCGACACCGAGCTCGAGGTACTCGACGCCGCCGGAGGCGCAGAGCTCGGCCTCCTCGTCCTTGATGTGGCGAGAGGCGTTGTTCATGTCGGTCTCGCCGGCGCAGAACTTCTTGAAGCCGCCGCCGGTCCCGGAGAAGGCGACCGTCACCTTGACCCCGGGGTTCGCGATCTGGAACTCCTCGGCGACCGCCTCGGTGACCGGGTAGACCGTGCTCGAGCCGTCGATCGAGATCGCTCCGGCGAGCTGGTCGCCCGCCCCGCCGCCACCCTCGCTCGGCGACCCGCCGCTGCAGGCCGCCACGAGGAGGCTCGTTGCGAGGAGTGCGCCGAGGCGCCGCGTCCGGACTGTCGACATCGGTTCCCTCCGTCTGACCGGCTTCGACCGGTATGTTCGCGCGTTGACGATGGGAGCGTCGCCTCGTGTCGTGAAGGGCCGATGGCCGCGATGTGAACGTGCGGTAAAGGCCGTCCGGTGCCGGGTCGACCGTCGACGCCGTGACCCTCGGCCCTGTGGCAGCAGGCGCGACGGGCGCATCATCCGGGTGGCGGGATGCCGGGCGCGGTCCGGCCCCGGATCCATCGCGGGGGGTGCGATGAGCCTGTCGGTCCCGGCGGTCGTCGCGATCGGAGCGGTCGTCGCCGCGAAGTTCGGACTCCCGCTCCTCTTCCTCCGGGCGCCGTTCGCGGCGGGCTGGGCGAACTTCGTCCTCGACTCGGTCGACGGCGACCTCCTCGTGCCGCTCGGCCTCCCGGACCCGCTCTACCAGACGATCGACAAGTCGTCGGACTGGGTGACGTACGCGATGATCGTCGCCGCGGCGTACCGCGGCGGCTGGCCGATCCGGCGGCTCTGCCTCGCCCTCTTCCTCTTCCGCTCGATCGGCCAGATCGGGTTCCTCGTCACGAAGGAGGAGCTCTTCCTCGCCGCGTTCCCCAACTTCCTCGAGCCGGTCTTCCTCGTCGCCGTCTCGATCCACGCCTTCCAGCGGACGGTGCGGCGGCGTGCCGACTGGCGGGAGCACGGCTTCGAGCTCCTCGCGCGGCACCGGCTCCCGATCGGGGCGGCGATCGTCGTCTACAAGCTCCAGGACGAGTACTTCACCCACGTCGCGAACGTCGACCGGAGCGAGCTCATCCAGCGGTTCCTCGAGGGGCTCCGCGGCGGCTGAGCGCCTCGCGCTCGACGCAGATCGCGCGGACCCCGAGCGCGGCGAGCCGGTCCCACTCCGCGTGGGTGACGACGGTCCAGGCGGCGAGCTCGAGTCCGGCGGCGCGCACGCGCGCGGCGCTCGCGGCGTCGATCGCGGTCCGCTCCGCCGAGACCCCCCGGCAGCCGAGCGCGACCGCGGCGGCGATCGTCGCCGGCGCGAGGTCCTCGACGTTCAGCCAGCATCCCCATGCGGGACGGAGGCGGCGGACCGTCTCGAGCGCGGCCGGCTCGAACGAGGAGACGACCGCCCGCTCGAGGGACGCGCCGCGGGCCCGCTCGAGGACCTCGACCGCCGCCGCGCCGCAGTCCTCCTTCAGCTCGACGTCGAGGAAGGCGGGCGCCGGCGCGACGACGAGGAGCTCGGCGAGCGTCGGGATCCCGTGACGGGCGAGCTCGGCGGCCGTCAGATCGCCCGCCCGGTCGGGCCGCCCCTGGACCCGCGCGAGCGTCTCGTCGTGCAGGAGGATCGGGACGCCGTCGGCCGCGAGGCGGACGTCGAACTCGAGCCCGTCGACGTCGGGGAGGGCGAGCGCGGCGCGACAGGCCTCGAGCGTGTTCTCCGGGGCGGCGCGGTGGTCGCCCCGGTGCGCGAGCCGGAGCGGGTCGGACGGGTCGCGCGGCGTGCCGCTCATCCGACGGTCACCTCCGCGACGATCCCGAGGTGGTCGGACGGGTAGAGCGTCGGATCGCCGGCTGCGGGCCGATCCCAGGCGAGCCGCGCACCGGTCGCCCTGACGGCGCCGCGGAGCCAGACGTAGTCGAGGCAGGCGGGATCGCCGTCGGTGTCCTTCTGCGGCGCGTCGAGGCCGGACGGCCACGTGACCGCGGGCTCGGCCCCCGCCACCTCGACGAAGGCCGAGCGGAGGCCGGCCCCGGCGATCCGCCGGTAGGCTGGCTCGCCCGGGTTCGCGTTGAAGTCGCCCGTGAGGACGAGTGCGTCGGCCGGCGGCCCGGCGTCGAGCCACGCGAGGAGGGCGGCCGCCTGCTCGTCCCGCTCCGCCCTCGCGTCAGGCGGGTGATGGAGGTGCGTCGTGACGAAGGCGAGCCGCCGGCCGGACGGGAGCGGGACGATCGCCCGGAGCGCCGAGCGCCCGTGCGAGAGGTCGAGCCGCTCGGGCTCGCCCCCGACGACGAGCGGCGCCTTCACGAGGACCGCGTTCCCCCACTCCACCCGCGTCGCCCACGCCCGATGGGTCTCGTACCGGCCCTCCCCCGCCGCGCCGAGGAGGCGGTCCTGCTGGAGCGGGTAGACGACCTCCTGGAGGCCGAGGAGGTCGGGCTGGATCGCCCGCATGTCGGCGAGGAGGAGCGGGAGCCGCTCGTCCCAGCGGTCCATCAGGTTCCGGATGTTGAGGGTCGCCACCGTCAGTCGATCCACCGTCGCCTCCTCGCTCATGCGTCCGCCCGCGCGACCGGGATGGAGAACGTGAACGTCGAGCCGGCGCCCGGTGCCGACTCGACGCCGATCCGACCGCCGTGCGCCTCGACGATGTGCTTCGCGATCGAGAGGCCGAGGCCGGTCCCGCCGCCCCGGCCGCGCGACCGGTCCGCCTTGTAGAAGCGCTCGAAGATCCGCGCCCGGTCCGCGTCGGCGATCCCGATCCCCTCGTCCCGGATCCGCACCGCCACCTCGTCGCCCTCCCGCTCCACCGAGATCCCGATCGTGCCGCCGCTCGGCGAGAAGCGGACCGCATTGTGGATCAGGTTCGCGAGGACCTGCCCGAGCCGGAGCTCGTCGCCGGCGACCGGCGGGAGCGGCCCGACGGCCGAGACCTCGATCGCGACGCCGGCCCGCTCCGCGAGCGGCGTGAGCCGGGCCGCGGCGACGCCGACGAGCGCCGCGAGGTCGAGGGGCTCGAGGGCGAGGCCGCTCGTCCCGCTCTCGATCCTGGCGAGGTCGAGGAGCTCGTTCGCCATCTGCGCGAGATGGCCGGCCTCGTCCTCGATCTTCGCGATCCGCTCGACGACGCGCGGCGGGAGCGGCGGCTCGGCCCGGGCGGCATCGGTCCCGAGCGCCTCGGCGAGGAGCCCGAGCGTCGTCACCGGCGTCCGGAGCTCGTGGGAGAGGTTGTCGACGAACTCCGTCCTGATCCGGCGGAGACGCCGCAGCTCGCTCGCGTCCTCGAGGACGATCCAGACGCCGCCCGTACCGGCGCGGGCGGCCCGGACGACGAGCGAGGGGGCGTCGGGCGTCAGACCGGGGAGCTCCTCGACGACCGGGGTCCCGCCGAGCGCCCGCCGGGCGAGCTCGTCGAGCCGCGGGTCGGCGAACGCCTCGATGAGCGGGCGGCCGCTCATCGCCCCCTGCTCGCGCCCGGCGAGCCGGGTCGCGGCCGGGGTCGCGCCGAGGATGACGAGCGCTTCGTCGGTCCTCACGACCGCGAGCCCGAGGTCGCCGACGAGCACTGCGAGATCCGCGGTCGCGGCGGCCTGGCGCGACGTCCCCGCGTCGGCGGCGGCGACGAGCGAGCGGACCCGCCCCTCGAGGCCGGTCCCGACCGTCCCTGCGGCGGCCGACCCGAGGATGCGGGCGAGCCGCCGCTCGCGGCGGACGAACCTCGCGAGCGCGACGACGACGATGACGAGGAGCCCGACGAGCGCCGCCGCGAGGACGACGAGCGGCTCCACCGGGTCAGGCGCCGGAGCCGAGCTCCGCCTCGACCTCGGCGAGGGGCCGGAGCGAGCGCTCGCCGGTCGCCCGGTCGGTCACCTCGACGGCGTCGGTGGCGAGCGAGCGAGCGCTCACCGTGAGGATCCGCGGCATCCCGAGGAGTTCGGCGTCGGTGAACTTGACGCCCGGCGACTCGTCGCGGTCGTCGTAGAGGAGCTCCCGCCCCGACGCGATCGACAGTTCGTGGAGCCGGTCGGCGACCTCGGTGACCCGCGGGTCCTTCGCGGCGCCGATCGCGACGAGGTGGCCGGCGTACGGCGCCACCTCGGCCGGCCAGACGATCCCCTTCTCGTCGTGATGCGCCTCGACGATGCACGCGACGGCGCGGCCGAGCCCGATCCCGTACGAGCCCATGACGATCGGGTGCCGCTCCCCGTCCTCGCCGAGATACTCGGCCCCGAGCGCGACCGTGTACTTCGTCCCGAGCTTGAAGATGTTCCCCACCTCGATCCCGTTCCGGAGGATCAGCGGCTTCCCGCACGAGGGGCAGGGATCGCCCTCGCGGGCGTTCGCGATGTCCGCGACGACGTCCGGGGTGAAGTCGCGCGGGACGTTCACGTTCCGCAGGTGGTAGCCCGCCTTGTTCGCGCCCGCGACGAGGTTCGGCGACTCCACCGCGAGCTCGTCGACGACGACGGTCGTCCCGCGCGCGCCGATCGGCGAGGCGTAGCCCGCGACCATGCCGGTCGCCGCGATCTCCTCGGCCTGCGCCGGACGGAGCCCGCCGACCGCCTTCACCGCGTTCACGAGCTTCGTCTCGTTCACGTCGAAGTCGCCGCGGACGATCGCCGTGACGAAGCGCCCGTCGCCGGTCACCCAGAAGGTCGCCTTCGCCGTCCTGTCCGCCCCCACCCCGAGGAAGGCGGCGAGGTCGGCGATCGTGTCGGCGTGGGGCGTCGCGATCTCCTCGAGCGGGAGCGGCGCCTCGCTGGCGGGGCGGGGGATCCGGAGCCGCGCGACCTGGCGGTTCGAGGCGAAGTCGCACGCCTCGCAGAGGACGAGGACGTCCTCGCCCGCCGGGTTGAGGACCATGAACTCATGGGCCTGCGAGCCGCCCATCATCCCGACGTCCGATGCGACGGCGATCGCATCGAGGCCGAGCCGACGGAAGATCCGGGTGTACGCCTCGTAGTGGAGGTCGTACGAGCGGTCGAGCCCGGCGGCGTCCCGGTCGCAGCTGTACGAGTCCTTCATGACGAACTCGCGGACGCGGATCAGCCCGCCGCGGGCGCGGGGCTCGTCGCGGAACTTCGTCTGGAAGTGGTAGACCATCATCGGGAGCTGGCGGTAGCTCCGGACGATCTGGCGGAGGAGATCGGCGACGACCTCCTCGTGCGTCATCGCGAGGACCATGTCGCGCCCGGCCCGATCCTTGAAGCGGGCCATCTCCGGGCCGATCGCGTCGTAGCGGCCCGTCTCGCGCCAGAGGTCGGCGGGATGGACGACCGGCATCTCCATCTCCTGGCAGCCGATCCGGTCCATCTCCTCGCGGATCACCTGCTCGACCCGCCGGTTCGCCCGGAAGCCGAGCGGCAGCAGGGAGTAGATCCCCGTCCCGAGCTGACGGACGTAGCCGGCCCGGAGGAGGAGCCGCGCCGACGGCATCTCGATGTCGGCGGGATCGTCCCGGAGCGAGGTGAAGAAGAGGCTGCTGAGACGCATCGCCCAAGGATAGCGGCCGGGTGGGCGGCCCGGCCGCTCGCGCCGTTCCCATCGCTCGCGCCGGCGGGCGCGCGGCGACCGGTCCGAGCCGACGACGCTCGGGCGTCGAAGTCGGGCGGTCCGGCAGTGGCGGCCGCCGACACGGGCGCCTAGCGTCGGGATCGACCCGGCGGGCGCCCCGACGCCGGTCGATACGGCCGCCACGGCGAGCCGCCCGCGCTCGCGGGCCGGCACCGGACGGCCGGGGACGGGGCACGGAGGCCGACGTGACCGGCATCCTCTCGCGGCGCGCCGTCCGCGGCGCGGCGCTCACCCTCGTCGCGATCCTCGCCCTCGCGGCCGGACCGGCGCTCGGCGGCCCGCGCGCCGTCGCGACGAACCTCTCCGACATCACCGTGATCCCCGCGACCGGCGGCGAGGCGATCGCGGCGTCGCCGCCCGGCGGCTGGGCAGCGCTCATCGGCCCGACGCTCGACGTCGCGATGTACTCCAACCCTGACCGGTTCCCGGAGGGGACGGCCGTCCGGCTCGAGCTGCCGCGCGGCTACGAGTGGGACACGACCGCGGTCGCCGCCCCGGCGGTCGATCCGGCGCCCGGGATGCCCGCGGGCTTCTGCTCGATCGGGGCGTCGCGCCTCGCGTACGAGGGGGCGGGCGGCTCCTCGCGCGTCGCGACCTTCACGCTCCTCGGCACGCACGACATCGGCTGCCGGATCGTCCTCGACGGGCTCCGGGTCCGCTGGGCGGCGGGGGCGACCGAGGCGCCGGCCGCGGGCGAGCTGGCCGTCACGTGGACGGTCCCGGGGCTCGGGAGCGCGAGCGCGCCGGGCGGGACGATCGCCCCGGCGGCCGGCGCGGCCCCGGCGGACGGACTCCCGATCGAGCCGCTCGTCGTCGTCCTCGCCGCCGCGCTCGCACTCGGGACGCTCCTCGTCGCCGCCGCGCGGCGGCCGGCGGCCGCCTGACGGTCGCGGGTCAGCCCGACGGGGCGACCGCCTCGAGGAGCGGCGCGACCCGCTCGAGCGACGCGCGGGTGAGGGCCGGGCGGGGGCTCGGGTCGTCCGCCGCGCCGACGTAGAGGGTGAGGTGGCCGACGCCGGCAGCGGCGATCGCGTCGACGGTGGTGCGGAGCTCGGCGACCGACCCGCCGAGCCAGCCCGGTCGCGGCTCCGCGTGCCCGTCGTCGCGGAAGGCGACCCGCGCCCAGCCGGTGACGGCGAGCGTCGCCGGGTCGCGTCCCACCCCCTCGCACGCGGCCCGGGCGCGCTCGACGATCGCGCGGGCGTCCGCCGCGTCCGCGATCGGGTGGTCGACGTTCACCGCGTCGCCCCAGCGGGCGGCGGTCGCGAGCGTCCGCGACCCCTTCCCGGCAAGCCAGATCGGCGGGCCGCCGCGCCGGGGGCCCGGGGGGAGGATCGCGGCCCCGCTCGTCCGATGGAACTCGCCCGCGAACGTGACGGGGGGCTCGCGGAAGAGCCGGGCGATCACCTCGACCGCCTCCGCGTGACGCGATCCCGCCCGCGGCGCGTCGTAGCCGAAGCTCTCCCAGCTCCGGTCGTGCGCCGGATCCCCGCTCCCGAGCCCGAGGATGAGCCGGCCGCCGCTCACCTCGTCGAGCGTCGCGGCCATCTTCGCCACGAGCCCCGGGTTCCGGAACGCGGTCGCGAGGACGAACGAGCCGACCTCGACCCGGGAGGTCGCGGCGGCCGCGGCGGTGAGGATCGTCCAGCACTCCCAGAAGCCGAACGCCGGCCGGCCGGGGAGGACCTGCTGGAGATGGTCGGCGACCCAGAGCGTCGCCGCGCCGGCCGCCTCCGCCTCGAGCGCGAGCGTCCGGATCTCGTCCCACCCGGCGTTCCGCCCGTCGCGGCCGGGCCAGGTCGGGAGGTAGAGGCCGATCCGGGGCGCCACCGGATCAACCGTCGCGTCGCAGGACGTAGCCGGTCCCGCGGACCGTCTCGAGGAGGACCGGGCGCGCCGGGTCCGCCTCGATCTCGCGGCGGAGCCAGCCGACATGGACGTCGACCGTCCGGGTCTCACCCGCGTAGTCGCTCCCCCACACCCGCTCGAGGAGCTGGTCGCGCGTGAACGCGACCCCGCGGTTCGCGAGGAGGAAGGCGAGGAGCTCGAAGGCGCGCGGCGTGACGGCGACGGGGCGGCCGTCGCGGACGAGCCGCCGCCCGGCGAGATCCACCTCGCAGCGACCGAGCTGGGTCGGCGCGGCGGGCTCGGTCGGCGCCGGCTCCCGGCCGCCGCGCGCCTCGCTCCGGCGGAGGAGTGCCCGGACGCGCGCCGTCAGCTCGCGAAGGCTGAACGGCTTCGTCACGTAGTCGTCCGCGCCGACCTCGAGCCCGACGACCTTGTCGACCTCGCCGTCCCGGGCGGTGAGCATGAGGATCGGGACGTCGGACTCCGCGCGGACGATCCGGCAGACCTCGATCCCGGAGAGCTCGGGGAGCATCAGGTCGAGGACGACGAGGTCGGGTGCGGCCGCGCGGAAGCGCGCGAGCGCCTCGGCGCCGGTCGCCGCCTCGACGACCCGGTACCCCTCGTCGGCGAGCGACTCGGCGACCGTCGTCCGGATCGTGGGCTCGTCGTCGACGACGAGGATCGTCCGGCTCGCCATCGTTCCGCGCGACCCGGCGCCGGTCAGGCCGACGCCGCGGGGAGGCGGGCGACGGCCCCGGCCGCCGCGTCGAGGCGGGCGAGGACCCGCTCGCGCCCGATCGCGACGAGCGTGTCGAAGAGCGGCGGCGTCGCGGTCCGGCCGGTCGTCGCCACGCGGATCGCCATGAAGAGGTCGCCCGCCTTCCAGCCGCGCTCGTCGGCGAGGAGCCGGAGCGGCGGCTCGAGCGCGTCCGCCTCCCACGAGACCGCGTCGTGGGCGGCGAGCGTGTCGCGCGCGGCGCGGAGCCCCTCGACGGTCGTCGGCGGGTCCCACCGCTTCGGGACGACGAGCGCGGGATCGGGGGCGACCGTCTCGACCCAGAGGAAGCCGGCGAGCTCGACGATCGAGGCGAGCGTCGGGAGCCGCTCCTGGAGGATCGGGAGGAGCGCGAGGATCTCGTCGTCGCCCGGCATCCGGTCGATGCCGCCGGCGACGTGCTCGGCCTCGAGGAAGGGCCGGAGGCGGTCGACGAGATCGGCCGGCGCGAGCCGCCGGATCCACTGGCCGTTCAGCCACTCGAGCCGCTCCCGGTCGAACCGGGCGCCGCCCTTGTGGACCGCGGCGATGTCGAAGCGCCCCTCGAGCTCGGCGAGCGAGAGGACCTCCTCCTCGGTCCCGGTCGCCCAGCCGAGCAGCGCGAGGTAGTTGACGAGCCCCTCGCGGGTGAAGCCCTCGGCGATGTAGTCGGCGACGGCCGTCTGGCTCTTCCGCTTGCTCATCTTCGTCCCGTCGGGGTTGAGGATGAGCGGGAGGTGGCCGAAGAGCGGGAGGTCCCGGCCGAGCGCCTCGAAGAGGAGGATGTGCTTCGGGGTGTTGCTGATGTGATCCTCGCCGCGGATCACGTGGCTGATCTCCATCTCCGCGTCGTCGACGACGACGGTGAAGTGGTAGAGCGGCGTCCCGTCGCCGCGGACGATGACGAAGTCACCGCCGAGGTTCGCCGTGTCGATCTCGACGTCGCCCCGGACGAGGTCGTGCCACGCGACCGTCCCGGGCCGAACCCGGAAGCGGACCGCAGCCGGACGTCCCTCGAGCGCGAGACGCGCCCGGTCGGCGTCGGTGAGCGTCGCGCAGCGGCCGCTGTAGCGGGGCGGGAGCTTCGCCGCCTCCTGACGCTCCCGTTCCGCCTCGAGCTCCTCCGGCGTGCAGTGGCAGTGATACGCCTTCCCTTCGGCGAGGAGCCGCTCCGCCGCGGCGCGGTAGTGCTCGAGCCGCTGCATCTGGCGGTACGGCGGGTACGGACCGGCGTCGCCGCCCCCGGCGACCCCGGGGCCCTCGTCCCACGCGATCCCGAGCCAGTGGAGCCCGTCGAGGATGTCCTTCTCGTACGCGAGGGACGAGCGGGCGACGTCGGTGTCCTCGAGGCGGAGGACGAACGTGCCGCCCGTCCGCCTGGCGAAGAGGTAGTTGAAGAGCGCGGTCCGCGCGGTGCCGATGTGGAGCGGCCCGGTCGGGCTCGGTGCGATCCGGACGCGGATGTCGGGGCGGGGTTGGGCCATGGGGCGATCGTACCGGGCGGCGGTCAGCCGCGCCCCGCGGCGAGGGGCGGGACGACGTGGAAGAGCGCCGGATCCGCCTCGCCGGGGAGGACGCGGATGAGCGAGGCCGGCCGCCGGCCGAGGGTCGCGCGACCGCGCGGGCCGTCGAGCGTCAGCGAGTCGAGGGACTCGCTGTTCGCGAGGACCGTGACGTGGGCGCCCGGCGTGAGGGCGCGCGCCTCGAGGTACGAGAGGAGGCCGGCGTCGTCCTCGGCCGCCTCGGTGATCCGGTAGATCGTGGCGCGCGCGCCGGCCGCGACCTCGGCGAGCGGGACCCCCGCGGGACGACGCGCCTCGGTCGCCGCGTCGATCGGGTTCCCGTGCGGACACGTCGCCGGGTGGCCGAGGAGCTCGTCGAGCCGCGCCTCGACCCGCGGCGAGATCGCGCCCTGGAGGCGCGCCGCCTCCTCGTCCGACTCCGCCCAGCCGAGCCCGACGACCTCGGTGAGGAGCCACTCGAGGAGCGCGTGGCGCCGGAAGATCGCGTCGGCCGCGGCCCGCCCGGCGGTCGTGAGCGAGAGCTCGCGGGTCTCGCTCTGCGCGACGAGCCCGTCGGCACCGAGCCGGCGGAACATCTCGCTCGCGGCCTGGGTCGAGACGCCGAGCCGCCGGCCCACCTGCGCCGCGGCCGGGCGCCCACCCGCGGCCGACATGACGCGGAGCGCGAGGAGGTACTCCTGCGCCGCCGCGGAGAGGTCGGACGGGTCGGTCCTGCGGGCCATCGCCGCCATCCTACCGGCCGGGGCCGCCGGGGGCCGTCGTTCGGGGCTCGCGGGGGCGGTCGGTCGGGGCTCGGCGGGGCGTTCAGCCGCCGATGCGGAGCCGCCTGAGGAGGCCGCGAAGGCCGGTCGCCGATCCCGACGGCCGGGTGGCGCCGGCGGCGCGCGGCGCGGCGGCGGCCGGCGCGGGTCGCGTCGGAGCCGGTTCCGCCGGGGGGACGTAGCGCTTCGCGACGGGCCGGCGGCCGCGGGCGAGGTACTCCGGGCCGTGCTTGCGCGGATCGGCGTACTCCTTCGGGTTGATCGTCCAGTAGGTCCCGGTCGAGACGCCGTACCAGTTCGCGCCGTGCCACGACTCGTCCTCGCCGCCGACCCCGTCGTACGTCGTCGTCCCGAGCCTTGCGCGGACGGGCTCCGTCGGCCGGGCGGGCCGGTGACCCTTCGGCCGCGTCGATCCGCCGCTCCCGGCCGTGCGCCGACCGGTGGCACCCCGCGCCTTCCGGGCGCCGCCCGTCGCGCCCGAACCGCCCGGCCCGGCCGATGCCGCGCCCGCGCCGGCGCCCGCCGAGCCCGATCCCGTCCCGCCGGCTCCGGCCGGGCCCGCGGACCCCTGTGCGCCGGCGCCCGCCGAGCCGCTCCGGCCGCGCGGCCGCGGCGAGACCGGCCGCCGGCCACCCGACGGGGTCCGGACGATCGACTCGTACGCGCGCTGGAGGGCGATGAACCGGGCGGTCGCCGCGGTGCCCGCCGCATCCGGGTGCGCCTCCTTCGCGAGGCGGCGGTACGCGCGCTTCACCTCGTCGAGCGGCGCGCCGGGGGCGAGTCCGAGGACGCGGTAGGGATCGGCGGCGGGGGTCATCTGCCGTTCGCGCGGGTGCCGGCGGGGATGTGGAGCGTCACGTGAGCGATTCGCCCCCAGCCGCCCGTCGGATGGCCGGGCGCGCCGTCGCGCGCCATCGCGCGCCGTCGCGCGCCATCGCGCGCCGTCCCGCGCCGTCCCGCACCCCGCCATCCCGCACCGCGGCGCGACTAGCCGAGGAGCTCCCCGACCGGGGCGAGCTCGAAGCCGGCGACCGTCTCGCCGGCGGTACGACCGTGCGGGTCGAGCTCCACCGGCCGGTGGTAGCGCCCGAGGCCGCGGAGCGCCGACCCGTCGAGCACGCCGAGGAGCGCGAGGCTCTCGACGGCGACGGCGCGTCCCGCGCGGCCGGCGAGGTCGCCGTCCTCGACCTTGATCGCAAGGCCGCTCGCCCGACGCCGCGGGGCGTTCGGGAGGATCCCGACCCCGAGGAGCCCCTCGCGGCCGCCCTTCGCGACGAGCCGGCCGGGGAGCGCCTTCATGAGGGCGGAGTCGAGCCGGTCGCGCGTCCCCGCGACGAGCTCGGGATGCGCGGCCATCGCGTCCCGGATCCGCGTGAGTGTCGGCGCGAGCGACGCGCGCGGGTCGCGTCCCGCGACGGCCGACGGATCGCCGAGGAGCGCGTACGCACGGGCGACGTCACGGAGCGGGAACGCGAAGGTCGGGATCCCGCAGCCGTCGATCGCCGCGACGAGGTCGGTGGGGCGGACGCCGAAGACCGCCGCGACCGCCCGCCGGTACGCGTCCATCGCCGGGTGCGCATCCTCCCAGTAGCCCTCGAGCGGCCAGCCGTTCAGCCGGGCGAGGAGGAGGAAGCTCGCGTGATGGCCGGAGCACATGTGGCGGATCGCCGAGGGCCGCTCGCCGTCGCGGAGGATCCGCGCCGCGGTGAGCGGATCGAGCGGGGCGCCCTCGGAACCGCAGGCGAGGGCCGCCTGGGGGATCTTCGCCCGCCGGAGCAGCCCCTGGAGCGTCCGGACGTGGAGATCCTCGCCCGAGTGCGAGCTCGTCATGAGCGCGAGCTCCTCGGTCGAGACGGAGAAGGCCTCGAGACCACCCGCCTCGACGAGCGCGACCGCACCGAAGGGCTTCGCGGCCGAGCGGAGCGTGACGAGGCGATCGGAGTCGCCGACGAGGTGGAGGAGGCGCCCGTCCGCGTCCGCCTCCACGATGCTGCCGCGGTGCTCGCTCTCGACGATCCCGTCGCGGAACTGCCGGACGAGGACCGGCTGGATCGTCTGGCGCCTCCGGGCGGCCGGGGCGGCGGTGCGCGCCGGGCCACTCCGTCGGGACGTGGCGGCGGACACGGCACCTCCTCGCGGATCGGGGCAAGAGGATACGCCGCGACCGGGCGGACGACAGGGCGGGGACGACAGACCGAGAACGACACCGGACCGTCGCCAGTGGGCACTCCGGCGGCGATCCCGGGCGGCGCCCTCGGCCTGTCCGGACGACGCTAGGGCGGGGTCGACGGGCGGGTCAACCGGGCGGCCGTGCGGGGGGCCGGGAGCGCCGCCGATTCTCGGTGCTAGCATGCACCGAGTCCCCACGCGCGAGCCGACGGAGGGCCCTGTGACCGGTACCCCACGCACCGTCCCCCACGACCGCTGGCCCGCGCTCCACGTCTCGAGCCACCCGGCCGTCCTCCACAAGCTCGCGATCCTCCGCGACGAGGCGACCGAGCCGAAGAAGTTCCGCGAGGTCGTCCGCGAGCTCTCCTGGCTCCTCGGCTACGAGGCGCTCGTCGATGCGCGCGTCCGGCCGATCGAGGTCGCGACGCCGATCGAGCGGACCGGCGCCCACGAGCTCGCCGACCGGATCGGCCTCGTCCCGATCCTCCGGGCCGGCCTCGGGATGGTCGACGCGATGCTCGAGCTGATGCCCACGGCCCAGGTCTGGCACCTCGGGCTCTTCCGGGACGAGCGGACGCTCCGGCCGGTCGAGTACTACAACAAGCTCCCGGACTCGGCGACGGTGGATCTCTGCCTCATCCTCGACCCGATGCTCGCGACCGGCGGCTCGGCCACGGCGGCGATCGAGGTGCTGAAGCGCTGGGGAGCGGTGCGGATCAAGCTCGTGAACCTGATCGCCGCACCAGAGGGGGTGGAGGCGGTGACGAGCGCGCATCCCGACGTCGAGATCCACTGCGCCGCGCTCGACCGGCAGCTGAACGAGAAGGGCTACATCATGCCGGGCCTCGGGGACGCGGGCGACCGCCAGTTCGGGACCGGCCACTCCTAAGGGGTCGCTCCCCCGCCGGATCGCCGCCCCGCCCGGCCGCTCCCCCGCCGGATCGCCGCCCCGGAATCGCGAGGGCCGGCTCCCGGCGGAGCCGGCCCTCGCCTCGGTGTCCCGGGGATGAGCGGCGGCTAGACGCCGCCCTCGACCACCTCGACGGTCCCCTTCTGGAACGACTCGCCCTTCGAGTCGCCGCCGAGGTTCTCGAGCGCCTTCTCGGCGAGATCGTTCCGGAAGCCGTTCGTGGGGGCCGCCGTGATGATCTTGCCGTCGAGCGCCACGCTCACCGTCTGGTCCCAGGCCGCCTGATCGACGATCCCGATCCCGTTCGGCGACGGCCAGACGAGCGCGTTGATCTCGTTCATCATCCACGCCTGGTGGCTCTTCCCGAGCTGCGTCCCGGCCGCGATGACGATGTCGACGCACTCCGCCGCGTTGTCGCGGCAGAACTGCCAGCCCTTGAACGAGGCGCGGAGGAACTTCACCGCGATCTCGTCGTTCCCGTCCTGCGCGAGCCACGCCTCGGAGGCGAAGATCGCGTCCTGGAGCATCGCGGTGCCGGCGGCCTCCATCGTGATCACGTCGAGGTCGCCGGGCTGGTAGAGCTGCCCGGTCGCCGGGTTCACGGACTCGAGGACCTGGGCGTACTCGTTGTAGGTCATCGCCTGCGCGGCGTCGATCTCGCCCGCGAGGAACGCGTTCATGTCGAACGCCTGCGGGACGATCGTGACGTCACCGGCGTTCTCCGGATCGATCCCGACCTTCCGCATCGCGGCGTAGAGCTCCGCCTCGTTCCCGAAGCCCCAGGTCCCGACCTTCTTCCCGCGCCAGGCATCGGGGCTGGTGATCCCCTTGTCCTTGAACGCGATCTGCGTCGTGCCGGAGCGCTGGAAGACCTGGCCGATCACCTGGACGTCCGCGCCGGACTCGCGCGACGCGAGCATCTTCGGGACCCAGCTGATGCCGAACTCCGCGTTCCCGCCGGCGACGACGGTCGCCGGGACGATGTCGACGGCACCGGGGAGGATCTCGACGTCGAGCCCTTCCTCGGCATAGAAGCCCTTCGCGACGGCCGCGTAGTAGCCGGCGAACTGGGCCTGGGGGACCCACTGGAGCTGGAGCCGGACCTTCGTCGCCTCACCGCTCCCGGCCGAACAGCCGGTGGCGACGAGCATCGCCGCGACGGCGAGCACCGCGAGCCTGCGCATCTTCCGCATCTGCCCTCTCCTGATCGACGCTCGGGCGCGTCGTGCCGCGTCACGCGACGGCCGCGCGACACCCTCCTCGCCCGGACGGCCGACTGGTCCGCACCGGACTGACCCGCACAGGATAGCCAACGGGGAGGGGCGCCGGAGGGGCGTCCCGGTGGCGGTTCGGGAGCGGCCGGGTGACGCGTCGGTCAGGGGGCGGCGGCGCGCTCCGATGCCCACGGCGCGACGAGGCGCTCCGCGACGACGACGGTCACGTAGAGCCCGATCCCGATCGCGCAGGCGAAGACGATCGCCGCCCAGGAGCGCTCGAAGTTGAGGTACGAGGTGTACGTGACGATGTACTGGCCGAGGCTGCTCTTCGGCGCACCGAAGTACTCGCCGATCACGGCCCCGATCGTCGCGAGCGTCGCGGAGACGCGGAGCGCGGTGAAGACGTACGGCACGGCGGCCGGGAGCCGGACCCGGACGAAGGTCTCCCGCTCGGAGGCCGCGTAGGAGCGCATCAGCTCGAGCGCCGCCGGGGGGGCGCTCAGGAGCCCGCGGACGGTGTTGATCATCACGGGGAAGAAGCAGAGCGCCGCGGCGACCATCATCTTCGAGACCTGGCTGTCGATCCCGAAGAGGTTGTTGAAGACCGGGGCGAACGCGATGATCGGGATCGAGTTGACCGCGATCGCGAAGGGCATGAACGAGCCGCGGAAGCGGACGAACCGCGCGGTCGCCGCCCCGACGACGAGGCCGCCGACGACGCCGATCGCGAGCCCGCCGATGACCTCGCCGAACGTGTAGGCCGCGGCCCCGGTCAGCTCGGGGAAGCGGAGCTGGAACTGCTCGAGGATCGCGAGCGGGCGCGGCAGGATGAACTGCTTGATCCCGAAGACGCGGACGAGGACCTCCCAGACGGCGAGGAAGCCGAGGAAGAGGATCGCCGCCGGGAGCCACTCGCGGAGCCGGTCGCCGAGCGACGGCCCGCGCGCGACGACGATCTCGCCCGCGTCGGACCCGGCGAGCCCGCTCGCGCCCGGGGCGATCACGCCGAGAGCCCCTCCGCCCGGACCCGCGCGGACCCGCCGCGGCCGCCCTGCCCGGCAGACCCCGCGTCGCCCTGCTCGCCCCGCCGGAGCGCCTCGCGGACCTGCGTCGCGAGCTCGTAGTAGCGGTCGAGCTCGCGCGTCTCGACGTCGCGCGTCCGCGGAAGGTCGATCTCGACCACCTCGGAGATCCGGCCCGGCCGCGCGGACATGACGACGACCCGCGTCGAGAGGAAGACGGCCTCGGGGATGGAGTGGGTGACGAAGATGACGGTCGTCCCGGTCCGCTCCCAGATCCGGAGGAGCTCCAGGTTCATCCGCTCGCGGGTCATCTCGTCGAGCGCGCCGAACGGCTCGTCCATGAGGAGGATCGCGGGGTCGAGCGCGAGCGCCCGGGCGATCGCTGCGCGCTGCTGCATCCCGCCGGAGAGCTGCCACGGTCGATGGCCGGTGTACGCCCCGAGCTCCACGAGCTCGAGCATCGCCCGCGCCTTCGCCGCCCGCTCCGCCTTCGGCAGCCCGATCAGCTCGAGCGGGAGCTCCACGTTCCCCTGGACCGTCCGCCAGTCGAAGAGGACCGGCGCCTGGAAGACCATCCCGTAGTCGCGGTCGAGCCGGGCCCGCTCGGCCGGCTTCCCGTTGACGAGGACGCTCCCCTCGGTCGCGCCCGTCAGGTCGCCGACGACGCGGAGGAGCGTCGACTTCCCGCAGCCCGACGGTCCGATGAGCGAGATGAACTCCCCCTTCGCGATCGAGAGGTCGATCCCCGCGAGGGCGCGGACCGGGGCGGCGGCACCCCCGGGCGAGGCGAAGACCTTCCCCACGCCGCGGAGCTCGACGACCGGCTGGCCAGCGCTCGACATCGGTTCCCTCACGCCTCGCTCGGTCGATGGTCGCGGAGGATCCGTCGCTCGACGAGGACGACGGCCGCGAAGCACGCGATGCCGAGGAACGAGCAGGCGACGATCGCCGCCCAGAGCGCCCCCGGCTGGATCGAGTAGTACTGCATCGCCCCGAGGAGCTGCCCCGCGAGCCCGGCGCGGATCCCGGACGGGAGCTCGCCGACGATCGCGCCGACGACCGAGGCGGTCGCCGCGACCTTGAACGCGGTGAAGAGGAAGGGGGTCGCCGCCGGGAGGCGGAGCTTCACGAGGACGTCGCGGTCGGTCGCGGCGTACGAGCGCATCAGCTCGAAGGCGCGCGGGTCCGCGGCGCGCATCCCCCTGAGTGCCGCGACCGTCACCGGGAAGAACGTGAGGTAGCCCGCGACGATCGCGATCCCGAACCAGCCCGCCTTCAGCCCGACGACGATCACCGGCGCGACCGCGACGATCGGGACGGTCTGGCTCGCGACGAGGAGGGGGACGAGCGAGCGTTCGAGCAGCCTGGCGCGGAGGAGGAGGACGGCGAGGCCGAGCCCGACGCCCGCCCCGAGCGCGAAGCCCACGAAGGCGCCGGCGAAGGTGAAGAGGGCGGCGCCGAGGAGCGCGACCCAGCGGGGCGTCCCGGCGAGGTCGGCCTGGAAGAACGCCTCGCCGATCACCCAGAGGTGCGGGAGCTTCAGGTCGGAGAAGACGGCCCAGTCGAACGGCGGGAAGTGCTCGATCGAGACGGGGATGCCGAAGATCGAGTCCACCCGCCACGGGTCGCCGCCGAGCCACTTCCCGGTCTGCCAGACGACGAGGATCCCGACGAGGATCGCGAGCGGCCCGAGGAGCGCGCGGAGGCGCGCGGCGCGTCGCGGCGGGGAGGGCGGTGCGAGGGCGGCGAGGTCGGCGGCGAGCTCCGCCTCGGCCTCGGCGAGGACCGGGTCGGGGCCCCCGCCGGGGACGGCGTCCGGGCGGGGCGGCACGACTAGACGACGGCCTCGTCGGCGAGGTCGAGCGCCCGGTCGATCATCGCGAAGCCCTCGGCGAGCTGCTCCTCGGTGATGCAGAGCGGCGGGTTCGTGTGGATCCCGTTCCACTGGTACATCGTGAAGAGCCCCTGCTCCCGGAGCGACTTCTGGACCGCCTTCATCTCGTCGGAGGTCCCGTTGAAGCCCGCGAGCGGCGTCCACGGGTCCCGGCTCCGGACGAGCTCGATGATCCCGAAGAGGCCGATGTTCCGGTGCGTCCCGACCGACGGGTGCTTCCGGGCGAGCGCCTCGTGGTGCTCACGCATCTTCACCCCGAGCCGGCGGGCGTTCCCGAGGAGGTCGTCCGACGTGTAGATGTCGAGCGTCGCGTCGGCGGCGGCGAGCGAGACGGCGTGCGCGTAGTACGTGAGGCCGCCGTAGAAGACCTTCTTCTCGAACGCCTCGGCGACGTGCGGCCGGATCCCCACCGCGCCGAGCGGGAGGTAGCTCGAGGTGAGCCCCTTCGCGAGCGTGATCAGGTCCGGGACGACGTTCCAGTTGTCGACCGCGAACCACTCGCCGGTCCGCCCGAAGCCCGCCATCACCTCGTCGGCGATCATGAGGATCCCGTGGCGGTCGCAGAGCTCGCGGACCCCCTGGAGGTAGCCGTCCGGCGGGATGAGGATCCCGTTCGTCCCGACGACCGTCTCGAGGATCACCGCCGCGATCGTCTGCGGCCCCTCGTACTGGATGACGTCGGCGAGCCCCTGGAGCGACTCCTCGACGGGACGCGGCTCCTTCTCCCCCCACCGGTGCGTGTCCGGGTAGCGGACGACGCCGCTGATCCCGGGCTCGTTCGCCCAGCGGCGCGGGTCCCCGGTGAGCGTCATCGCCCCGGCGGTCGCGCCGTGGTAGGTCCGGTAGCGGGCGAGGATCTTGTGGCGGCCGGTGTACTGGCGGGCGAGCTTGATCGCGTTCTCGACCGCCTCGGCGCCGCCGAGCGTGAAGAAGACCTTCTCCATGTCGCCCGGGAGGATGGAGGCGAGCTTCTGCGCGACCCGGGCCCGGACCTCGGTGACGAAGCCGGGGCTCACGTACTGGAGCTTCATCGCCTGGGCGGTGATCGCGTCGATCACCCGGCGGTCGCTGTGGCCGATGTTCACCGACATCAGCTGGCTGTTGAAGTCGAGGATCCGCCGCCCCTCGGGCGTGTAGAGGTAGACCCCCTCGGCGCGTTCGACCGGGATCGGGTCGATCGCCCCCTGCGCCGACCACGGGAAGAGCGTGTGCTTCCGCGTCAGCTCGATGATCTCCGCCTCGGTCATCGCGCCGGGCGCCGTGCTGAGCCCCATCGTCGTCACCTCACCGGCCGGTCCGGGTCGCGGCGATCGGCCCGCGGGGGCGGGCTCGCCGGTCGTGCGCGCATTACATCACACCGGCCCGGCGAGTCACCGGCTCGTGGGGCGGGCGGGGGCCCGAGGGAGGGCGGCGGCTCGGGGGAGCGCCGGAGGGCGTCGGCGGAGTGCCGGGGGGCGTCGGCGGGCGAAGAGCGGGCGACCCGGCGTTCGCGCCGTCCTACATCGGGGGATCTTCGGTCCTGCTGACGCGGCCCAAACGTATGGGTAGGCTGGCATTGAAGTCGCCGGGCGACGTCTCGGTCGCGACCCCAGGAGGAGACCATGCGCAGGCCACTCATCGCCCTGACCGCAGCCGTCGTGCTGACGCTTCCGCTCGCCGGCGGAGCGTCGGGGGCTGCCCGCCTCTCCGCTTCCGCCATGTCGGTCTACCGCATGGACGCGAACTACTGCGCGACGAAGATCACCGTCCGCGGCCTCGCCGCCGGCGAGGAGTTCTTCCTGTACCTGACCGCGTTCACCGCCGACGGCATGTTGATCGACCAGCCGTATCAGGGCAGCCCCTTCTACGCCAACGCGCGCGGTGTCTGGTCGTACCCGGTCCCCGTCGCCCGCCCCGACTACAACTCATCGGTCGCGGGCTACTTCACCGTCGGGGTCTCCCCCAATGCCACGACCGCTCCCGCGGACGTGACGATCAGCAATCGGTGCGCTCCCGCGGCCTGAGCCCCCGAGCCGAACGGGCACGCTCGCGTTCGGCCTTCTTCCGAACCTAGCGCCGCCGCCCCGGGACGCCGCTGCCCAACGGTCCCCGTGCGCGGCGCGGTCGGTCCCGGATGGTCGACGGAGCGCCCGGGGGTCGACGGGCGAACGGCGGGCGACCCGGTACGATGCGGACGCCGACCGCCCCGGCACGGAGGTGCCTCGAGATGCGCGCCGCAGCCGCCCCGATCCGCCGCGTCGCAGCCGGTCTCCT